>MGOD01000097.1:4627-8497 GCA_001795245.1 Chloroflexi bacterium RBG_16_70_13
GTGGCCGGCCATCGCGCCGGTGTCGCCGAGGCAGAAGTCGATGTAGTCGTGGCCGTCGACATCGGTGAAGTGAGCGCCGGCGGCCGATTCGACGTAGAGCGGGAACGCGCCGGCCCAGCGGACCATCCAGTTCATCGGGACGCCGCCGAGGAGCGACTGCGTGGCACGCTCGTGGAGCGCCCGGGCCCGGGGGTGGCGTTCGACGAAAGTGCGCTCCTGACTGGCCATGAGCTCGGCGAGACGCGCGCGATCGAGGCTCTTCACGAGCGGATCATGGTGGATCGCCAGGGTCGGCACCGGTTTGTTGCGCCGGTTGGGGCCGGCCCGCAGCCCGCCGCCCGTCGATCGCCGGCAGTGGGCCGTCGCCTCAGCTCCCGGCGATGGTCTCCAGCCGTCGCCGGAGATGCTCTCCGGTCAGCGAGCCCGCGGTCCGGAGGAGCTCGGCCGGTGGCCCCTCGAAGATCACCCGCCCGCCGTCGTGGCCGCCGCCCGGGCCCAGGTCGATGACCCAGTCGGCCCGGGCGACGACGTCGAGGTTGTGCTCGATGACGATCACCGTCCGTCCCGCCTCGACCAGCCGGTCGAGCAGGCCGATGAGGTTATCGACGTCCTGCATGTGGAGCCCGGTCGTCGGCTCGTCGAGGACGTAGACCTCGGTGGTGCCGGACATCTCGATCGCCAGCTTCAGCCGCTGGCGCTCGCCGCCCGAGAGCGTGTCGAGGGCCTGGCCGAGGGACACGTAGCCGAGCCCCACGTCGGCCAATCGATCGAGCATGACCCGGACCGGCCGCTCGGTGAAGAAGTCCCGGGCCTCCTCGACGGGCATCGCCAGGACCTCGACGATGTTCCGCCCCCGCAGCCGGTAGTGGAGGACGTCGTCCGTGAATCGGCGGCCCTCGCAGACCTCGCACACGCTCACGACCGTGGCCATGAACCCGAGGTCGGTGTAGGTCTTGCCGAGGCCGTTGCAGGCCGGGCAGGCGCCCTCCGAGTTCGCGCTGAAGAGCGACGCGTTGACGCCGTTGGCCGACGCGAAGGCCTTGCGGATCGGGTCGAGGATGCCGGTGTAGGTCGCCGGGTTCGAACGCCGCGAGCCCCGGATCGCGGACTGGTCGATGACCGTGACCGACGGGTCGGTCCGGGGCAGGCAGCCGTGGATCAGCGAGCTCTTGCCGGAGCCAGCGACGCCGGTCACGGCGACGAGGACGCCGATGGGCACGTCGACCGAGACGTCCCTGAGGTTGTGGAGCCGCGCGTTCCGGATCGGGATCGAGCCGCGCCGCGTCCGCGTCTCCGACTTCAGCGTCAGCCGGACGTCGAGGTACCGGCCCGTGGCCGTGCCCGACGCGATGAGGCCGTCGACCGTGCCCTCGTAGACGATGGTCCCGCCGTGGGGGCCGGCGCGCGGGCCCATGTCGACGACGTGGTCGGCAACCCGGATGACCGCCGGGTCGTGCTCGACGACGAGGACCGTGTTGCCCTTGTCCCGAAGGCGCCTGAGCAGCGCGTTCATCTGCTCGACGTCGTGAGCGTGCAGCCCGATCGTCGGTTCGTCGAACACGTACGTCACGTCGGTCAGCGAGGAGCCGACGTGGCGGATCATCCTCGTCCGCTGCGCCTCGCCGCCCGACAGCGTGCCCGACGGTCGGTCGAGGCTGAGATAGCCGAGCCCGATCTCGACGAACGCGTCGAGGTCATGCTGCAGCGTGGCGAGCAGCGGCGCCACGGACGGCTCGGCCAGGCCCCGCAGCCAGTCGGCCAGGTCGCTGATCTGCATCGCGCAGGCGTCGGCGATGCTGATCCCCTTGATCTTCGACGACCGGGCGCCTTCGCTGAGGCGGGTGCCGCCGCAGTCGGGGCAGGCACTGAACGTCGCCACCCGCTCGACGAACGCCCGGATATGGGGCTGCATCGCGTCGACGTCCTTCGACAGGAACGACTTCTGGACCTTCGGGACGAGTCCCTCGTAGGTCAGGTTGATGCCGTTGATCCGGACCTTGACGGGATCCTTGTAGAGGAAGTCGTGGAGCTCGGTCTTGCTGTAGTCGCGGATCGGCTTGTGCGGGTCGAAGAAGCCCGACTCGCTGAACATCCGGGTCGACCAGCCGTCGGCGGTGTAGCCGGGGATCGTGATCGCGCCCTCGGCCAGGGACTTCGTCTCGTCGTAGAGCTGGGTCAGGTCGACATCGCTGACGCTGCCCATGCCCTCGCACCGCGGACACATCCCGCCGGCAAGGGTGAAGGTGCGAACCTCCGTCCGGCCCGCGCCGTGCTCGATCGCGACCGACCCCCCGTAATGCCGGCGCTCGCCGTCGTCGGCGGGGCGCACGGTTCGGCCGCCGCGCTCGATCGTGATCGTGCCGGACCCCCGAACCGAGGGGATGTTGAACGAGAACGCCTGGGGCCCGCCGATGTGCGGCTGCCCGAGCCGGCTGAACAGGATCCGGAGGAATGCGTTGGCGTCGGTGACGGTCCCGACCGTCGAGCGGACGTTGGCGCCCATCCGCTCCTGGTCGACGATGATCGCGGTCGTCAGCCCCCTCAGGACGTCGACGTCGGGACGGGCCAGCGTCGGCATGAAGCCCTGGACGAAGGCGCTGTAGGTCTCGTTGATCATCCGCTGCGACTCGGCGGCGATCGTCTCGAACACGAGCGAGCTCTTGCCCGAGCCGGACACGCCGGTGAAGACGGTCAGTCGGCGCTTCGGAATGTCGAGGCTGATGCCGCGGAGGTTGTTCTCGCGGGCGCCCCGGACCTCGATGGCGCCCCAGTCGGTGACCAGCTCGTCAGCCCGCCGCTTTCTTCACGAGCTCGGCGAGCCGGGCTTCGACGCCGGCGGTCAGCTCGGTCACGGCGAAGGCCACCGGCCACATCTCGCCATCGTCGATCCGGGCGTCCGGCTGGAAGCCGAACGTCGAGTACCGCACCTTGAACTTCGAGGCGGCCTGGAAGAAACAGATGACCTTGCCGTCCCTGGCGTACGCCGGCATCCCGTAGTACGTCCTCGGCACGAGCGACGGCGCGGCGGAACCCACGAGGGCGTGGATTCGCTCGGCCATGACGCGCTCTGCAACGGGCATCTCGGCGATCTTCGCCTGGACGTCGCGCTCGCCCTCGACCCGCTCGTCGGCCGAGCCACGACGCGAGGCCGCCTTGCGCTCTCGCGCGCTCTCCTGCATCGCCGCCCGCTCTTCCTCCGTCCAGACCTTGGCGGAGGCCCGAGCGGCGGAGCCGGTCTTCGTTGACTGCTTTGTGGCCATCGAATGTTCTCCTCGATCGGCGCCGCGGCTCAGGCCGTGACCTTCTGGGGGTTCCTGGCCGGCTGGAGGATCCGGATGGCGTTGCCGAACGGATCGCGGATGCCCATGTCGGTGCCGTAGAAGTGGTCGGTCGGCTCCTGGGTGAAGTCGGTGACGCCGCGCGCCTTGAGGGTTTCGTACAGCCCCCGGGCGTCGTCCGTTTCGAAGACGAGGGAGCCCATCGCGCCCTTGGTGATCAGCTCGCGGAGCTGCTCGGCGGTGGCCTCGTCGTGCACCGGCGGTCCGGGCTTCTCCAGGAAGATCTCGACGTTGGGTTCGCCGGGGAACCGGACCGTCAGCCAGCGAAATGGCCCATTCCGGATGTCCTGGCCCTTCTCCAGCCCGAGCTTGTTGACGTAGAAGTCGAGCGCCTCGTCCTGGTCGAGGACCTTGACGGTGGTGACGCTCAGCCTGGTGGTCATCACGAGTCTCCTGTGTGGTCGTCGGTGGGTGACGTGCAGGTTAGGGGGCCGCCGCCGCCGTGGCTTCTCCAAACCTGCTCGATTGCGGCGTGCCTCGCGCCGCGGCCCACGGGCGCGTGGCCGCCAGCTGGAAGCAGTTGGGCGCCGCC
>MGOD01000097.1:8507-9279 GCA_001795245.1 Chloroflexi bacterium RBG_16_70_13
CCGCGCGGTAGCCGGACGGCGTCTCGCCGACGATCTGGCGGAACGTGCGGCTGAACGTGCCCAGGCTGGTGAAGCCGACGTCGAGGCAGATGTCGGTGACGCTTCGGTTGGTCTCGCGCAGGAGGAACATCGAGCGCTCCACCCGGCGCCGCTGGAGGTACCGGTGCGGCGTCTCCCCGAAGACGGCGCGGAAGGTGCGGCTGAAATGCGCCTCGGAGATGTGGGCCACCGCGGCCACGGCCCGGACGTCGAGCGGCTCCGCATAGGCGCGGTCCATGGCATCGCGGGCGCGCAGCAGGCGCCGGTTGAGGTCTTCAGCATCGCGGCTCATGCCGCAACGCTACCGCCATGCGCGGGCGAGCGCTCGGCTCCGTCCCGTGAGGGCCTCGCCGGGGCGACGACTAGCTCAGCCGGCGACGGTAGCCACAGACCGGGCAGACCGCCTCGTGGCCGTCGACGTCCACCTCGAGGAAGCTGGCGCAGCCATTGGTGCTGCAGTAGAGCCGGGCGGAGCCGGCGACGCGCCGGCGCAGGCGGCGCATCGATGCGGCACGTCCAACGGTGAACGTGTGCTGGGATCGCGAGAGCATGAGCTGAGTGGTTCCTTCTGGCCGCACCGCCGGGCGTGATGGACCCGGCATTGCGGTCGCGTGTGCCTGACGACGCGTGATGGGGCGTGTCGGGCGATGGGCTGACCCGGGCGGCGATCGCGGGAGCGAGTCGATTCCGACTTGAACGTTCGGTCGATGCTCTGACCTGCGGCCGTCTCGGC
>MGOD01000097.1:9298-13430 GCA_001795245.1 Chloroflexi bacterium RBG_16_70_13
AGCATGGCGGCAGATCGACGATCCTGTCAACCGGACCTCTGGACCCCCGACGGGAGCCGTGCGGCTCGATTGCGGTCTCGCAACCTAGTTTTCATCGGGTCGTAGTTGCGCTCCCGGCCAGACCGATGCAGATTCCGTCCCGCACGGCACCTCCCCGGAGGTGATGCCTACGCGGGATCGACAGAGGGCCGGCCCGCGGCTGGCGCCCCGACGCGGGCGCCGCCAAACCGCCAATTGCGAACGGCGATGAGACGCTGGAGGAGACTTGTGGCGAGCAACATGAGCCGGTGGCCCAACGGCCACCCGACGTCGGACGTGTCTGGATCCACCGGGCCGGGTACGGGGCGACGCATGGTCGGGCGCCTCGCGGCCTTCGCGACCACCGCCGCTCTCGCCCTCGGGGTGGCCGCCCCGACGGCCCTGGCGGCCGACCCCCTGACGATCACGACGCCGTACCCCGCGATCGTCGTCGCGCCGGGCGCCAGCGTCAGCTTCAACGTGGACGTTGCCACGACGACGCCCCAGCGGGTCGGGCTGACCCTGACCGGAGCACCCGCCGCCTGGGAGGCCAAGCTGCACGGCGGCGGGTTCGTCATCGACGCGGTCGAGACGAACGGCACGGACCCGACGGACATCCGGGTCGACCTGAAGGTCCCGGCTGATGCGTCCGGGACGACGAGCATGACCCTCACCGGGCGGACCCCGACCGAGACGGTCGAGCTGGTCCTCGAGGTCCGCGTGGACGAGTCCGCCACTGGCGCGATCACCATCCGGAGCGACATCCCGGCCCTCCGCGGTCCGAGCACCCAGACCTTCAACTTCAGCCTGACCGTCGTCAACGACACGACCGAGGACCAGAGCTACTCGGCGACCGGGGCCGGCCCGACGGGCTGGACCGTCAACACGACGCTCACCGGCCAGAGCCAGGCCGCCTCGGCCATCGTCAAGGCCGGGTCGACCGCCGGGGTCACGGTCGCCGTCGAGCCGCCCCAGGACGTCGACGCGGGGACCTACCAGCTCCAGGTCGCGACGAGCGTCGGCGGCCAGACGCTGATCACCGACCTCCAGGTCGAAATCACCGGCTCGTACAGCCTGGTCGTGGCCACGAGCAACAGCGCCCCGCTCAACGGTCGCGGCGCGGCCGGCAGCGCGACACCGTTCAGCTTCACCGTCACGAACACCGGCACGGCCGCGGTCACGAACGTGACGCTCACCGGCACGGTCCCGTCCGGCTGGGAGGTGAGCTTCGACAAGGAGACGATCCCGTCGATCGAGGCCAACGCCACGGAGACCGTCACCGCCCGGATCACGCCGTCGGGCTCGGCCATCGCCGGCGACTACGTCGTTACCCTGAACGCGGCGGGCGACCAGTCGACCCGCGATTCGATCGAGATCCGCTACACCGTCGAGACCTCGATCATCTGGGGCATCGTCGGCGTCGCCCTCATCGTCGCCGTCATCGGCGGCGTCTGGTGGGTCTTCCAGCGCTACGGCCGGCGGTAGCCCGATGACGACCGCCACCCGCCCCTCGCGGCGCCGCCGTGGTGGGGCATCGGAGGCGTCGAGCAGCTCGGCGCCGATCCGCACCCGCGCCCTCACCAAGCGCTACGGAGATCGGATCGCCGTTGACACGCTCGACCTCGAGGTCCGGGCCGGCGAGATCTTCGGCCTGCTCGGCCAGAACGGGGCCGGCAAGACGACGACGATTCTCATGCTCCTCGGCCTGACCGAGCCCAGCGGGGGCAGCTCCCGGGTCCTCGGCATGGATCCGACGCGCCATCCGCTCGAGGTCAAGCGGCGGGTCGGCTACCTGCCCGACGCCGTGGGCTTCTACGGCAACATGACCGGCCGCGAGAACCTTCGCTACACGGCCCGCCTCAACGGCCTCGGCGGCGCCGACGCCGAGGCCCACATCGAGGCGGTCCTCGAGCAGGTCGGCCTGACCGACCGGGCCGACGGCCGGACCGAGACGTATTCGCGGGGCATGCTCCAGCGGCTTGGCATCGCCGACGCCCTCATCAAGGACCCCGACGTCCTCATCCTCGACGAGCCGACGGCCTCCATCGACCCGATCGGCGTCATCGAGATCCTCGAGCTCCTCCGGGGGCTGGTCCGGGAGCGGGGGATGACGGTGCTCCTCTCGAGCCACCTCCTGGACCAGGTCCAGACGGTCTGCGACCGGGTCGGGATCTTCGCCCATGGGCGGCTCATCGGCGTCGGCACGGTGGCCGAGCTCGCGGGGACGTTCGGCGACGGGGCGGCCCACCTCGAGGCGACCTTCCAGCCCGACGGGCCGGATCCCCGGGCGACGCTCCTGGCGGTCGAGGGGGTCGACCGCGTCGAGCTGGATGCGGGTGCCGGGACGTGGCGCATCACGGTCCGGCCCGTGACTGCATCGCTGCGAGCTCGCGAGGCGATCGTCGACGCCGCAGCCCGTGGAGGGCTCCGGATGACGTCACTCCACGAGCTCGAGGCGTCGCTCGAGGACATCTACCGGACGGCGGTCGCCGGCATGACCCGCGGCTTCGCCGTCGACGAGACGATCGAGGAGGTCGGCGCATGACCGCCGAGGCAGCCGCGGAGGTCCAGGTCGTTCGCCGCGCCGAGCCCCCGCGCCGGGCGGGATGGCTCATCGTCGCTCGCAAGGAGTTCGCCGATCACCTCGCCAGCGCCCGCTTCATCATCCTGCTGCTCGTCCTGGGCGCCGCGACGCTCATCCCGCTGTACATCGCGGCCGACGCGATCCGGAACGTGGCCGATCTGGTGACGGACAACCGGGGTGCGTTCCTCCTGCTGTTCCTGGCGACCTCGAGCGACAGCCCGGTCCCGAACGTCCTGACGTTCGTGGCGATCGTCGCCCCGCTCCTCGGCGTCGCCTTTGCCTTCGACGCCATCAACAGCGAGCGGTCCGACGGGACCCTGCCGCGCCTCCTGTCCCAGCCGATCTATCGCGACGACGTCATCAACGGCAAGTTCGCGGCGGGCCTGGCGGTCATCGCCCTGGTCATGCTCGCCGTGTTCGCGGTCATCTCCGGGTTCGGGATCTTCCGGCTCGGGATCGTCCCAAGCGCCGACGACCTCATCCGGCTCGTGGCCTGGTACGCGATCACGGTCGTGTGGGTTGGCCTATGGCTGGCGCTCGGGCTCGTCCTCTCGGTCGCGATGCGCCGGGCGGCGAACGCGGCCCTGGCCGGCTTCGGTATCTGGATCGCCGTCGCGATCTTCGGCCGGCTCGTCGTGGAGGCGATCGCCGGGGCGATCGCGCCCATCACCAGCGCTTCCAGCATCCAGGAGCAGCTCGACCTCGCCAGCCTCCAGAATGCGATCCTCCGGGTCCTGCCGCTGACGTTGTTCCAGGAGGCGTCGGCGGTCCTGCTCCGTCCCGACAAGACGACGGTCACGACGCCGGCGACGATCGACCAGCTCGAGCAGCTCGGCCAGCAGCTCCAGGGCCAGTACCTGCCCTTCGACCAGAGCGCCCTGCTGATCTGGCCGCACGTCGTGGCCCTCGTGGCGATGACCGCCGTCTGCTTCGCCGCTGCCTACATCTGGTTCATGCGCCAGGAGGTCCGGGCCTAGCCTCGCGGCCGGGTCTGTTCGGGGCCCGCCGGCCGGGGTACGCTCCAGCTGTGCCGGATCCCTGCTGCTCGGCGTGCTACGACAGGGCCTTCGACGGGAGGCTCGCCGAGCGCGAGCTGCGCGAGTACCGGCGCAGGGGTCCCGGACGCGCGTCGCGGGCCATCGCGGACGCCCTCGCTCACAAGGGCGTCGAGGGCCGCACTGTCCTCGACATCGGCGGCGGCGTGGGCGCCGTCCACCAGCAGCTCATCGCCCGCGGCGCCGCCCGGGTCACCGACGTCGACGCCTCGCGCCCCTACCTCGAGGCCGCCCGCTCGGAGGCCGAGCGCCTCGGTGTTGCCGATCGTGTCAGCTTCGAGTACGGCGACTTCGTGACCCTCGCCGCGGGGATCGAGCCGGCCGACCTCGTGGCCCTCGACCGGGTCGTCTGCTGCTATGGCGACGTTGACGCGCTGGTGGGCCTGGCGGCCGCCCGGACGCGCCGGCGCCTCGCCATCACGATCCCGCCCGATGCCCGGCCGGTCCGGGCGGTGATCGCCGTCGGCAACGGCTG
>MGOD01000097.1:13465-19240 GCA_001795245.1 Chloroflexi bacterium RBG_16_70_13
GTACGCCCATCCTCACTCGCGGGTCATCGCGGCGGCCCGGGCCTCAGGGCTGGTGCCCGCCGGTCCCATCACCCGCGTCGGCTGGTGGCGGCTCCTCGTCTTCGAGCGCCCGATCCTCACCGCAGAGGCGTAGCCCTAGCGTCGGGGGTAGCCGGTGATCCGCCGGATGTCCTCGTACAGCGGCTTCAGGCGGGCGTACATCCTGAGGTAGACGCGGCGGTAGAGCTGCTCGTAGAGGTCATGGCGGCCGGGCTCGGGCTCGAAGACCTCGCCGAGGTGGACCATCTCGTGGACGGCGGTCCCGATGTCCGGGTGCAGCCCGAGGCCGACGGCGGCATCGATCGCGGCCCCCAGCCCGGCGGCCTCATGGGTCTGGGCGAGCCGACCCGCCGGCACGCCGAACACGTCGGCAAAGAGCTGGACTGCGGCCCTCGATTGCGAGCCGCCGCCCGACACACGCAGCTCGCGGATCGGGACGCCGCTCTTGCGGACCGTCCGCTCCGCGCCCTCGCGGAGGCCGTAGGCAAGGCCCTCGAGGATCGCCCGGTAGACGTGGGCCCGGCCGTGGATGTCGCCGAAGCCGACGATCGCGCCCTTCGCCTCCGGACCCGGATACCGGACGCCGGGCATCCAGTAGGGCTGCAGGACGAGGCCCATCGAGCCCGGCGGCGAGGCCGCCAGGAGCTCCTCGAAGAGTGCCTCGGGCGGCACGTCGAGGGCCTCGCCGCGGGCGATCTCCGCGGCCCCGAACTCGCGCTTGAACCACTCCACCATCCAGAACCCGCGCAGGACCTGGAGCTCGACGAACCAGGCGCCGGGGATCGCGGCGGGGTAGGGCGGGACCAGCGGGATCGCCTCGAGGTAGCGGCGGTGGGTCGTGCCGATCGTGGCCGTCGTCCCGAACGAAAGGGCGGCGATCTCGGGCGTCAGGGCGCCGGCCCCGAGCGCCTCGGCCTGCTTGTCGCCGGCGGCGGCGATGAGGGGCACGGCCCGCCCGAGCCCGAGGTGGGCGGCGGCGCCGGCCGTGAGCTCGCCTAGGGTCCCGGTCGGATCGACGAGCTCGGGCAGCCAGGCGCGGTCGAAGTGGGCGACCTCCCACTTCCAGTCGAGCCTGCCGGCCCAGCGCGCGCGCCGGAAGTCGAACGGCAGGTAGCCGACCTGGGCAGCCGAGGAATCGACCCAGCGGCCGACGAGACGGGCCGTCAGCCACGATGACAGGACGCCGTAGCGACGGATCCGGCGCCAGACGTCCGGTTCGTGGCGCTCGATCCAGTTGGCCTCGGCGTCGGCCTGGAAGCGGGCCACGGTCTCGGTCACGCCGGCGGCCCGGAAGGCGACGCCCCAGCGCCCGCCGATCGGCTTCAATCCCTCGGTCTGGCGCTGGTCGAGCCAGACGATCGCCGGCCGGAGCGGGCGCCCGTCCTCGTCGGCGGCGACGATCGTGACCCGCTGGGTGGTCAGGGCCACGCCGACGACGGCATCGGGGCGGGCAGCCGGGTCGGCCCAGAGGCGCCGGCAGGCCTCGCCGATGGCCGCCCACCAGACCTCGGGATCCTGCTCCGCCCAGCCCGGCCGGGGCGAGACGTACGGCTCGATCGGGACGCGGCCCGACGCGACGAGCGTCCCGCGCGGGTCGAACAGGAGGGCGCGGACGCTCTGCGTCCCGACGTCGATCGCGAGCAGCTGGTCGGCCGAGCTCACGGGTCCTCCTGACTGCATATCGTGCGGGATCGCGAGGCGCCGCGAGGCGCCCTGCCGCCGCAGATGCCGGAGGTCTCGCATCGCCCGCCCGAACCAACCCGGGGGCTGCTCGCTCATTCGACCGCGACGGGCCCCGCGCCGTGGCCCCGCGACGGGCCCCGGGCTTTCCGGCCCGCCCAGGCCCTGTGTGTCCCCAGGACACAGGATCTGGATGAATGAGCGTGACCACCCCCGACTTCCTGCGGGAATCTGCTCAAACTCGAGGTCGGTCCAACGTGTTCGTTCCAGGATGGTGCCCAGGAGACACACGCCGCCCGGCAGGGTGATGTGCCGGATCTCCGTCCCAGGTTCAGAACGGCGGCCAGGGGATCGAGGGCCAGTCTGCGTTGGGGCGCGGGAAGTGGCGGGAGCGGAGGAGCGCGGCGACCCGTCGCTTCGTGGCCGTGACCTCGGCCGGATCGAGGAGCTCGCCGAGGGACGCCGCCAGCTCATTCCGGAGACCGTCGCGGACCCGCTGGAGACCGGCCAGCTCGTCGTCCTCGAAGGGAGTCCCGATCCAGCCCCACAGGACCGTCCGGAGCTTGGGCTCGACCGAGAACGTCACCCCGTGGTCGACGCCGAAGACGTGGCCATCGGGCATCGGCACGAGGTGTCCGCCCTTGCGGTCGGTGTTGTTGACGATCGCGTCGAAGACCGCCATCCGGCGAAGGCGCGGGTCGTCCTCGACAACGAGGGCGACCAGGTCGACCGAGGGGTCGCCGTGGATCCATTGCTGGACCATGCCCACGCCGTACGGGCCGTCGCGGAGGACCGTCGACGGGACGAGGCCCCACCCGGTCGCCTCCGAGACCAGGAAGGCGGCCACCTCGCGCCGTGCGAGCGTCCCGACCGGGAAGTCGAACAGTGGCCGCTCGGCGACCGTCGCCTTGTAGACGGCGTGGAACGGCTCGGCGAGGTCGGGGTGGTGGACGAGGACGACGAGGGCCTGGTTCGACGAGCCCGGCAACCGCCCGACGACCTCGAGCTTGCCCTCCCGGAGCCCCCGGAGGGTCGACGGATCCGTCACGCGCAGCGGGAGCGGGTCCGGTTGGAGCGGGTCCGGGGGCGGGTCGGCCGCGACCGGGCCGCCCGGCTCAGTGGACGTACTGGCCGTTCCTGCGGGGGCAGATGTGCCCCTGTGGGTCGAGCGGGTTGCCGCACAGCGGGCACGGCGGCCGGCCCTGGCGGACGACCCGCATCGCCCGCTCGACGAAGGTCCGGGCGGCATCGGCCGTGATCCTGACCCGGAAGAGGTCGGGACCGTCCGGATCGTCCTCGAGATCCTCGAGTGATTCGAGCGTCTCGGGGTCGTCCTCCTCCTCGGTCTGGGCCCGGGCTTCGATGAGGACGCTGCGGCGCTCGCCGTCCCAGCCGAGCGTCAGGGTCCCCGCCCGGAAGGCCTCGTTGAGCGGCTCGTCGAGCGGCGCGACGTCGTCAGGCAGCTGGACCGGGTTCAGCTCGGCGATGCCGCGCTGGTCGAGCTCCGTCAGGAGGCTGCCAAGTCGCTCCGCGAGGACCGCGACCTGGGTCTTCTCGAGGACCACGCTGACGACGCGGGAGCCCTCGCGGGCCTGGAGGAAGAAGGTCCGGCTGCCCGGCTCCCCGATCGTGCCGGCGACGAACCGGTCGGGGGGATCGAAGACGAACGCGCGACGTGGCACGGTCCGAATCTAGCGGATTCCGGCGCCGGGCCGGCTCAGCCCACCTTGAAGGAGACGCTGTGCCAGCCGCGGGCGCCGTCAGGGTCGGGTCGCGTCGCCGTTTCCGTCTGGATCTCGCCGGTCCCATCGGTGGCCCGGACCGTGACCCGGTGATCGCCGGGCGTCGCCTCCCAGTCGAGCTGCCACTGGACCCACGTCGTGTCCGAGATCGCGGTCGAGAGCGTCGCCTCGCGCCACTCGCCGTCGTCGACCTGGACCTCGACCTTCGAGATCCCGCGGTCCATGGCCCAGGCCATCCCGGCGAACGTGAACGGCCCGGCGGGGATCGAGCTCCCGCGGCGCGGCCGGTCGATCCGCGACTGAGTCAGGATCGGAGCCTCCTTGGCCCAGCCGAGGGGCACCCAGTAGCCGTCGAAGGCCTCCATCGTCGTCAGCTCCAGCTCGCTCAGCCATTTCGTGGCCGAGACGTAGCCGTACAGCCCCGGGACGATGAGCCGCGCCGGGAACCCGTGCTGGCGGGGGAGGGGAGCGCCGTTCATCCCGACGGCGATCATCGGCTCGCGCTCGGGTTCCATGATCCAGCTGACCGGCATCCCGGCGGTCCAGCCATCGACCGACCGGCCGACGAGCTGGCTGGCGCCCTCCCGGACGCCGGCGAGGTCGAGGACGTCGCGAAGGCGAACGCCCGTCCAGCGGGCGTTGCCGATGAGGTCGCCGCCGACCCGGTTGGAGACGCAGGCGATCGTGACGTACTGCTCGATGACGGGCAGCGCCAGGAGGTCGGCGTAGGCCAGGCTCACCTCGCGCTCGACGAGGCCGTGGATCCGGAGCCGCCACGTGTCGCGGTCGACATTGGGGACGAGCAGGGCCGTGTCGATCCGGTAGAAGTCCTCGTTCGGAACGACGATCGGGGTCAGGCCCTCGAGGCCCAGGTCGGCCCCGGCGGGGAGTTCCGCGTCGACGCCCGGGACGGGCAGCCCGCCGGTGACGGGGACGCGCTGCCGGTCGAGGAGGACGCGCCCGATGGCGCCGGCCGCGAGCGAGGCGACGGCGAGGCCGCCGCCCCGGACCAGGAGCATTCGCCGCGACCAGTCCGGCGCGATCGCCGTGCCGCCCGGAGACGCCGGGCCGGGCGATGTCGCCACCACGCGCATCAGGCGATCGAGGGCCGTGGTGCCGGCGGCGAACTCCGCCACGCCGCCGAGGACGGCCAGGGCCGGCTGGGTGTCGGGCGCCTGGAGGCCCGCGCCGACGCCGATGACGACGAACCCGCCGACGACCGCCGCAGCGATCCCCGGCCGGCCCCGCGCGAGGATCCCCAGGCCCGCTCCGATGACCAGGGCGACGGCCAGGACGAGGACCTCGAGGGCCAGCTTGTCGGCCGTCCCGAAGATCGAGACGACGAGCTCCTTCGCGCCGGGCGGCTGGAGATCGATCACCACGCGCCCGACGGCCAGGATCGGCGACGGGACGCCGGGGACCAGGCCGGCGAGGAGCTCGCCGGTCGCGAGCGCGGTCGCGACGGCGACCAGGCCGGCAAACGCGGCAGCCCACCGCGACGTGCGCATCGGCGGGCTGACGGGCTGGGTCATGGCTCGACCGTACGGGCTCGCGATGACGCGATGGTGACGGGGTGCGCGCTCGTCGGCTTCAGCCCCGCGCTCACGGCGTCCGAACCCCGCGGGCGCTGAATCGGCCGTCGACGTGCTCCACGGCGAGTGGCCGTCCAAAGGCCGTCGAGAGCGGCCCGGAGGCCAGGGCGGATTCGATCGGCCCGCCGGCAACCGCCCGGCCCGAGCCCAGGACGAGGGCGTGGCCGAAGCCGGCCGGGATCTCCTCGACGTGGTGGCTGACGAGGACGATGGCGGCGAGGGCGGGATCCCGGGCCAGGGCCGCGAGATCCTCGACCAGGGATTCCCGCGCCCCGAGGTCCAGGCCGGCTCCCGGCTCGTCGAGGAGGAGCAGCCGGGGGTTCGGCATGAGGGACCGCGCGATCTGGACGCGCCGCCGCTCGCCGGTCGAGAGCGTCCCGAAGGCCCTGGCCGCGAAGTCGCCGACCCCCATCCGCCCCAGGAGGTGGCTGGCCCGTCTGCGATCGGCCGCGGTGTAGCGATGCCACCATGGCGCGAGTGCGGCGTGGCGGGCGGTCAAGACGACGTCGAGGGCATCGATGTCGTCGGAGATCGCCCGCTCCAGGCCGCTCCCGGCGTAGCCGATCGATTCCCGGAGCTGGCGGGCGTCGACGTCGCCGATCCGCGCCCCGAGGGCGTGGACCGTGCCGGTCGACGGCCAGAGGTACGTCGAGGCGACCTGGAGGAGCGTCGTCTTGCCGGATCCGTTCGGCCCGAAGACGACCCAGCGCTCGCCGGCCCCG
>MGOD01000097.1:19287-27504 GCA_001795245.1 Chloroflexi bacterium RBG_16_70_13
CGTGACCCCCTCGAGCCGGAGGACGTCCGCTGGATCAGGCGTCACGGCCGAGCCTCGGTACCCAGGGCGGTGTCGGACGCATGGCCGCGATGGTACGGCGACCCGCGGCCGGACCCGTCAGCGGGATGGGGACAGGACGTCGGCCTGCCGGCCCGGAGTGGCTATGCTCTCCGCCATGCCGCGCCTGCCCGCCCGATGATCGACGTCACGCTCCAGCTGGACCTCGCCCTCCGGCTCGTCGTCGCGGCCGCGCTGGGAGGCGCCATCGGCGCAGAGCGCGAGATCCACAACCACCCGGCGGGCATCCGGACCCACATGCTCGTTGCGCTCGGGGCGGGCCTCTTCACGGTCCTCTCGATCTTCGGCTTCGGGCTCGAGGGCAGCGGCAGCCAGGGGCTCGTCGATCCCACGCGCATCGCCGCCCAGATCGTGTCCGGCATCGGCTTCCTGGGCGCCGGCGCGATCCTCAAGGACGGCGTCATCATTCGGGGCCTGACCACCGCCGCGAGCCTCTGGGCAACGGCCGCAGTCGGGATGGCGGCGGGGGCCGGCGAGTACATCCTGGCCATCGTCGCGGCCGTCATCATCCTCGTCAGCCTGTGGCCGATCAACGCCCTCGCTGAGCGGCTCCACGGGGCGAATCGGCTGGAGGTCGAGCTTCGCCTGACGATGTCCCGCGTCGACGAGCTGGGCCTGGTCTCGGCCGCGCTCGCGGCCAGCAAGATCGAGATCCTGACCGTCCAGACGCAGCGGGCCGGGAAGGGCGCCTACCGGGCGGACCTCGCGATCCGCGGCCGGAGCACCGCGGTGATCGCCTCCGCCCTCGAGGCCGTCGAGGCCATTCCCGGCGTCGATATCGTGTCGTCGACCCAGTCCGACTAGCCGGCGTCCCGCGTCCCGCGTCCCGCGTCAATGCGTCAATGCGTCCCGCGTCGCGCACGGGCCCGTCGGCCCAGGCGGGCCTCTGCTAGCCTCGCCGGAGTCCGTGGGGGCCATGGATTGGAGCCGGAATGAGCGACGCGGACCGGGTACGGGCACGAGATCTGGGGATCGTCATCGGTGAGGGCCGGCCCGGGCGCTTCAACGCGATCACCGACGTCGCCGGTGTCCGCGTCGGTCACGCCACGATCGTCAGAGGCGAGGGTCCGCTCGTCCGCGGCCAGGGCCCGGTCCGGACCGGCGTGACGGTGATCGTGCCCCACGACGGCGACCCCTGGTCCGAGCCGGTCTTCGCCGGCGCTCACGTCCTCAACGGCAACGGCGACATGAGCGGCCTCGAGTGGATCCGGGAAACGGGCCTCTTCCATGGCCCCCTGGCCATCACCAACACGAGCTCGCTCGGGGTGGTCCGCGACGCCCTCATCGAGATCGGGGCGCGGGAGGGCCACGCCGATCATCCTGCCTGGAGCCTGCCGGTCGTCGGCGAGACGTACGACGGGCAGCTGAGCGACATCAACGGCTTCCACGTCCGGCTCGAGCACGTCGAGGCCGCATTCGCCGCAGCCGCCGGCGGGCCGGTCGCCGAAGGCGGGGTCGGGGGCGGCACGGGCATGATCTGCCATGAGTTCAAGGGCGGCATCGGGACGGCCTCACGGGTCATCGCCCAGGATGCCGGCGGCTGGACGGTCGGCGTCCTCGTCCAGGCCAACTACGGACGGCGCGGGCTGCTCCGGATCGACGGTGTTCCCGTCGGCCAGGCGATCCCGATCGGCGAGGTCCCCTCGCCCTGGGAGTCACCGCGGCAAGGGCTCACCGATGATCCGCCGAGGCGGCGACGCGAGACACCGCCCGGGTCGGGCTCGACGATCATCGTCGTGGCCACGGACGCACCGCTCCTGCCGCACCAGTGCGCCCGGCTGGCCCAGCGCGCCGGACTGGGGCTGGCGAGGGTGGGTGGCCTCGGGGCAACGTCGTCGGGCGACCTCTTCATGGCCTTCGCGACCGGCAACCGGAACCATCCGCCGGGCGAGGCCGAGCCGGTGGGTCCCGGCGTCGTCCACCTCTGGGCGCTCGTCGATCCGGCCCTCGACCCGCTCTTCGAGGCGACGGTGGAGGCGACCGAAGAGGCGATTGCGAACGCCCTCGTCGCGGCCGAAACGATGACCGGCCGCGACGGGATCACGGCCCACCGCCTGCCGCACGACCGACTCCGGGAGGTCATGGCGACGTACGGCCGTCTCATGCCCTGAGCCAGGCCCGAGCCCACGCTCTCGGCGGGGGGCCGCGGGTCACGTGATCCGGATCCGTCCTCCCGACGAATCCACGGCCGCGTGACCTTCCCCGCCCATGCCGGTCAGCTCCGCTTGACCCGGTTGACCGATCCGGGCGCGCGTCGTCATGCTATTGCAACCCGTTGCAACAAGGTGGACTCCCGCTCGTGCTCTCCGGCGTCCTGCTCGACCTCGCGACCGCGGGGGGCGTCACCCTCCTCTGGACGGCGCTCCTCCTCGGCTTCCGCCACGGTTTCGACTGGGACCACATCGCGGCGATCAGCGACGTCACCTCGACGACGGCGACGGCCGACGCGGCCGAGGTGGTCCATGCGAGCTCCCACGGCGATGCGGCCACCGCCCATGCCCACGGCCACGGCGGTCTGGACGAGGTCATGGTGCATGCGGCCCCGGGCCATCCCCACGCCCATGTCGGCGCTTCGGTGGCGGATCGGACCGCCGAGGCCGGCGAGCCAGGCGAGCACGTGGCGGTCGGGGCGGTCCGGCTCCGCCTGGGCCGGGAGGAGCGCCGGGCCCTGGCCCTGGGCACGCTCTATGCGGTCGGCCATGCCATCGTCGTGGCCGCCCTCGGGACGGTCGCCCTCCTCTTCGGCGCCGTCCTGCCCGACTGGGTCGACCCGATCATGGGTCGCGTCGTGGGGCTGACCCTGGTGCTCCTGGGAGCCTGGGTCTTCGTCTCGCTCTACCAGTACGCCCGGCACGGCCGGGCTTTCCGCCTGCGCAGCCGATGGATGCTCGTCTTCGATGCCATCCGGTATGCCTGGCGTCGCTTCCAGGCCCGCCTCCACGGCCACGAGCACGCCGACCCGATCGAGATGAGCTCGTACGGGCCACGGACGGCCCTGGCGGTCGGGATGATCCATGGGGTCGGGGCCGAGACGGGCACCCAGGTTCTCCTCATCGCCGCGATCGGCGGCGCCTCGAGCCAGGGCCTCGGCCTGCCGATGATGCTCGCCTTCATCGCCGGGCTCCTCGTCGCCAACTCGCTGATCGTCGTCATCACCGCCACCGGGTTCATCGCCAGTCGCGCCCGCGAGCGGCTGTACATCGCCATCGGCGTGGTGGCCGGGACGTTCAGCCTCGCCATCGGGCTGCTGTTCCTCTTCCAGCTCGACGGCGCCCTGCCGGCGATCGACGGCTGGCTCGAGAGCCTGGGACTCCGATGAGCCGAATGAGCGCGCCCGATGGCGCCGCCGCCTCCAGCGCCCCCGCGGCAGCGCCCTCGCCCGAGGCCTCACCCGAGCCCTCGCGCTCGGTGGCCGCCCTCGAGCGGATCCCCGAGCGGCTTCGGGCGAGGGGCCTTCGCTGGACGCCCCAGCGGGCGCGGCTCCTGGAGGTCCTCGCCGCTTCCTCGGGACACGTGACCGGCAGCCGGCTGTTAGAGCGCTGCCGCGAGCTCGATCCGGCGACGACACCCTCGACCGTCTACCGGACGCTCGACGTCCTCGAGGCGCTGGGGGTCATCAGCCACAGCCACGGGATCGATGGACGCGAGAAGTTCCACGTGCTCCCGATCCTCGACCACGGCCATCTCATCTGCTCGCGCTGCGGCTCGGAGGACGAGCTGGCGGCGCCGGACGCGGCGCCATTCCTCGAGGATCTCGCCGAGCGCTACGGCTTCCAGGCCCGGATCGACCACCTGACGGTCGTCGGGCTGTGCCGGGACTGCCACGCGCCGGCCGAGGGCGGGGCACGAACGCAGCTTGAGCCTGAGGGCATGTCCGGCCGCGAGGCCGGCTGGTACCCACGGGCAGGTTGCCCAGGGAGTACCTGAAGATGGACCCGCGGTGGACCGCGTCCCCGCGGTCGACGGAGCCGTCGACCCACGAGGTCTACTACCCGGTGCTCGAGGCGTCGCCGAATGCCGTCGTCGCCGTCGATGCAGCCGCCCGGATCACCTACGCCAACCCCCAGCTCGAGGCGACCTTCGGCTACTCGCCCGGCGAGCTCGTCGGCCAGCCCGTCGAGATCCTCCTGCCCGAGCGGGCCGCCTCCATTCACGTCGCCCACCGCGACGCGTTCATGGCCCGCCCCTTGGCCCGTCCGATGGGCATCGGCCTCGACCTCGCCGGGCGACGCAAGGACGGCGTGGAGTTCCCGGTCGAGATCAGCCTCTCGCCGGTCGACACCGCCGCAGGGCGCCAGGTCTTCGCCACCGTCGTCGACATCACCGCCCGCAAGTCGATGGAGCACCAGCTCCTCCAGGCTCTCAAGCTCGAATCGATCGGTCGGCTGGCGGGCGGCATCGCCCACGACTTCAACAACATGCTGTTCGCGATTCGCGGCTATGCCGAGCTCCTCGAGGAGGACCTCGGCGCCGAGGACGTCGACCGCGAGGAGGCGCTGCGCAACGTCAGGGCGATCGGCGACGCCGCCGACCGGGCAGCAGAGCCAGGGGCACCAAGGGCACGAAGGGACCGATCCGCGTCCAGGCACGCAGATCGAACGGCCCGCGATTCTGGGCCGTCACACCCTGTCGCCGCGAGGGCGTCGACGCCACGATCCAGCGATGGATACCGGGCCGGACGGGTGGGCAGGTGCGGCTCCCGGGATCGCTCGCGCCCGCGAGTTGTTCCTGGACGAGGCCCATGGCTACGGCTGCGCGGAGACGACCTTCGTCGTCCTGAAGGAGGCGTTCGGCCTCGCCGATGCCGCCGATTCGTCGGCCGCCATGGCCCTCAATGGCGGCCTGGCCTACGGCGGTGGACCGTGCGGCGCGGTGAGCGGCTCGGCCCTCGCCCTCGGCCTGCTGCACGGGTCACGGGAGCCGGATCACGCCACCGCGAAGCGGCTCGCCCGCGAGGCCACCGCCCGGCTGATGGACGACTTCGAGGCCGAGTTCGGCGCCCTCGACTGCCGCGAGCTGCTGGGTCACGAGATCCGGACCCCCGAGGCCCACGCCGCATTCATCGAGAGCGGGCGGTGGCGGACGATCTGCATGCGCCAGATCGAGTTCGCGATCGCGGCCCTGGCGCCACTCGCCGGCCCGGTCCAAGCCGCAGCCCCGGACGCGGTCGCGGACGCGGCGCCGGTCGTCGCCCAGGACCCGTCCCCGGACAGGGTGCCCTTGTCGCGGGCGTCGGGGCCCAGCTAGATCGGCCCGCGGCCCGTCCTCGTCGTGCCGCGCAGGGCGTTGTATCGGGCCTGCCGCAGGACGCCGGATGCGGATCGCAGTCCTCTCGCAGATCTAGGAGGCGCGGCCCGCTGACGGTATCGACGCTCCCGGCCGCCGTCAGCTCAGCTGGCCGGCGGCAGTCAACAGGAGGACCACGGCGCCGAGGATCGTCACCAGGACGGCGGCAAGCTCGAGCCGTCGAACGGCCGCCGGCTGGCCGGGCGATCCCGGATCCGCGAATCCGCGCACGACGAGGGCATCGATGTAGACGCCGAGAGCGACCATCGCCCCGACGACGAGGTGCTTGATGAGGAAGATCGTCGCCCAGGGGGAGCCGAGGTCCCCGACGCCACCGTAGCGGGAGCTCGTCACCATCAGGTAGACGCCCGTCGCGAGGAAGACGATGAGGGAGCCGACGATCACCGGCGTCGCCCGCCGCTCCACGGCGGCGATCGATTCGCCGAGCTCCCGGGGCGCCACGGTTCGCCGGATGACCGGCAGGACAATGAGCCCGAGGATCGCGTAGTAGCCGAGCATCGCCACCGTGGCCACGAGGTGAAGCCACGTCGCGCTGACATGTGCGAAATCCATCGGGGAGCGCTCCCAGGCCATCGAGTTCGAAGCGATGCGAGTGTCGCTGGGCCCCCAAGCCTCCGGATGAGCCGTCCGGCCCGCCTTGGGGAGGTCCCTCAGCCCGACGTCACGGGTCCCTGGCCGCGTCGGCCGGGAGCTGGGCCTCGAAATGCGCCGCGACGCGCTCGAGGAAGGCCTGTGCCGTGCGGCGCGCGATGAAGCGGAGCAGGGTGGCGTCGATCACCAGTCCGAGCCGGCCGAACGGCGGCGTGTACCGGCCGTCGACGACGAGCCCGCCACGGCCCACACGGAGCTGGCCGACGAACACGGGAAAGAGCGGGGCGAACGTCGCCGAGTGCCAGCTCACGGGCACGGTGAGCCCATCGTCCGTGACCTCCAGCGGGCCGAGATCGATGAATGCCGCCTTTCGCACCGGGCCCGGCCCGCTGCCATCGCGGACCGCCAGCTCGAGGTCGGCCGCGATCCGGTGCATGCCGGGCTCGTCCACGGGCCCGCCAGTGGCCGTTCCAAGCCAGACAAGGTCCGTCAATTCGCGCTGCGCTGCGTGGATGTCGAACTGGCCGGCGCGAACGACACGCAGACGGATGGCCGCTGTGGTCTCGCCGTGCGCTGCATCGGATGCACTCATGGAAGAAGCGAGGCTCGATCCTCATCCTTCCGCTCGCAAGGGCCATCTGGCTCATGCTGCAGCCGCTCGTAACGGCGTGTCCCGACGTCGAGCTCCGGCCCGAGATGGAGGCGGCCCGACAGCGACCTGCGGGCGGAGCTCTCGCGGGACGCGACAACGCTCTACCCGCCCGGTCAGCCATCGACGTCGAGCGTCGCGAGAATCTCGCGCAGTTGAGCGAGGCGGTACGTAGGTGGCAGCAATGACGCCTCGGTGTCGGGGCGTCGAGGGCCCACCGCCGCGCCGTCATGCGAGCGCCGTGCGCATGCGGTAGAGCAGGATCGCGTACAGGGCCGCGATGACGCCGTTGCCGATCCCGATCCCGATCCCGATCTGGTGGAACGTGTCGGACGAGCCTGTGCCCTGGGTCGCCGCAAGGACGCCGAATCCGGCCGCGAAGACGAGCGAGCCGATGGCCACGACCTGGATCGCCAGTCGATCGGCGACCAACCACGAGCCGAGCTGGATCAAGCCCATCGCCAGGTAGCCCACGCTCAGCACCCGGAGAACGTCGACGGCATAGCCCGGAGCGTCGGGCGGCAGGAAGGCCGAGGACGGGGCGACGGTGTTGCTGACGGCTTAGAAGAGGAAGGCGATCCCGTTGATCGCCAGCAGGACCTTCAACCAGCGCATGGTGCATCCCTCCATTCCGACGCTTCGACGACAGGAATGGCCCAGCCGACGCCGACTCACTCCACGGGCGATCCCTCCCCCGATGCGGCCGTCGCCTGCCGCGGTTGGTCGACGGCGCGGCCCGCACCGCCGATCCCGGCGACGACCAGGCCCAGCAGGCTGGCGAGGACGAGCCCACTCGCGGCGAGGCCGTAGCCTGCGAGGAGGACGATCCCGGCCCCAACTGATGCGGCCGGTCTGCGCTCGTGGAGCACGGGCAGACCGGCGACCGCCAGCCCAGCGGCGATCGCGACGGCGACGCTCGGCACGGCGCCGGTCAGGCCGATGCTCCACGTGGTGAGGGCCGCCCAGGCGGCCGGGGCCAGGGTCCCGATCGCTGCGACGACCACGCCGGTCACCAGGCCTGCCGCGGTGGCGCCCCAACGCCGGGCTCGTCCCGGGCGGTCGGCCCGCGCGCCGGCGAGCCCCACGAGTCCGGCCCCGACCACGAACGCGACCTGTCCGAACACCCCGAGCGCGGGGCCGATGCCCTCGATCGGCCAGCGGGTACCGGCACCTGGGAGGAAGCCCGTCCCGGCGGCAATGCCGGCCATCGCGGCGGCGGCGACCGCGATCGCCAGTGAGACCAATCCCAGGCGGGCCGTCAACGGCAGCCCGCGGTCGAGGCCGACGCGGACACCGGCGACCAATGCGATTGAACCGACGAGCAGGTCGAGGGCAAGGACGACGACCGGGGTCGGCGGGTAGACGACGAGGGCGAGCCCGCCTGCGGCGACCATCGCGACCGCGACGAGCATGGCCTGGTCGACGCGACCGCCGGTGTGGCCGGCGCGGACGAGCAGGGCGCCGAGCAGCAGGATGGCCAGGATGGGCACGAGGGCGTCCGCTGCCGCGCCGATGCGCCCGAGCACGGCGCCGGCCGACGCGAACGGATCGCCCTTCGGGACGAAGATGGCGAGCCGAACGACGAACCGGGT
>MGOD01000097.1:27530-27638 GCA_001795245.1 Chloroflexi bacterium RBG_16_70_13
CGAGCAGCCACAGGGCGAGCAGGCCGATCGCATCCCGGCCGGCCGGACCAACCGCCGGCCCGACACGCGCCACGGAACGGGCGACGGCGACCACCTAGGGCCCTGCCC
>MGOD01000098.1:0-1316 GCA_001795245.1 Chloroflexi bacterium RBG_16_70_13
GGGCTACACCAGCCGCCTGACGCTGCCGGACACGATCCTGCTCTTCCAGTCGCTGCCGGACCGGCCCGAGGATCGGATCCGGCTCGCCCGCTCGGTCCAGGCCGCGGTCATCGGCCTCATCGCCTGGGAGGCTGCCCCGGGCGAGGACATCGGGGTCCTCGTCGGCCCGTTCGCCGAGATGGCGGAGCGCGCCGCCGGCGACTAGGAGCAGCGGCGGTCCGCGGCCGCGTGCTAGCCGTTCACGAAGCCGGTCGTGTCGACGACCTCGAAGTCGGCGCCGCTGATCTGGCCCAGGTCGTGGAGCTCATCGTCATCCCAGTGGGAGTCGGGGGCGCCGGTGATGTACCAGGGCGAGCCGTTGTCGGCGAGGAGCATCCCGTACTGCTTCAGGGCCGTGAGGACGACCCGCGACTGCGGGCCGAAGCCCGAGATGTCGACCGAGGCCTTGAGCCGGACCCGGAGGCCCATCGGTGGCCGGCTGCTGCAGGAGCCGCTCCCCGCTTCGTGACGGGCCGGGTAGATGTAGCCGTCGCAGGTCTGCGGGGCCGTGAACCGGATGGCGTGCGGGATCGCCCCGGCGGCGACGTCCGACCAGCGGACGAGGCCCGGGAGAATCGGCAGGCCGGCGGCGTCGGCGCTCGTCCAGCCGGCGGGCCGGAGGGCGTTCGAGCCGAGGTCCCAGACGGCGCCCGAGCCGGCCGACCAGGCCTGGCCGCTCTTCGACGCGGCGAACAGCTCGTAGAGCGTGCAGTCGTTGGTGTCGATCATGAGGAGGTGGCGGTCGCTGCTGCCCTCGATCTTGGGCGCGGCCGGGATCGGGTAGCCGACGTGGTCGGACTCGTCGTCGTACTCGAAGCTGACCGTGGACCGCGGCGTCGACGCGCCGACGACGTTGAACGGGATGCCGTAGCCGCCGGCGTTGCTGAAGTCGGGGTGGAGCGCGGCGGTCAGGCCGATCGCCGCGATCATCGTCGCGCTGTTCGAGGCGACGGGCAGCGAGTCGACGCGACGGTTCCAGACATTGCCGGACGGGAAGATCGAGCATGCCGAGAGCGGCGGGATGGGGCCTGCCGTCGCCGGCGGAGCCGTCGGGGCGGCCGTGGGCACCGGTGTCGGCGGGAGGGTCGGAGCGACCGTGGATCCGAGGCTCGGTGCGATCGTCGGGTTCGGGGTCGACGGAATCGTGCTCGCCGTCGGCGGCTGGCCGTTCGACGCGGACGCGGTCGGCGGGCTGGCGGGTTCCGAGCCGGGGGCGACGGCTCCCGGCTCGGCGCTCGTCGTCGGCTCGCCCGGCGTGGTGCTCCCGACGGCGATGA
>MGOD01000098.1:1410-1778 GCA_001795245.1 Chloroflexi bacterium RBG_16_70_13
CGGCGACGAGCGGCAGGCCGAACAACGCCAGTCGCATCCCCCGATTGCGCACGACGCCAGCCTAGGGCGGCCAACCTCGCTCGGCGAGCGGCCCGATCGTCATGGGCCGATTCGCAGCGGCCTGGCGCTCACGCGCGGGATCACCCCTGGGCTCGAGGCGGTGTCGGGAACATCGCCTCGGGCTCCTCGACCACCGCGGTCGCGGCCCGCGCACCAAGCACCACGCTGAGGGCAAAGAGGATCAGGAAGCTCACCACGCCGATGGCAATCGCGACGCCCACCGTCGCGCCGACCCCGGCCGCGACGACCGCGATCAGGGCCGCGAAGAGCACGCACACGATGATCACGAGCATCCCGACCGCGGTCGT
>MGOD01000098.1:1794-4874 GCA_001795245.1 Chloroflexi bacterium RBG_16_70_13
CCACGGAGCGTCGTCCGGATCGCCGAAGTTGGACAGGACCCCCCGGGCGTCGTCGTGGATCGACGTCACGAAGTAGCGCTCGATCCCGGGGACCATCTCCGAGTACGCGTGCCGGATCCTGTTCATGCCCCGGATGGCCCGGAACTCCTCGGTGCTGGCGTTCGCCAGCCGGCCGGCGGTCGCCAGGCCGATGAAGAGGTCCACGGCAAGGAGCAATGCCGCCACCGGCAGGACCGCGTCGGCGAAGGCGTCGGACGCCACCATGAGGCCGATCACGATGACTGTCGCGGACAGGAACGCGAGGAACATGCCGGCCCGGCTGAACGCCTCGTTGTACGCCAGCGACCGCGCCGTGAGCAGGCTCCAGTGCTCGGTCGTGAGGATCTGGAGCGCCCGCGGATCGTGGACCGGATCGGACGCGGCGGTCGCCGCGCTGGCCGCCGAGACGGTGAGATCCTGGCCGCCGGCGCTCGGCTGTGCTTCTGCGGCGGGCATCGCCTCGAACGTCATCGCTCGCTTCCGTTCCCCCGCCGATCGGCGGTGGCGTCCTTCGAGTCATGGAACCGGATCATCCGGGCCAGGTAGGCGGCGGCGTCGCGCTTTGCGTAGCCGATGAACAGGCCCACTGCGACGACGGCGACACCGATCCCGATCGCGACCGCCGGCGTCATCGAGCCCGCGACCTGAACGGCCACCAGGCCGGCGATCACGCCGGCGAGAACGGCGTCGACGACGGCCACCACCCCAGGCGTGGTGACGAAGACATGGAGGGCCGAGAAGCCAGTCACGTCCATCGCCGCGTACGTCTGGGCGATGCCCGTGACGTCGAGCGTCGTCCCGGCCACGAACTCTTCCTCGATCCCGGGCTCGAGCTTCGCGTACTGGCCGCGCAGCCGATTCATCCCGGCCACCCAGTAGAGGTCCTCGTTGTTGACCTGCGAGAGACGGACGAAGGTCGCCACGCCGAGGAACAGGGTGATCGAGAGGACGACGAGGGCGAACGTCACGAACTCGGGGCCGAACTGGGTCGCCGACCCGACGAGCGCGAGCGCGACCGTCGCCGTGGACAGCGAGGTCAGGAACATCGAGCTCCGGGCGAAGGACTCGTTCCAGCTCATCGAGCGCGTCGCGAGGAGACTCCAGTGCTCGGTGGCCAGGAACTGGGCGCGTCGGGCCGACGAGCTTTCGGGTGGACTCGGCATCGCTTCGGTCATTCCGGCACGCCTCCTTCCGGCATTGCTTGGGACGCTGTGACCAACATCGAGCGCACGGCCTCGTGGATCACGCCGTTCGTGGCCAGGGTCGTGCCGCCGTCGAAGATCCGGCGGCCGGCGAAATCGGTGACCCGGCCGCCCGCCTCCTCGACGAGGACCACCGGTGCGGCGGCGTCCCAGATCGAGAGGCCGACCTCGACCATGACCTCGGCGGCGCCCTCGGCCACGAGCGAGTAGCCCCAGAAGTCGCCAAAGCCTCGCTCCCGCCAGGCGGCCGCGAGCAGCGCCTCGAAGCCCGGCGCTTCGCCGCTCTCAATGACGTCCTGGGTCCCGGCGTAGACGACCTGGGCTTCGGCCAGGTCCGCGATCGCCGTGACATGGAGGCGGCGCGGGGCGCCGTCAGCGAGCGCCCCCGCGAGGCGACCCGAGCCCCATGCTCCCCCGCCCCGCCAGGCGTACCAGCGGCCGCCGAGCGCGGGCGCGGACACGATCCCGGCCTGGAGCTCGCCGTCGCGCTCGACGCCGAGGAGCGTCGCGAAGATCGGTACGCCGCGGAGGAAGTTGTGGGTCCCGTCGATCGGGTCCACGAACCAGCGGACGGAGGCCGCGCCACCATCCTCGCCGTACTCCTCGCCGACCACGCCGTGGTCCGGGAACGTGTCGGCGATCCGCTCGCGGATCAGGCGCTCGACGGCCGTGTCCGCCTCGGTCACGAACGTCCGATCGGGCTTCTGGGTCGTGATCGGATTCGCCCGGAAGTGGCGCATCGCGAGGGCGTCAGCCTCGTCGCACCAGCCGAGCGCCGCCTCGACCCAGGCTCGGAGCTCGGCGTCCGTCCCGCGCCGGAGCGACGCGCTCCACTCGGGACCGAAGAACGCGGACGTGTCACTCACGATCGGATTCTCCCGCCTTCGGCGTCCCACAGCGGCTCCCGGGCGACCTCGAAGCCGACCCATTCGCCGAAGATCTCGATCTCGCCGCGGGTGCCGATCGCGGCGAGGTCCGGCGGCAGGTAGGCATAGGCGATCGAGCGCTCGACGGCGAAGCCATAGCCGCCCGACGTCACGCGGCCCACGATCGCGCTGTCGACCCGGACCGGCTCATTGCCGAGGGCCACCGATCGCGGGTCGTCCAGGACGAGGCACCGGAGCCGTTTCCGGGGACCTGCCGCCCGGGCCGCCACGAGCGCCTCGCGGCCGATGAAGTCGAAGCCCTTGTCCAGCCGGACGGCGAACCCGAGGCCGGCCTCGTAGGGCGTCTCTTCGGGCGTGATGTCGGCCGACCAGACGCGGTAGCCCTTCTCGAGCCGGAGGGCGTCGATGGCCCGGTAGCCGGCGGCGACCAGGCCGCGCTCCCGGCCGGATGCCCAGAGCGCGTTCCAGAGCGCCCGGCCGTACTCGGCCGGCGGGTAGAGCTCCCAGCCCAGCTCGCCGACGTACGTGACCCGCAGGGCGAGGACCGGGACGTCCGAGACGCTGATCTCTCGCGCGCTGAGATACGCAAATCCCGAGTCGCTGACGTCGTCCTTCGTCAGCGAGGTGAGGATGTCGCGGGCTCGCGGTCCCCAGAGCCCGAAGCAGGCCCGCTGCGATGTCACGTCGCGAACGCTGACAGTGGCGCCGTCACCTTCCGCCGGGAGGTGCTTCCGGATCCAGCCGAGGTCGTGGTTGCCGAAGGCGGTTCCCGTGACGATCAGGAAGCGGTCCGCGGCGAGCCGGGTGACCGTGAAGTCGCACTCGATCCCGCCCCGCCGGTTGAGCATCTGGGTGTAGACGATCGAACCGACCGGCCGGTCGATGTCGTTGGCGCAGAGGCCCTCGAGGAACGCCACCGCGCCGTCGCCCTCGACCTCGATCTTGGCGAAGC
>MGOD01000098.1:4992-5064 GCA_001795245.1 Chloroflexi bacterium RBG_16_70_13
CGAGACGCCCGCCCCGTCCTCGTTCGGCGTGAACCAGTTGGGGCGCTCCCACATCGACTTCTCGCCGAAGAC
>MGOD01000099.1:0-1547 GCA_001795245.1 Chloroflexi bacterium RBG_16_70_13
GCGGATGCCGGCGAGGGCGAGGTTCAGCGTTCGCGGGATGGGCGTGGCCGAGAGCGTCAGGACGTCGACCTCGCGGCGCATCTGCTTCAGGCGCTCCTTGGCGGCCACCCCGAAGCGCTGCTCCTCGTCGACGACGAGGAGGCCGAGGTCGCGGAACCTCACGTCCTTCGACAGGAGCCGGTGGGTGCCGATGACGATGTCGACGCTGCCGTCCGAGAGGCCGGCCAGCGTCCGCTCCTGGTCCTTGGGCGCCACGAAGCGCGACAGGATCCCGACCTTGACCGGGAAGGCCGCGAAGCGGGCCCGGAACGTCTCGTGGTGCTGGGCCGCGAGGACGGTCGTCGGGACGAGGACCGCGACCTGCTTGCCGTCCTGGGTCGCCTTGAACGCGCCACGCAGGGCGACTTCGGTCTTGCCGTAGCCGACGTCGCCGACGACGAGCCGGTCCATCGGCCGACCGGCCTCCATGTCGTGCTTCATCTCGAGGGCCGCGCGGAGCTGGTCGACCGTCTCCTCGTACGGGAAGCTCGCCTCCATCTCGGCCTGCCATGGCGAGTCGGTGGAGTACGGATAACCGGCGGCGTTGGCGCGGACCGCGTAGAGGGCCAAGAGCTCCTCGGCCAGGTCCGCGACGGCACGCCGAACTCGCTGCTTTGTTCTCAGCCACTCCGTGCCGCCAAGCTTGCTCAGCTGCGGGCGCTCGCCGCCCGAGTAGCGGGTGACGCGAGCGATCTGCTCGACCGGGACGTAGATCCGGTCGCCGGCGGCGAAGCTGATCTCGAGGTAGTCGCGCTCGTCGCCCTCGCCGGCGCTCCGGCGGAGCATCCGCTCGTAGCGGGCGACGCCGTGGTCGATGTGGACGACGAGATCGCCGGGCGTCAGGCGCTCGAGGATGTCCCGGGGCACGACGCGGCGCATCGCCTTGGGTCGCCGGACCCGGACGTTGCCGAACAGCTCGCGGTCGGTGACGAACACGAGGCCCTCGTGACCGCCGGCGAAGCCGCCGTTGAGGCTCCGTTCGACGAGCGCGATCGCGCCGGGGGGCGGCGCCTCCGGAACGGCGGCCGTGACGCCGGCCTCGTGGCCCGTCTCTGCCAGGATCTCGGCGAGCCGGGGCGCCTGGTCGGACGCGATGACGATCCGGGGCGGGGTCGCGGGGGACGTCCCATCGGCGCCCGGTGTGACCGCCGCTGCTCGCCATCGCTCGACCGCCTCGCCGAGCTGCTGCGCTCGTCCGAACGGCAGGACGGGCTCGCGCCAGCCGAAGGCGTCGCCCGACGACAACCCGCCGCCCGCGATCGCGGTGTCCCGCGACGCCTCCGATTCCCAGGTCAGCTCGAGCGTCCTTGCCGCGAGGAGCCGGGCCTTCCAGGCGCGCCGCTCCAGCAGCGTCGACGGCCAGGCCCTCGGCAGGTCACCGGATGCCACGAGCTCGGCGCGGCGCTCGTCGGCCTGGCGCCACAGGAACTCCCCGGCCTCGGCGAGGTCGCCTGGCTCGTCGAGCACGAGGAGCGAGCCCGGGTCGACGTGGTCGAGGGCGGTGCTCG
>MGOD01000099.1:1582-4427 GCA_001795245.1 Chloroflexi bacterium RBG_16_70_13
CCGCCGCCGCCCGCGTTTCCCGGGCCGGGGCCCCGGGCCGACCCTCCCCGCCGGCGTCAGTCAGCCGTTCGAAGTCGGCCGCAAGCCGTTCCGGGAGCTTCGAGGGCGACGTCGAGAGGCGGCTCGTGAGTGCCTCGGCGCCGTCGTGGGGCAGGAGGAACTCGGAGGCCGGCAGGAGCTCGATCGAGGCGATCGTGCCCGTGCTTCGCTGGTCGGTGGGATCGAACGTCCGCAGCGATTCGATCTCGTCGCCAAAGAGCTCGATCCGGACCGGCAGACTGCCCGACGGCGGGAAGACGTCGACGATCCCGCCGCGCCGCGCGAACTCGCCCTTGCCGGCGACCTCGAGGACCGGCGAGTAGCCGAGGGCGAGGAGGTCGCGGAGGAGCTGTGCCTGGCTCGCCCGTGCCCCGGGCGCGAGGCGGCGCGGCTCGGCGGGCAGGTCCGCCGGCGCGATCGTGTGCTGGAGGAGCGCCTGGACGCTGGCCACGAGGATCCGGGCCCGGCCGCTGCGCCAGGCTGACAGGGCCGCGACGCGGGCCGCCGTCTCGTCGGCGACGAGCTCGCTGCGCTCGTAGGCGAGGGCGGTCCGCGGCTCCAGGACGGCGACGGCCGCGGAGTCACCGACCCAGGCAGCCAGCTCCTCGGCGACCCGGTCGCCGATCTCGGCGTCCCGGGCGACCCACACGATCCGCTCCCCCGCTGCCAGGGCCAGGGCGGCCGCGAGGAAGCTCTTCGCCCCGTGCGGGACGGCGGTCAGGCCGGCGTGGCGACCCCTGCCGGACACGAGCGGGGGTTCGCCCGGAGCGCCGAGCCGGGCGCGGAGCTCCTGGAATGCGCCGGATCCGGCGAGCAGCGGCGGCAGGCCAGACAGGTCGGGGAGGCGGCGGCCGGGTCCGAGTCGATCGGGCGTGGGCGGCGCGGCTGGCGCGGGAATGGCTGCTCCCGCGGACGTGGCGGCTCCCGTGGACGCGGCGGCTCCCTTGGGCGGGAGACCCTGGCGCTCGGCCGCGCGCTGCGCCTCGCGCTCCGCCGTCTCGCGCTCGACCTGCGCGTCGACCCGCCGTTCCCAGCCCCGGCGGCCACGGAGCGGCGACATCGTCATGCTCGCGGTCCCTGCGCGGCTCGAACGGAGCGCGGCTGGGCCCTCACTCGGGGGCCTCGTCGCGGACCTTTCGCCAGCCCGTCTTCGTGCGCCGGATGCCGTCCGGCCCTGGCGGTCCGTCGACCTCGCCGGGCGGCGCGAGGAGAGTGGCATCGGCCGGGCGGAGCTCGAACCGGTTGTGCCGGTTGGCCGCCCTGTTGACGCCCTCACGCGCCCAGGCCTCGACGGCATCGGCGGCCTCGTCGAGGAGCTCGTCGAGGCGGAGCTTCTCCTCGGGTGCGAACGTTGACAGCACGTGGTCGACGAAGCCGCGTCCCGGCTCGCCGATCCCGATCCGGAGTCGCGCGAACTGCTCGTTGCCGAGCTCGGCGATGATCGAGCGGAGGCCGTTGTGGCCACCCGGCCCGCCGCCTTCGCGGAAGCGGAGCTTGCCGAAGGGCAGGGCGAAGTCGTCGACGACGACGAGGATCTCGGTCAGCGGCGCGCGCTCGCGGGCAAGGATCTTGCGGACCGCGATCCCGGACTCGTTCATGTACGTCATGGGCTTGACGAGGACGAGGTCGAGGCCCTTGTAGCGGCCGCCGGTGGTCGCCGCGGCGTCCTTGTTCCGGGCACGGCCGGCCCACCCGGCACGATCGGCCAGGCGGTCGAGGACCATCCAGCCGATGTTGTGGCGGGTGTTCGCGTATTGCGAGCCGGGGTTCCCCAGCCCGAACACGATCTTCGAGGGCACGACTCCGGGTCATCCTCCGAACACGGCAATCGCCCCGGGGACTGGTCCCGCGGGGTCTGGGCATGGTACCCGGGATGGCGAGGCGGGCGCTTCCCGATGATCGTGAAGCGAGCTCTCGGCGTCGCGGGACGGCTGCCTGCGACGAGCCCGTCGACTGGCAGACGGAGATTCCTGCTCCGAGACCGCGCTCAGGCGCCGCGCAGGGCCGCCAGGTGCACAACCAGCGACCCTCGGACAGCGAACCGTGCCCTGGAGGGCCTCCACGTGCCGCCGTGCGACGCTCGTGGCAGGCCTCGGCGACTCCCAGACAGACCTCAGGGCGGACCGCGGTCGGGTCGAGGTGCGGCCGCGGTGGGGTCTCGGTGTAGCCGACGCGTTGGCCGGGGTCAGCCGGGATCGACTCCCAGCAGACGCCTCTCCAGCGCCCGCATCGCCGCCTCCTCGGAGCGATCCGCGTGGTCCCAGCCGCAGACGTGAAGGGCGCCGTGGGTCAGGAGGAGGCGCAGCTCCTCGGTCCCGGACCAGCGGACGTCGCCGGTCTGCCCCCCGCGACCCCCGGCAGCCTGGGCCACGGCCCGCTCCACGGAGACGGCGATATCGCCGAGGTGGAGGCGGCTGCGAGGCGGCAGGACGAACGGCGCCGCCGAGGGCGAACTTGCCACGCCGGGGAGGGGCGAACCGTCGAGTGGACCGCCCTCGTGCGGCGGGAACGCCTGCGGTGGCAGGAGCGGGAACGAAAGGACGTCGGTCGGGCCTTCGTGGCCAAGGTGGGTGACGTTGAGGTCGGCGAGCTCGGCGTCGTCGGTCAGCACGACCGACAGCGTCGCCGGCCGCGGAGCGCCGGCGGCGTCAAGGGCCACGGCGACGTTCCGCGCGGCCGCGGCGCCGGACAGGATCCGCGGCACACCGGGGCGGACCGTGACCTCGATCCGCCAGCCGTCGACGAGGTGCGCCCGGGTCACCTGCCGCCCGCGGGACGATCCGGTCGATCCGGGAGGCCTGCCGGA
>MGOD01000099.1:4466-7630 GCA_001795245.1 Chloroflexi bacterium RBG_16_70_13
CACCGGCGGCTGCCCGCCGCGCCTCGAGCTCGACGATCTTGCTCTGCGGGTAGGCCACCCGCTGGTGGTACATCCCGAGGAGCTGCTCGACGAAGGCCTCCTTGATCGTATCGATGTTGCGGAGCGTCAGGTCGCATTCGTCGAACTGGCCGTCCTCCATCCGCTCCGAGATGATCCGGTCGACCATCGCCCGGATCGCCGGCTCGTCGCGCGACGAGAGCGACCGGACGGAGGCCTCGACCCCGTCGGCCAGCATGATCAGGGCGGCCTCACGGGACTGGGGCTTCGGCCCGGCGTGGCGGAAGCGTCGCGGGTCGATGGCATCGGCCGCCTTGCGACCTTCGTCGGTCGCCAGGCCCCCGAACGGCACCGCCGCCGCCTCGCGGGCCTTGGCGTAGAAGTAGGACATCATCGCCGTCCCGTGGTGCTGGGGGATGAAGGCGATGAGGGCCTTCGGCAGGCGAGCCTCGTAGGCGATGTCGATGCCGTCGGCGACGTGGGACTTGAGGACCTGCGCGGATTCCTCGGGTTCCAGCTGGTCGTGGACGTTGTCACCCCCGCCCTGGTTCTCGATGAACGCGAGCGGGTTCGCCAGCTTGCCGGTGTCGTGGTAGTAGGCCGCGACGCGGGTCAGGAGCGGGTCGGCCCCGATCGCCTCGGCGGCCCGCTCGGCCAGATTCCCGACCATCAGCGAGTGGTGGTACGTGCCGGGTGTCTCGATGAGCAGGCGCCGCAGGAGCGGCTGGGACGGGTTGGCCAGCTCGAGGAGCTGGAAGACCGTGAGGATCCCGAAGATGTTGCCGAGGACGGCGAACGTACCGACCGCCGCCACGGCGGCGCCGGCCGCGGACAGGGCCGAGGCGCCCCACAGCTGCAGGATGCCGGTCAGGTCGCGCTCGCCGATGAGCGAGAAGGCCGAGACGACGAGGGCCTGGACCACGAAGACGACGGCCCCGGCCTGGAGGAACGTCTGGAGGCGATCGCCGCGCCGGATGGCGAGGACACCGGCGAGGCCGCCGAGGAAGACGTAGGTAGGGATCTCGATCGAGGGCCGGTTCACGGCGCCGGCAACGACCGCGAGGATCGCGGTCACGACGACGGCGACCTCGGCATCGAGGAGGACGGCGAGCAGGATCGGGATCGCGGCGAGGGGCATGAGGAACGGCAGGGCCGCCCGCCCGGCGGTGATCTGGAGGGCGAGGGTCGCGAACAGGACGAGGACGCTGATCAGCACGAGGACGTTGTTGCGGTGCCAGAAGTCGCGCCGGAAGCGCCAGACCCAGCCGAGCAGGAGCGTCACGAGGAGCGCGCTCAGGACGAACCAGCCGGCGAGCCCGGTCAGGTCGGGCGCGGCCTCGTCCAGGCCGAAGGTGGCGATCCGGAAGGCGTCGAGCTCGGTCAGCTTGGTTCCGCCGCGAACGATCACCTCGCCCTGGAGGAACACGTCCTCGACCGGCTCGACCGCTTCCGACCGGCGCGCCTTCTCCTGGTCGGTCAGCTGCTGGCTGAACGAGGAGTTGGCGACCACGAACGGCGAGATGAGCTCCGCGGCGAGCATCCGCTCGGCCTCGGACAGGCCGCCGGCCATCCGCTCGGAGAGACGGGCCCGGACGAGGGCAAGGGCCGTGTCCCGCAGCTCCGTCCGCTCGGTGGTGTCGAGGACGCGGACGGATTCCGTGCGAATCGGCAGCCAGCGTGAGATCTCGAGACCGGCCAGGGTGTCGGCAGCGCTCGTCGACAGGTCGCTCGCGACGCGATCGACGATGAGGCCCCGCTGGACCTCGGTCGTCGCGGGATCGAAGGCGGTGTCGAGGAGCCTGACCCCGGCCTCGAAGGCGGCGACCTGGGCCGAGGCAATGGTGATCGCCCGGTCGGGCGTGAAGTCGTACTGGGGCTGGACGGCATCGGCGGCGTCCTGGCGGGCCTGCTCGGTGAGGACATCGTTCGGGAAGGTCCGGGCCCGCGGCGCCACGATGTCGGCGGGCACCAGGTCACCGACCTCGAGGTTGACCCGCTGGGGCGCGAAATCCGCGCCGAGGAGCGCCGTCATGGCGACCACGAGGAGGACCGCGGCGAAGACGAGCCGGCCGGCCTCGCGCCGCGTCAGGCGGACGGCCTCGGCGCCCCGATGAGCGAGCATCGCCCGCCTAGCCTCCGCCGAGCCCGGTCAGCCGGGCAGTCACGAGACCGCTCACGACCTTGCCGTCGGCGCGGCCGCGGGTGCGAGGCGCCAGCCAGCCCATCACCGTGCCCATGTCCCGCGGCGACGCGGCCCCGGTCGCGGCGATCGCCTCGGCGATGAGGGCATCGATCTCGGCGGGCGTGAGCGCCCGGGGCAGGAACTCGGAGAGGATCGCGATCTCGGCCGCCTCCTTGGCGGCGAGCTCGGGGCGGCCGCCCTTCTCGAAGGCCTCGATGCTCTCGCGCCGGGTCTTGACCTCCTTCGCCAGGATCGTCACGAGCTCATCCTCGGCGTAGGTCCGCTGGTCCCGCTTCTCGGCGTTGTAGATCGCGTTCTTGGCCATCCGGAGGGTGTCGCGGCGCAGCGCGTCACCCGACCGCATCGCGGCGGTCACCTCGGCGTCGAGCCGATCTCGGAGCGTCACCGGTGATGGCACCTCGGGCGGGAACGCCCTCGGGCGGTCGGTGGCGGACGGTCTGTCGCGGTCCGTTCGGTGGGGGTCGCCGGCCCGGCCTGATGCGCCGTTGCGCATCGCGGAGGCCTCGACGCTTCGGACGGTGCCCGGCCGTCCGGCCGATCAGCCCTGCGGCGTTCGGGCGTTCTTCTTGCGCTTGGCTTCCTTGCGCTTGCGCTTCACGCTGGGCTTCTCGTAATGCTCGCGGCGGCGAGCCTCGGCGAGGATGCCCGACTGCTGGATCTTCTTGTTGAAGCGACGCAGGGCGCTCTCGAACGTCTCGTTCTCGCCAACTCGGACTTCTGCCAACTCCGGATTCACCTCCTCGGGCTGTTCGTCTCGTGTCCGCGAACCCGGCGTCGGAACCCAACGAGCCGGTGCGGGCCGGGGATGGTGCGTGTCACGTGCGTGTCACGTTCGGGGGTGCACCAGCCGCCAGAGCCGCCGGAGTGTGGCACAGGCGCTGCGGTGGGTCAAACGTAACCGGCCCGCCGTGACAGCAGCGCGGCCAGCCCCCATCGCGGCGAG
>MGOD01000099.1:7707-10581 GCA_001795245.1 Chloroflexi bacterium RBG_16_70_13
CGATCGCAGATCGGGCGTGCCCCGTTCGCGGCGCGGCGGGCCCCATCGCGGCGAGCCGGGCCCCGTTTGCGGCACGGGTCACGCCGGTTCGCCCGGCGGATTCGCGAAACGACCGCCGCCTGGGCACTATCACGAAGTGGGCGCTCGGCGAAGCGTGCACTCGAGCCGGTGTCGCCTGAAAGGGCCGTACGGCCCACCACGTGAGCGCTAACCCGGTCGCGGAGGCTCGCCCCGCCGGCGGACCCGTTGGCGGCCCGTCACCTGCCTCGTAGTGCCCGTCCCCTGAGAATCCCGCAGAAACAGGAGGCCAGCCAGCGGACCGACCGGCTCCCGGAGCCAGCGGCGGACCGCCGTCGAGCGATGCGGGAAGGCCGCCCCAAAGACGTCGGCGTGGGTGCGGACGCGGTCGCGGGATGTCGCAGACTCGCCGATCGCCAGCAGGCGACCGGTGACCCGCGCCGACCAGCCGCGCTCCTCGCCGACGCCTCGGGCGAGTCGGACCTTCCGATCGAGCGCCCCGATCATGGCCTGGACGTCCGGGACGACGGACTTCACCTCGACCACGAGGAGCGTGGCGCTCGGTGCGTGCCAGGCGAGAACGTCGATCGAGCCGCGCTCGCCATACCGGCTGAAGGAGACCTCGACCGCGACGATCCAGCCCAGCTCGTCGAGCAGTCGGACGACCTCGTTGACGATCGCGGCGTGCGAGGCATCGAGCAGCCGATCCAGGCCCTCGCCGTGCCACCGAACGCGAACGTCGAGATCGGCGCCCAGGGCGGTGCACGCTGCGTTGATGTCGGCGAGCGGAATGCCTCGAAGGAGGCCCCGCTCGATCCGCGAGTACTGTGACCGCGAGAGGCCGGCCGCGGCCGAGGCATCGGCCTGACGCCAGCCGCGGCGGATGCGGAGCGCTCGGAGAGATCGGCCGATCCGAAGAGGATCCACGGCACGAGGATGCGCGGTGCCGCGTATCGGTCGCGCACCCGTCGCTCCCGCCTCGCTCACCCGTCGCTCACCCGTCGCTCACCCGTCGCTCACCCGTCGCTCACCCGTCGCTCACGCCTCTCGCGCACCCGTCGCTTACCCGTCGCTCACCCGTCGCTCACCCGAGGCGAACCGGGCGGCGAGACGAGCCGTGACAGAGGGCGACCCTCCGCGTCGTACTCTTCGATCGGAGGACGCACACTGCCCATGGAGACCCTGCTCGACCTGCTCGACGAGGCGGTGGCCCGGTTCGGCGATCGGCCGGCGCTCGGGATCCGCCGGGACGACGGGACCAGGGTGAGCTGGACCTATCGCGAGCTGGATCGCCGGTCCCGGCTGGCGGCGTGGCGGCTGCGGTCCCTCGGCCTGAAGCCCGGCGACCGCGTCCTGGCCTGGTCGCCGTCGATGCCGGAGGTCCCCGCCGCCTACTTCGGGGCGATGCGCGCCCGCCTCGTCATCGTCCCGCTCGACCTCCGGATGTCGATGGAGGCGGTCGAGGGCATCGTCGAGGCCTCGGACTCCAGGTACCTCATGCTCGGCACGGGGCGCGACGGGCCGGACCCTCGCGATGCCCACCTCGAGGACTTCCCCACGGTGACGGTCGAGGCCCTGACGGCGGAGCCGGACCCCCCCTTCCCCGCCGATTGGGAGGCCCAGCTGGCCGCCTGGGAGCGGCCAGCACCCGCCGACATCTGGGAGCTCGTGTTCACCTCGGGCACGACCGGCACACCGAAGGGCGTGATGCTCGGCCACGACAACGTGACCGCCTCGATCAAGACGTTCTACCGGATCGTGCCCCGGATGGAGCACCGGATCGTCAGCCTCCTGCCCCTCAGCCACCTCCTCGAGCAGGCGGTCGGGCTGTTCTACGCACTGTCGGTCGGGGCCGACATCGTGTACGTCCGGAGTCGCAACCCGCGGGTCATCTTCGAAGCCCTGCGCGAGCATCGGGCGACGTCGCTCATCGTCGTGCCCCAGGTCCTCGACCTGTTCTGGAGCGCGATCGAGCGCGAGGTCGAGAAGCAGGGCCGGACGGCGTCGTTCGAACGGCTGCGGCGGATCGCGCGACCGCTGCCGGCGTGGGCCCGGCGGATCCTCTTCCGGCGCGTCCACGAGCAGCTCGGCGGCAGCTTCCGGCTGTTCCTCGCCTCCGGGGCCTTCCTCCCGCCGGCCCTTCAGCAGGCCTGGGAGGACCTCGGCGTCACCGTCCTCCAGGGCTACGGCTCGACCGAGACGGGGACCGGGACCTGCACGACCCTCGACGATCACGCAATGGGCACGGTCGGGCGGCCGCCCGAGGGCATCAACCTCCGGATCGCCGACGATGGCGAGGTCCAGTTCCGGGGCCCGACCCTCTTCCACGGCTACTGGAACCGTCCCGACCTGACCGCCGAGACGTACACCGACGACGGCTGGTACCGGACCGGCGACATCGGTCACCTCGACGATGGCGGGCGGCTCATCCTGTCGGGCCGGAAGAAGGACATCATCGTCCTGCCCAACGGCTTCAATGTCTATCCCGAGGACATCGAGAATGCGCTCCGGATCGCCGGGATCCGCGATTCGGTCGTCCTCGAGACCAGCCCCGGTCGCATCGAGGCCATCGTCCTGGCGCCCGGCACGCACGGCCTGCCGCAGGGCGGCGACGTGCCGGCCGGGCGGACGAACGGCGTAACCGACGACGCGGCCGATGTCCGTGGACGCATCGAGGCCGCCGTCAAGGCGGCGAACTCGACGCTGGGGCCGAACCAGCGGATCGCCGGCTGGCGCCTGTGGCCGGACCTCGACTTCCCGCGAACGCACACCCTCAAGGTCAAACGGATCCAGGTCCGCGCCTGGGCCGACGTCGGAACGCCGCTCCCGGTGAGCGACGGCGGCTGACGGTCATCG
>MGOD01000099.1:10590-12476 GCA_001795245.1 Chloroflexi bacterium RBG_16_70_13
CCGTGCGGGATCCGCCGCAGGATCAGCCGAGGGCGCGCTCCAGCGGATCGGCCAGGTCGGCGTCGGGGGCCACGGCGTCGCCGCCGAGCCGGCCCCAGCCGCCGCGCTCCGAGGCGGCGCCGGTGAGCCCCGTCCAGCCGTCCTCCGCGAGGCGCTCGAGGGTCCGTTGCGCCGATGCGATCGCGCCGGCGGCGTGGGTCCTGGCCAGGCCGTCGAGCGTCCGCTTCCCGAGCGACTCCTCGAGCTCCCGGGCGACGTCGGCCGCGGCGCGCGTGGCCCCCGCCACCGATCCGAAGGCCGGTCCGGGCGTCACGCGTCGGAGCACGAGCGCCGCCCCGTCGCCGGGCAGGACGGCACCGGCGATCGCCGGCCACAGGTCGTGGGGATCGTGGCCGGCGGGCTCGACGAAGGCGAGCGAGTGATCTGGCAGGAGGGCCCGCCGGACGGCCACCTCGGCCGCGGCCCGGGGCGCCGCATTCGGCTCGTCGATGAGCCAGGTCGGCAGGGCGCCGACGATGACCGCGTTGCCGCTGAGCCCGTACCGCGCGGCCAGCGAGACCGCCAGGAGCTGGAGCGCGAGGGCCCGACCGGCGCGTGTGGCGGGGTCCGAGTTGACCCCGGCGTCGAGGTCGGGCGCGACGACCAGCGGGCCGGCCCCGAGCTGGATCACGGTCCCGGCGCGCCGAGCCATCCGGGCCGCGAAGGCGAAGTCGGCGAGCGCGCGCTCGGGATCGACACCGCTGCCGACGATCTCGGACATCGGGTCGAGCTCGGCGATGTCGGCCCGCTCGAAGGCGGCCACGATCGCTCCCTCCGGGCCGGCCAGTGGCGCCGGGACCGTGGACAGGCGCACGTACGCACCGCGCTCCGCGGCCGCCCGGTCGAGCGCATCGCGGAGCCGGCCGAGGCCGCGCTGGCTGCCGGTCGGGGCCGGGTCCGGCTCATCCTCGCGGCCCGGGCGCCACGACGTGACGTCGCGGCCGAGCTCGCCGAGCCGCATCGCCAGCTCGCGGCCAACGGGGACCTCGACCCGGACGAGGTCGGCACCGGCCCGGACGAGCTCTGTCGCCTCGCCCGTCGCCCCGTGGGCGCTCGGCTCGAGGAGCGTCGTCCCGACCCACGGCGGCTGCCGGTCGCCAAGGACGCCGAGGAGCTCGCGGCGCGCGGTCCGGTTGGCATCGATGCGATCGAGCGCGGCGGTCACGAGCTGGCCGAGGAGGCCGGCGGCCGCATCGCGACGGGCGGACTGGCCGAGGAGCTCGGCCTCCATCGCCAGGTCAACGGTGCCGCCGGCGACGTCGAGGGCCAGCTGCTGGGGCGAGACGTCGTACTCGAGGAGAGCCATCGCGAACGGCAGCGCGACGCCGGTCGCGAGGCGCTCCGGGTGGCCGCTCACATAGCGGTCGACGACCTCGGCCGCGAGCGGCCGCCCCTCCCGATCGATGCCGGCAACGCCGATGAGCCGGAGCGCCGCGCGTTCGCGCCCCAGGGTCCGGGAGGTCGCGGCCGCGGTCCCGAGCTCGGAGGCGAGGGTCGCAGCGAGCGCGCGGAGGCCCTCGAGCTCTGCGGCGAAGTCCCCCGGTCCGAGCGTCGGCGACATCGAGGAGAGGATAGGGGTTCGGCTGCGGTCAGCGGTCAGCCGGCTACACCTCGGTCCTCGGCGAGCTCCGTGGCGGCTCCCCGATCCAGACATGGCCGCCCTCGAAGTGCTCGGCCTTCCAGATCGGGGCGCGCGCCTTCGTCTCGTCGATGGCGTAGGCCGCCGCGGCGAAGGCCGCCGCGCGGTGCGGAGAGCAGGCGACGATCGCGACCGAGGCCTCGCCCAGCGGCACCTCGCCGGTGCGGTGGACGATCGCCAGCCGCTCCACCCCGAAGCGGTCGCGAAT
>MGOD01000099.1:12490-12757 GCA_001795245.1 Chloroflexi bacterium RBG_16_70_13
CGATCCGGCCGAGGATCCGGAGCGCCATCGGCTCGAGGGCCTCGTAGTCGAGGGCCTCCACGGCTCGGCCGGCATGGCGGGCGGCCTCGGCCTCCTGGCCCGGGGCGGGCGTCCCGGGCGAGCGGCGGGTGATGCCGAGGAACCCCACGACCGCGCCGTCCTCGGGCGTGGCGAGGCGACCGCTCAGCTCCTCGAGGATCGAACCGGGCAGCAGCTCCGAGCGCAGCTCCAGGATCCGCCGTGCGCCCGCGGGGCCCGGGCCGGACT
>MGOD01000099.1:12842-13079 GCA_001795245.1 Chloroflexi bacterium RBG_16_70_13
GCTCACCGGCGGGATCATGGCCACCTCGTCGCCGTCAGCGAGGACCGTCTCCGGACCGGCGTACTCGCCGTTCAAGGCAAACCGCAGCGCTGGGCGACCCGGCGCCAGCACGGGGTGGCGCTCCACGAGCGCCGCCCAGGCCGTCTCGACGGTCGCTCCGCCGGCGAGCTCGACGTCAAGCTCGCGCGTCCCCGCCAGCTCGCGCTGCATCGCGAACAGCCGTATCCGGACGCGGAC
>MGOD01000099.1:13224-13606 GCA_001795245.1 Chloroflexi bacterium RBG_16_70_13
TCAGTGAAGACCCGCTCGCAGAACGCCCGCAGGGCGTCGGTCCCGTCGCCGGGACGGGAAGGCCGCCCGCCCGAGGTCCGCCCGCTCCACAGGACGTTGTCGGCCACGACGAAAGCGCCGGGCTCGAGGCGGGGCACGATCTCGTCGAGGTAGGCCGAGTACTCGCCCTTCAGGGCGTCGATGAAGGCAAGGTCGAAGGGCCCGGCGAGGGCCGGCTCGCCGCCCCGGAAGGCCTCGAGGGCCGGGGCGTTCACGATGCGGATCCGGTCGTCCGCGATCCCCGCCCGCCGCCAGTGCTCGCGGGCGACGGCGGTCCGCGAGGCGTCGGGGTCGATCGTGACGATCGTGCCGTCGAGGGGCTGACCGAGAGCGATGCACAGCG
>MGOD01000099.1:13680-14681 GCA_001795245.1 Chloroflexi bacterium RBG_16_70_13
CGCCCGCCCGGCGTCGCGATCCAGGATCGGGACGCCGCCCGGCTCGGCGGCGACCTCGAGCTCGGCGAGGACCGGGTGGACCGGCGTGGCGACGGCCTCGATCCAATCGACGTCGGGCTCGCCCGGGATCCAGCTGCGGTGGGACTTCATGCCGCCTCCTAGACGAGCAGGCCGGCGCCGAAGTAGAGGCCGGCGGCGAGGATGGTGCCGGCCGCGATCGTGCCGACGTTGATGTAGAGCAGGCCGGTGGCCGATTCCATCGACCGCGTTCGCGCTGTCTGGATGGCCGCCCAGCTGACGATGAGCGGGAAGACGATGCCGACGATGAGTCGAAGCCAGACGAAGAGCGCCCAGGTGCCGGTAAGCGCCCCGAGGCCGGCCACGCCCTCCGGGCCGGCCCCGCTGATGACCCAGGCGACGAAGAGGGCAAGCTGGAGGGCGATGACCCCGGTGAGCACACGGGCAAAGAGGATGAGCGGCGCCTCGGGCAGCTTCGGCGTCACGAGGTACCAGTGGCCCAGGATCATCGCCGCCCAAACGCCCCCGGTCGCGGCGGCGAGGACGACGAGCTGGACGAAGAGGAGGACCGCGCCGGGGATCGAGCCACCCCACGACCCGGCCGCGGCGACGAGGACGACGACCCCGAGACCGAGCCCCGCGCCGGCCAGGAGCCTGGACCGCGCCCCGGCGAAGATGCCGATGGCGTTCACGAGCGCGATCGCCGCGAACAGGCCCAGGGCGACCGACCTGGGCGTCGTCCAAGAGACATCCCAGCTTGCGAGGAGAGCCGATTCGACGGGGCTCGGCAGGGCAACATCCGACAGCCAGGCAAGACCGCCGAACGCTGCCGAGGTGAGGGCCACGAACCCCAGGTAGCCCTTCGTCGCCGAGGTCCGGAACAGCCCGAGCACCACCGCCCCGAACGAGCCCACGGCGAGACCCGTCAGGACGGTCCAGTTGATGTAGGCGAGGCTGGCGGCGATCTGCTCGGCGGGCACGGA
>MGOD01000099.1:14700-16051 GCA_001795245.1 Chloroflexi bacterium RBG_16_70_13
CCTCGCCCGGCCCTCGCGCGCGTACGATTCGGCGTCGGAGGTGCTCCCATGCGACGAGTCGGCGAGACCGCGATCACCTGGTTCGGGCATGCCTGCGTCGAGGTCGTGACGCCGGGCGGCAAGGTCGTCCTGTTCGATCCATGGTTCGAGAACCCGAAGAGCCCGCGATCGCCGGACGAAGTCGAGCGCTGCGATCTCCTGCTCCTCTCGCACGGTCATGACGACCACCTCGGCAACGCCCTCCAGGTCGCGTCGCGAACCCGGCCGGAGTGGCCGGCGATCCACGAGCTGTCGCTGTGGCTGGGGCGGAACTACGCCGGCAAGGACGCGGTCATCGGCATGAACAAGGGTGGGACGGTCGAGGCGGCGGGCCTGCGCGTCACGATGACCCATGCCGATCACTCGGCGGGAGCCTGGAACGCCGCCGGCGAGACGACCCTCTACCTCGGCGAGCCGGCCGGCTTCGTCGTGGAGCTCGAGGACGGCACGCGGCTCTACCACGCCGGCGACACGAACGTCTTCAGCGACATGAAGCTGATCGGTGAGCTCTACCATCCCGACCTCGCGATGCTGCCGATCGGCGGCCACTACACGATGGGGCCGCTCGAGGCGGCCCTCGCGGTCGACTACCTCGGGGTCAGGGACGTCCTGCCCATCCACTTCGGCACCTTCCCGATCCTCGCCGGGACGCCCGGCGAGCTCAGGGCCGAGCTCGCGAAGCGCGGCCTCGCCCACGTGACCGTCCACGAGCCGGCGCCGGGGGCGACGATCCGCTTCTGATCGCGGCGAGAATCCGAGCCGGCGCTCGTTCGCCGCCGCGGCCCTACCCGACGGTCCCAGACGACGCCGGGACCTTCGGGTGGCTGCGCAAGCGCACCGCCACCTGCGATACCCATCGGAGCGAACCCGCCCCGAAGGAACCGATGCAGCCCAGTTCCGGACCGGACGTTCCCCCCGGCGTCCACGGCGAGATCCTCGACGGCCGAGACAGCCTCCGGCTCGTCAGGATCCGGCTCGCCCTGACGCTCGTCGCCGTCGCGATCATCCCCCTCGCGGCCGTCGCGCCGATCGCCCGCGCCGTCCTCGACGACACCCGGACCAGCCTCGAGGAGCGCCTCGACGCCGAGGCCGACCACGCCGCAGCCGAGATCCGGCGCGAGATCGGCGACATCCGCGACACGCTCGCGGGTCTTGCCTCGTCGGGGGATGCCGCCGCGGCGCTCGCCGCGCCGGCCGGCGACCCGGCGGCTGCGCCGATCGCGGCCGAGCTCCAGGGGCTCCTCGATCGCCCGTCCGGAGTCATCGCCGGCGTCGTCCTCGCCGAGGCCGGCGGCATCCACGTCCGCGCCGG
>MGOD01000099.1:16093-16406 GCA_001795245.1 Chloroflexi bacterium RBG_16_70_13
AATCGGATCGAGCTCAACCTCGTCCCGGCGGGCGCCGCCGGGGGCCCGACGTCGCTCGAGATCGTGGTCCCAATCCCGGCTGCGACCGAGGGCCCGCCGCCCGGCTGGCTGGCCGCCTCGGTCCAGGTCCAGCACCTCCTCGCCTGGGCCTCCCCCGATGCCGCCGCGGCCGGCCGTTCCGTGCGACTCACGGACCCGAGCGGCCGGGTCCTCGCGGTGGTCGGCCCCGCCAGCGGCATCAACCTGCCCGCCACCGTCATCGACATGGCGGCCAACGGCTCGGAGACGTCGGAGGGCGTCGCCCCGATCGAGC
>MGOD01000100.1:0-103 GCA_001795245.1 Chloroflexi bacterium RBG_16_70_13
CCATCGGTATGGATCCCGATGCTAGACGGCCGACCCACTCGATCGCGGCGCCGCCGCCCAGACTGGGGGTCCGAGATTCGTGCGCCGGACGCCGCCAGCGGCG
>MGOD01000100.1:147-10230 GCA_001795245.1 Chloroflexi bacterium RBG_16_70_13
ATTCTTGCGCCGCGCCGAGCCAGACGTCGCAGCGCGTCTCGTCAAGCACGAATCGTGGACCGGGAGTCTTGGCCAGCAGTGGCACGGAAGCGGCCAGGCTACGTGGGGCGTCGCCGTAGCCCCTCGGTTGCACCCCTCGCGACCCCGCGCGTACCATCGGCCGCGATGATCCACCCGCCCCGCCGGGCTCCCCGGGCGCGCCACGACGCCGCCGGCGCGGGTCACTCCCCGACGCTTCCGGAGATCGCCTGACCATGGCCGTCGGCTCCTCCAACGACTTCGATCTCGTCGTCCTCGGCGCCGGCACGGGCGGCTACTCCGCGGCCTTTCGCGCCGCCCAGCTCGGGCTCAAGGTCGCCCTCGTCGACGAGGACAAGATCGGCGGCACGTGCCTCCATCGCGGCTGCATCCCGACCAAGGCGCTCCTCGAATCGGCCGCCTTCACCGAGCGCATCCGGCATGCGAAGGACTTCGGCATCGAGGCCGGCGACCCCGTCGTCGACTACGCCCGGATGGCCGCCCGGCGCGACCAGGTCGTGAAGCGGATGTGGACCGGCCTGAAGACCCTCGTCGACAAGAACAAGGTCACCTGGATCGCCGGTCGGGGCCACCTCGACGGCCCGACGACCGTCCGGGTCCAGATGCACGGCGAGGACGGCACGCCCGGCGCCGGCGGCGAGCGGGTCCTCAGGGGCACGGACGTCATCCTCGCCACGGGCTCGCGGGTCAAGTCGCTGCCCGGCCTCAACCCCGATGGGAATCGGATCGTGACCTCCGACGAGGTCCTCCTCGCCGACAGCCTGCCGAAGGATGTCATCGTCGTGGGCGCCGGCGCCGTGGGCGTCGAGTTCGCCTCGATGTACCACGACCTCGGGGTGGCCGTGACGCTTCTGGAGTATCTCCCGGCCGTCGTGCCCGCCGAGGACCGCGAGGTCAGCCAGCTCGTCGAGCGGAGCTTCACCCGCCGCGGCATGACGGTCATGACGAACGCCCGCTTCGATGTCAAGTCGGTCAAGGCCGGCAAGGACGGCGTCAAGCTGACCGTCGGCCCCGAGGGCAAGGAGGCGGCCGAGATCTCCGCCGAGCTCCTCCTCGTAGCCACCGGCCGGGCACCCAACGTCGAGAACGTCGGCCTCGAGACGACGAAGGCAGAGCTCGACAAGGGCTTCGTCAAGGTCGACGGCCGGATGCGGACCCGGGAGCCGCATCTCTACGCCATCGGCGACATCGTCGGCGGGCTCCTCCTTGCCCATACCGCCGCCCATGAGGGGATCGTGGCGGCCCACGTGATCGCCGGGGACAAGGACGTACATCCGATCGACTACGTCGAGCAGCCACGGGCGACCTACTGCCGCCCCGAGATCGCCTCGGTCGGCCTGACCGAGCAGCAGTGCCAGGAGCGGGGCATCCCGTACAAGGTCGGCAAGGTGCCCTTCCAGGCGATCGCCAAGGCCATCATCGGCGGCGAATACGAGGGCTTCGCCAAGGTCATCGGGCACAAGGAGACCGACGACACGCTCGGCATCCACCTCGTCGGGCCGCACGCCACCGACCTCGTCGCCGAGGCCTCGCTTGCCTTCCAGCTCGACGCGACCCCCTGGGAGATCGGCGGGGCGACCCATGCGCACCCGACGCTTGCCGAGATCGTCGGCGAGGCGGCCATGGCCGTCGACGGCCGGTCGATCAACTTCTGAGCCCCCACGGCGGGCGACGATCGATGGCGGTGTCCCGGAAGAGCCAGACGGCCCTTGCGCAGTCGGTCGGCCTGACCGACGTCGACCTCCTGGCGATGTTCAGGACGGTTGCCCTCGCCCGGGCCGTCGACGAGCGGATGTGGATCCTCAACCGGGCCGGCCGGATCCCGTTCGTCATCTCAGGGCAGGGCCACGAGGGTGCCCAGGTCGGAATCGCCTGGCCCCTGGAGCGCAGGAAGGACTTCATCGCCCCGTTCTACCGCTCGATCGCGACCTGCCTCGCCTTCGGGATGACGGCCCAGGACATCCTCATGGCCCAGTACGCCAAGGCCACCGATCCGTCGTCCGGGGGTCGGCAGATGCCCGGCCACTACGGCAACGCGGAAAACAACCTCCTGTCCCTCTCGTCGCCGGTCGCGACCCAGATGCTCCACGCGGTGGGGATCGCGCTGGCGGCGAAGATCCGGGGGTCGGGCCAGGTCGCCCTGACCACGATGGGCGAGGGCAGCTCCAATCAGGGCGACGTCCACGAGGGCCTGAACTTCGCGGCCATCCACCACCTGCCGTTCATCCTCGTCATCGAGAACAATGGCTACGCGATCAGTGTCCCCGCCGCCCGCCAGCTCGCGACCCCGAACGTGGCCGACCGGGCGTCCGGGTACGGGATCCCCGGCGTCGTCGTGGACGGGTCCGACGTCCTGGCCTGCTACCGCGCCTCGAAGGAGGCCGTGGACCGGGCCAGGCGCGGTGATGGGCCCACGCTCATCGAGGCCAAGGTCATCCGCCTGACCGCTCATTCGTCCGACGACCAGCAGACGAAGTACCGGCCCGAGCAGGAGCTCGCCGAGCTCCGGTCGCACGACGCGCTGCCGCGCTTCCGCGACGAGCTCCACGCGGCGGGCGTCCTCGACGACGAGGCCGAGGCCCGGATCACGGCCGAGATCAAGGCCGAGGTCAACGCCGCCACGGATCACGCCGAGGCCGAGCCGGACCCGGACCCGTCCACGGCGATGCACTGGGTCTTCGCCGAGGACTGGCCATCCGAGACGCCGCCGGCCTGGGGCTTCGGCGGCGGCCATGGCCTGGCCGGCCACGAGGGCGACGCGTCCGCCGCCGAGGGCGCGAGCGACTGATGGCCCTCAAGACGTTCATCGAGGCCATCCGCGAGACGCTCGCCGAGGAGATGCGGCGGGATTCGTCGGTCATCGTCCTGGGCGAGGACGTCGGGGTGAAGGGCGGCGTCTTCCTCGCCACGGACGGGCTGTGGGCCGAGTTCGGCGACGATCGCGTCATCGACACCCCGCTCTCGGAATCGATGATCGTCGGGACCTCGATCGGGGCAGCCGTGAACGGCCTCCGGCCGGTGGCCGAGATCCAGTTCGCCGACTTCATCTTCCCGGCCTTCAACCAGATCCTGTCCGAGGCCGCACGGATGCGCTACCGCTCGAACAACGGCTTCGGTGTGCCGATGACGATCCGCGCTCCCTACGGCGGCGGAGTCCACGGCGCGCTCTATCACAGCCAGTCGGTGGAAGCGTTCTTCACCCACATCCCGGGGCTGAAGGTCGTGATTCCGTCGACGCCGTACGACGCCAAGGGACTCTTGCGCTCGTCCATCCGCGACGACGACCCGGTCCTCTTCTTCGAGCACAAGAAGATGTACCGGTCCGTCCGGGGGGACGTGCCGGACACGGAGTACGTGGTGCCCCTGGGTCGCGCGGCGATCACCCATCCGGGGACGCAGATCACGGTCGTGGCCTACGGGTTGATGGCCCATTACGCGCTGGAGGCGGCCGACGTCGTGGCCGACGAGGGGATCAGCGTCGAGGTCGTCGACCTCCGGACGCTCCGCCCGATCGACAAGGAGACGCTCCTGACCTCCGTCCGCAGGACCGGCAAGTGCCTCGTCGTCTACGAGGACAACCGGTTCGGCGGCTACGGGGCGGAGGTCGCCGCGATCGTGGCCGAAGAGGCCTTCGACTACCTCGACGGGCCGGTCACCCGGATCGCTGGCCCGGACGTGCCCGGTGTGCCCTACAACCACGTCCTCGAGGACTGGTTCATGGTCAACCCCGAGAAGCTCGCCGACGGCATCCGGAAGCTCGCCGCGTACTGACCGATGGGCGATCTCGTCGCAGTCGAGAAGCGGCTGCGGTCGATCCTGGAGCAGTACCGCGGACGGCTCGAGGAAGGCACGATCTACGGTATCCCGATGCTCCGCCGGCCCGGGGCGAAGGCCCACGACTGGTTCGCGGGCGTCCAGCCGGCCGATGGCTACGTGAAGCTCAACTTCCTCCCGATGCACGGCCACCCGGAGCTGCTCGAGGGGATCTCGCCGGCGCTCCGGCGACACAAGACCGGGGCCTCGGTGTTCCGGTTCGCCGACGTTGACGAGGCACTCTTCGCCGAGATCGAGGTCCTGCTCGCTCGCGGCTTCGACGTGTACGTGGGCGGAAGTTGACGTGGCGGACTTCCAGGCCGTCGAGGCGCGCCTTCGCCGGATCCTCGAGCCGTACCGCGAGCAGCTGTCGCTGACGAAGGAGGGCCCCGAGGGCATGGTCCTCGAACTGCCCGGCTACGAGGGCAGGCCGTGGGGCTACGTGGCTGGCACCCGGATCGGCAAGAGCTACGTCAGCTTCCACCTCATGAGCGTCTACACCGACCCGGAGCTCATGGCATCGATGTCGGCCGGACTTCGCCGTCGGATGCAAGGCAAGTCCTGCTTCAACTTCACGAAGGTCGACGAGCCGCTGTTCGCCGAGCTCGAGAAGGTCACCGCGAAGGGCATCGCCCGCCATCCCGAGATGGTCGCCGCCGCCCTCGCCGCGAGCCCGAAGCGCCGCTGACGTCGGCGCGCTTCACCGGCGGCCCACTTCGCCGGCCCGCCGGGTCTGTTGGCCGCCCACTTCGCCGGCCCGCCGGGTCTGTCCGCGGCCCGTCACCTACGATCCCGGATCGTGCAAACGACCCGCAGCGCTCGATCCGGGTTCACCTACGATCCCGGATCGTGGTATCTCGCCGGACGGCCTCAGACGACGGTGCCGGCCCCTCGCCCCCTGTGTATCCACGCTCAGAGTCGCCGCCGGGCGGTCGGCGGATCCGCTTGCGGCTGACAGGGCGCTGCCTACCACGATCCCCGGTCGTAGGTGACGGCGGTAGGAACAGGAGGCTGCCGGGCGAGCCCGTCGGAGACAGGAGTCAGGACCTGACGCCGGTCCCACGTAGCGGGTAGGCGCGGCGCAGGACCTCCTCGTGCCGGCGGACGCGTCGTCGCGGCGTTGAGAGATCTGGCAGGACGAGGAGTCGGGCGACCGCCCGAGGGTTCCAACCGAAACGGTCCCCGACGACGCGCGCGGCGAGGCGAACCTTGGTGTCGTGGCGTCGCAGGGTCTCCTCGACGGACGTCAGCTCGGTCTTCACTTCGACGATCAGCAAGGTCGCGGTTCCCGGATGCCAGCCGACGAGATCGATCGATCCGGATTCCCGATAGACCGCAAACGTCACTTCGAGCTCGGTGTGCCAACCGCACCGTTGCAGGAGCCCGGCCGCGCCGCCGACGACGGACGCGTGTCCTTCGTCAAGCAGGCGGTCGAGGTCGCCGCCGCGCCATCGCAGCCCGACCGCGAGACCGGCGCCAACAGCCCGAGCCAGGGCTCGGAGGGTGTCGACCTGCATTCGGCCGATCAGCCCGCGCTCGGCGAGCGAGACCTCATGCTGACTGACATCGGCCGCGTCGCCGAGATCCTCCTGACGCCAGTCGCGCCGATGCCGGAGCGCCCGCAGCGCCCGACCGATCCGAACGTCGTCCACGGGCGCAGTCTCGATACCTGCGCTTATCGCTCGATCACCGACGGATGCATGCGCGGTGCTGGCACGGCCACGGCGGATGGGGGACACTAGGCGCCGCGCGCCGGCGACGACCGCCGCTGCGCAGACGGGATCGGCGTTCCACTCCGTCGAGGAGGTTCCATCCGTGGCCAAGGTGACGATGCCCCAGCTCGGCGAGAGCGTGGCCGAGGGGACGATCGGCAAGTGGCTCAAGCAACCCGGCGACCACGTCGCGAAGTACGAGCCGCTCCTCGAGGTCATCACCGACAAGGTCAACGCCGAGGTCCCGTCGCCGTACGAGGGCGTCCTCAGGGAGATCCTCGTCGAGGAGGGCGCGACGGTCCCCAACAATGCCGAGATCGCGGTCATCGAGGAGGTCGGCGCGGCCGAATCCGCGGCCCCCGTCGCCAAGCCAGGGACCGCTGCCGCGGCCGCTCCGGCGGCACCGACCTCCGGCGCTCCCGCGGCATCGACCGAACGGACGCCCGCTCCCGCGCCGGCCGACGCCGAGACACCGGCGCCCGGGCCCGCAAACCCGGCCTCCACGGTCACGACCGCGACCGCCACGGCGGCCGCGGTCCCGGCGGCCGCGTCCTCGAACGGCCCAGCCGGCTCCGACGAGCGAGCCCTCAATGAGCTGCCCGGCAATGCCGATGCCCGCATGACCCCGGCGGTTCGCCGGCTCCTGCGCGAGCACGGCCTCAGCGCCGCGCAGATCGTCGGCACCGGCGGCGGTGGTCGGATCACGCGCGAGGACGTCACCGACTTCGTCGAGTCGCAGCGAACCGGCAGGCCGGTCGGCCGGCAGGACGCCGCCGGGGCCGCAACCGGCCCGACCGCGGCCACCGCCCCCGTCGCCCCGTCCGGCCCGCAAGCGGCCGCCGCGCTCGCTACCGCGGCGGCCGCCGTGCCCGTGACCGCCACCCGCGCGGCGCCGGGGATCGTCTTCCCGGCCGGTGCGGACGAGGTCCTCGTCCCGATGACCCAGATGCGGAAGGGGATCGCGGCCCAGATGACGCGGGCCCTCCAGGTGCCGCATGCGTACGTCCAGATGGAGGTCGACGTCACGAGCCTGGTCCGCTTGCGGGATCGGAGCAAGAAGGACTTCCAGGCGCGCGAGGGCGTGTCCCTGAGCTTCGTGCCGTTCGTTGTCAAGGCCTCGGCCGAGGCCCTCACGCGCAACCCGACCTTCAACGCCCACTGGACCGAGAACGGCCTCCTCGCGAAGCGACGGGTCAACATCGGCATCGCGGTGGCCGTCTCGGACGGCCTCATCGTCCCGGTAATCCGCGACGTCGACGGCCTCTCGATCGCCGGCATCAACCGCGCGATCGCCGAGGTCTCCGACCGTGCCCGGGCGAACAAGCTCAGGATCGACGACTTCGGCGGCGGCACGTTCACGGTCGACAACACCGGCTGGCTCGGCACGAACATGGTCATGCCGATCATCAACGTGCCGGAGGTCGGGATCGTGACCATGGACCGGATCACGAAGCGGCCGGTCGTCGTCGAGACGCCCGAGGGCGACGTCATCGCGGTGCGTTCGATCATGAACATGGTCCTCGGCGTCGATCATCGTGCCAACGACGGCGCCGGGGGCGCTGCGCTCCTGCGCGACATCAAGGCCTGGCTCGAGGCCGTTGGGCCCGACACGGCGATCTACTAGGACCCGGCTCGCGGTCGACGTCGGCGTCCCGTGACCGAACCCGAGAAGCCGAGGCGGATCCGCTCCCGGACGAAGCGGGCGTCCACGCCGCCCGGACCGGCGAAGTCGCCTGAGGTCGAGGCTCCCGCGTCCGATGTCGAAGCGACCGCCCCCGAGATCGAGGCACTCGTCCCCGACATCGATGCTCCGGCGACGGTCGCCGAGTCAGCCGCCGGGCCCCGCGCCCGGCGCCGCATCGTCGTCACCGGCGGCGCTGGCTTCGTGGGCCGGTACGTGGTCAGGCGACTCCACGAGCGCGGCGACCAGGTCGTCGCGGTCGTCCGCGACCGGAGCCGCGTGCCATTCATCAACGATCTCGTCGGTGAGGGTCTCGAGATCGTCGAGGACGACCTGTCCGACGTCCCGCGCCTGACCGAGCACCTCCGCGACGCCGACGGCGTGATCCACGCCGCCGGGCGCTACGCGGTCGGCATCCGCCACAACGAGCGGGGCGCGATGTGGGACGCCAACGTCGGGGCGACGACCGCGGTCCTCGATGCCGCCGAAGTGGCCCGCGTCCCGCGGATCGTGTACGTCTCGACCTGCGGCGTCTTCGGCAACACGCGGAGTCAGGTCGTCGACGAGTCCTACCGGCGCGACCTCCGCGACGGCTTCGTGTCCTGGTACGACCAGACGAAGTACGGCGCCCACGAGGTCGCCGATCTGCGGATCCGGGCCGGCGCCCCGATCGTCATCGTCCTGCCGAGCCAGGTCTATGGGCCGGGCGACCACTCGGACGTCGGCGAGCAGCTCCGCCGGGCCGCGGCGGGTCAGCTCCGCTACGCTGCGCTCGACGACGTCGGACTCGGGTTCGTCCACGCCGGGGACCTGGCGATGGGCATCGTGGCGGCCCTCGACCTCGGGCGGGTCGGCGAGGCCTACGTCCTGTCCGGCCCGACCATGAGGCTTCGCGAGGCGATCCAGGTCGCGGCCGCCGTCGGCGGCCATCCGCCACCGCGGCTCCGGGTCCCGAACGGCCTCGTCCGCGCGCTCGCCCGGATCGGCGGCCTCATCGGCCGGCCCGGCCTGCGCGAGATCGTGAGTGCCGGGGCCGGCGTCACGTACTGGGCGTCGGCCGCGAAGGCCCACCGCGAGCTCGGCTTCAGCCCGCGGGGCCTCGAGGAGGGCTTCCGCGACACGTTCACGAGGGCCTGACTACACTCGACGTGCGATGGCACGCGAGCTCCCGATGTTCGAGCCCCCGGGAACGGGGCATCTCCACGGCCAGCACGACCCGATCTCGATCGCGATGGGCGGGGGCCTCGCGTCGCTCCCGGCGACCGGTGCGGACGGCCGCGCCGCGCCACGGCGGCACCCGGACTGGATCAAGGCCCGAATGCCCGCCGGCGAGACCTACCACGACCTCAAGCGGCGGCTCCGGGGCCTGAACCTCAACACCGTCTGCGAGGAGGCCCACTGCCCGAACATCGGGGAGTGCTGGGACCAGCGGACAGCCACGATCATGATCCTCGGCGACACCTGCACGAGGGCCTGCGGCTTCTGCAACATCAAGACCGGCCGCCCGACCTGGTTCGACGACGACGAGCCGCGCCGGGTCGCCGAGGCCCTCGACGGCCTGGGCCTCGAGCACGTCGTCGTGACCTCGGTCGCCCGCGACGACCTGCCCGACGGCGGCGCCCACGTCTTCGCCGAGACGATCCGCGCCATCCGCGGGCGGATCCCGGGCATGGGCGTCGAGGTCCTCATCCCGGATTTCAACGGCCAGGAGGCCCCGCTTCGCGAGGTCATGGCCGCCGGGCCCGACATCCTCAACCACAATCTCGAGACGGTGAAGCGGCTCCAAAAGCCGGTCCGCAAGCGGGCCCACTGGGACCGGACCCTCTCGGTTCTCGAGCGGGCCAAGGCCTACGCAGCCGAGCTCGGCCACGACGCCCACACGAAGAGCTCGCTGATGGTCGGTCTCGGCGAGACCCGGGCCGAGATGACCGAGGCCTTCGAGGCGCTGCGGGACGTGGACACGGACATCCTGACCATCGGGCAATACCTGCGCCCGTCGGAGAGGCACCTCCCGCTCGAGCGCTACTACCACCCCGACGAGTTCGCCGAGATGAAGGTCGAGGCCCTCGCCCTCGGCTTCAAGCACGTTGAGTCAGGGCCGCTCGTCCGCTCCAGCTACCACGCTCGCGACCAGGTCCCGGGCGCGGAGCTCAGAGCCCTCCGGCGCCGCGCGACGCTCGACGCCGAAGGACGGGTCATCCCGCTCGCGGGGTAGCGGCCGCCGAATTCGCGTACGGCGCCGGCGTTGGAAAGCTCAGCCGCCCGACTTGAGGGTGGCGAGGCGGGCGTCGACCTCCTGCTCGTCCTCCGCGGACTCGAGCGAGGCGAACTGGTCCTCGAGGGAGGCCGCTGAGACCTCCTCCATTCCGCGAACCTGGGCCTCCTGGCGACGGATGCCCTCCTCGAAGCGAGCCAGCTCGCTCGTGGGGTCCATCACCGAGACGCTCTTCATCGTCTTCTGGACCTGCGCCTGCGCCTGCGCCATCTTGGCCCGGGCGACCAGCTCGTCGCGCCTCTGGACGAGCTCCTCGCGCTTCACGCGGAGCTTGTTCAGGCCATCCTTGAGCTTGTCGGCGAGGACCGTCTGCTGGGCCGCCTGCGTCTCGAGCGTCTTCGCCTGGCCCTCGTAGCTGATCTGGCGGCGGAGGGCGATCTTAGCCAGCTCGTCGAAGCGGTCGGCCTCCTTCGCACTGCCCTTGGATCGCAGCTCGTCGGCCCGGCGCGACGCCGCGGCGGCCTTGCCGCCCCACTCGGCGACGGCCTCGCGCGCCTCCCTTGCGTCGTCCTCGACGAGGCGCAGGTTACCGATCGTCTGCGCGGCGGCCTCCTCGGCCTCGG
>MGOD01000100.1:10241-10602 GCA_001795245.1 Chloroflexi bacterium RBG_16_70_13
TGAAGTCGCGAACGAGCTGGTCGAGCATCCGCTCGGGGTCCTCCGCGCTGTCGAGGATCGCGTTGACGTTCGCGCGAATGAGCTGGCCGATCCGGCCGAGGATCGATGACTGCGCCATGCCTGCCTCCTTCGAATGATCTGCCGTCGAAGCCTAGATCACTGGTGGATCGGAGGCCCGGCTCACCACCGGCCTCCCCGAGAATGACCGCCGCCGCCCCCTCCGCCGCCGCCGAAGCCGCCGAAGCCACCACCGCGGCTGTGCCCACCTCCGCCCCAGCCGCCGCCCCCGCCGGATGGTCCCGATGAGCCCCACGGTGACCCACCCCCGCCGCCGCCGTGCCCACCGCCGCTGAGGATGCCG
>MGOD01000100.1:10619-10951 GCA_001795245.1 Chloroflexi bacterium RBG_16_70_13
GATCCCGCCGATGATCCCGCCAAGGATCGCGCCGGCGATGTCCGAGCCGCCACCGCCCCGGGTTGGGTTCGGGCCGCCCTGGTTCCAGCCATCGAAGTCGGCGGCCGCGAGCGAGTAGGCCTCCTCGGCCATGCGCTCTGCCTGTCGAGCGTGATCCATGGCTGCGTTCGGGTCGCTGTCGCGGAGGCCGAGGGCGGTCTCGAGCGAACGCTCCGCTTCCGCGAGTCGCGTTCGGGCGCGCCGTCCCACGCCGCTGCGGCGGGTGGCGATGAAGTCGGCCGCCCGGTCGACGTCGGCGCGGGCAGAGGCCAGCGACGCCTGGAGGGCCGCGG
>MGOD01000100.1:11031-26418 GCA_001795245.1 Chloroflexi bacterium RBG_16_70_13
CAGCCGATAGGCGGCCCGCGGGTCGAGCGGGACGGCGGCCGCGGCGTCGCTCGCGGACCGGAGGGACGCCTCCGCATCGGCGAGCGCGGCCGCGTGGGGCGACGCGGCACCGCCGGTCGGGGCTGGGAGGGCCGCCCGGGCGTCGGCGAGGTCGGTCGCGGCCGCGCGGAGCTCGTCGGCCAGGCGCGACTCGTCCTCGCGCACCGAGGTTGCCAGCTTGTCTACCGCATCGAGGAGGGTGGTGGCGCCAGCCACGCCCTCCTGGGCCGTCACGATCTCGTGGGCCGCCGTCCGCGGGTCGCTCTTGTCGATGGCCGCGAGCCCGCGCTCGACCGCGTCACGGGCTCCGGTCAGGCCCTTGCGTGCCTCGGCGACGTTGCCCTTCACGGCGCTCCACGCCGGTTCGGCGTATCGCCCGAGGTCAGCGAGCGTCGTCTCCGCAGCCGGCAGCCGCTGCTCCTGCGCCTCGACCTGCGCCGGCAGGCCGGCCAGGATCGCCGGGGCGTTGCGCTCGAGGTTCCGCAGCTCGCCGATCCGGGCGGCCTGCCGATCGAGGGCCGCGCCGGCCCGCCGGCAGCGCTCGACGATGTCGTTGAGCATCGCCACCCGCGTCGGCGGGTCCTCCGGTTCGGCGTCGTCGAGCTTCTGGCGAACGCCGAACGCGGCTCGGAGCTCCTCGCGGGCCTCGACGATCGCGGTCCTGAACGGCTTCGCCTCGTTCTCACCGAACTCGGCCTCGACGAAGCCGGCCTCCTGGTCGGCGGTCCGGGTCCGCTCGTCGATCGCGAGCAGCATCGCGTTCGCTTCGCGTGCCACCTTGCCGGTCTGGCGGTCCCGCTCCTCGGCCTCGCGCCGGGACGAGAGCCGGGACAGGAGCCAGCCGGCGACGATGACGATGCCGCCGGCGAGCAGGAGCAGGCCGAGGATCAGGCCGACGTCGATCCCGCCGATTCCGCCGTGCGCGTCGGGCGACGTCGAGGTCGGCGCGGGACTCGGGGCCGTCGAGGCCGCCTCGCCGAGCGCCTTCGCCGTCACGATTGCCGCTCCGCCGAAATCGCCGTCACGCAACGCCGGCTCGAGGCTGTCGGCGATGATCGAGTCGAGCTCCCGATCGGTGACCTCGTCGTCGAGCCGATCGGAGATCCAGATTGCGTCGGTCCGGTCGTCGATCGCGACGACCAGCAGCGCGTCGTCGGCGCCGAGCGAGTTGACCCTCGCCGTCTCGTCGGCGAACTCCGTGACCGTCAGGTCCTCGGTGGTGCTGACGAACAGCACGAACAGCTGGATGCCCTCGTCGCGGAGCAGGTCGTCGAGCGCGGCCTCAACCTGTCCGGTGTCGCCGCCGAGAACCCCAACCTCGTCGGTTACCGCCCCCTGCAGACGAGGCGGGCTGACGGCCAGGGCGGTCGACGCGCAGGCGAGCGCCAGGACGGCGGCTGCGAGCGCGGGAAGTCGAGGGCTTCGCATGCTCCCGGTCTGGCGGACACGAAACTGGGGACGCGTCCATCCTAGTCGTGAACGCCCGGAAGGGCAGGGACGCTCGGCCCGAACGGGTCGGGCCGAGCGTCAGTCACGACGAGTGCTGCGGCCGGCCGGAGGGCGTGCGAACGGTCAGGCCGGGTCGACGACGAAGTACGTGAATTCGACCGCGCTGGTGGCGGGACCGGTGAGGTGGACCGTGAAGCCGGTGAGGGGATCGCGATCGACCCAGGCGAGCGCCACCCCAGCGTCGCCAAGCAGCGTGACCGAGATGTGGCTCGAATCTCCGACCACGCCGTTGGGGACCGTGACGCTGCTCGCTTCGGAGGCGATCGATCCACTGCCGACCGACGAGAACCGGGACCGGCCCTCGACGAGGAGTCCGATATTGCCGACGGCGTGGACGGCGGCACCAGGCCCGGCGTCGGTGCGCCGTGCGAAGAGCGCGTCGCCCTCGGCGCTGCCATCGTGGTGACCGAACAGGGCGAAGCCCGTCCCGTCGTCGTGCTTGTAGGCGGCGACCGCGGCGCCGTGGCCGGGGCCAGTGCGATTCGAGATGATCGAATCGCCTTCTCCGTCACCGGTCCGACTGGCCTCGATCGCGTGGCCCGGGGCCGGGCTGTCGTTCTCGCCACGGAGGCCGGTTCCGCCGCCGTCGCCGGTGCGCGTGCCGACGAGGCCATTGCCTTCGCCGGAGCCTTCCCGAAGACCTCGCAGGGCCGAGCCAGGCGACCCGCCAGACCGTACGCTCAGGATCGAGTCCGCGTACTCGCCGGACTCGGACTCGTTGAAGGCCTCGATCGCAGAGCCGTGACCGGTCCCCTCGCGGCGGACCGTCAGTCCATGCCCGAAGGCCTCCCCTTGGCGAAGCGCGACGATGGCATTGCCGCTCGCGCCGTCCCGGATGACGTGCAGGGCGTGCTGGTCGTCCATGGCGCTCACGTTCTCGATCCAGGCGCCGGCGCCACCACCCTCTTCGTTGCGGCGGGCCCAGAGGGCGTGTCCGTAACCGGCGCCAACCCGATGGGCGGCGAGACCCTGACCGTCGGCGTCGCCGGCGCGCTGGACCTCGATCGCATCGCCCGCGCCACCATCGTGATAGGCCCGAACAGCTGAACCCGCGCCGGACCCGTGGCGTTCGCCATTGACGCCCTGACCCGGTCCTCCGTCGTGCCTGGCGCCCGAGAGTCCGTCGCCGTAACCGACGTCCCCGTAGCGTTCGGTATGGATGGCGTGGCCGTCTCCGTCCCCGCTTCGGTTCGCGTAGATCGCATTCCCGGGTCCGCCGGCCTCCCGGAACGCCGCGACGGCGTTCCCGTCCCCGGACCCGCCGCGGAACGCGTCAACGCCGTTACCGACGCCGTCCTCGATCCGCACACCGAGGACGCCGTCGCCAGAGCCCGACCCGGAGCGGATGCCGATCACTCCGTGACCACCACCGGCGTCGAACCGCTCGGCGCGGATGGCGTCGCCGTAGACGTTGTCGGCGTGGCGTTCGGCCATGATTGCGTGGCCGTCCTCGTCGCCGTCGCGATGGGCGAAGATGGAGTGACCGGTCCCGCCCGGCTCGCGGAAGGCGACGATGGCGTTGCCGTCACCCCCGCCGCTCCGGAACGCCCCGAGGCCGTTGCCGTTGCCGGTGCCGGTGCGTTCGGCGATGACGCCCGTGCCGTTCGCCCCGTTCGATCGGATGGCGCGGACCGCCGCACCGTCCTGGCCGCCACTCCGCTCGGCGAGGACCGCGGTACCGGCCGAGCCGCTCGAGTTCGTCGCCTTGACCGCCGGCGCCTGCGTGTTGCTCGAGAACGTGGCGGTGTTCGGGGGTGCTGCGAGCACGTTCGCGGGACCGGACAGGGCCACCGCGGCAGCACCTGCCCCCGCGCCCGCGACCGCCGCCAAGAACGCGCGTCGGTCGCGTGGTCGGGCCATCACGTCGGACGCATTCGCGTCACTAGCCGCAGCCTCATCTTGGATCTGCCTGGTGGAAGCCCGGGACATGACTCTTCCCTCCTCGGATGCACCGCTCGGTGTACCGGCACGACGCGCGAGGCCGTGGGACGTTACGGTCTCGGCCAGCCAGCCGGCTCGCGGGGCTAGTTCCTGGGCCAGGCCACCGGCGCTCTCCTCCGCGTGCGATGCCCCCCCGCCGGGCTCCAAGTTCGGGCCGATATATCACATCCCGACCTATGTGTCATCAGCCAGCGCAGAATCTGGTGCGCGCACGCACCGGCGTCGACGCGGCCGGCATCGACAGGCGGCTGCCCGGTCGAGCGACTGGGATGTGAAGCGAGTGCCCTGTCCCGCCGGGTATCCTCCGCGTTGATGGTCCGCCACCTGTCCCGGTCGATCCCGCTCGCCGAGCTCCACTGCCACCTCGGCGCGGCGGTGACCCCGGCGATCATGTGGGGGATCGCCCACTCGCAGGGCATCAAGCTCCCGACGAAGGACTACTGGGAGTTCCGCGAGCTCATCACGGTCAAGCCCCACGGCACGAAGTCGTTCGACGGCTACCTCCAGCTCTTCCACTGGACCGAGCTCATCCAGAGCTCGCCGCTGGCGGTCGAGCGGAGCGTCTACGAGGTCGTCGGCGGGGCGTACCGCAAGAACAACGTCACGACGATGGAGCTCCGCTTCAACCCGATGAAGCGGAACCGGGGCGGTGAGCAGGACCTCGACCACATCATTGCCGCGGCCGTCCGGGGCATGGACCGGGCGACCCTCGAGTACCCGATCAAGCCGGGCCTGATCTTCTGTCTCGACCGCGCCTTTCCCTACGAGCTCAACGAGATCATCGTCGAGAAGGCGATCGCCTGGCGCGATCGGGGCGTCGTCGGCGTCGATATCGCCGGGCCGGAGTCGGGCACCTTCCGGGTGGCCGAGTACCGGAAGCTGTTCCGGCGAGCCCGCCAGTTCGGCCTCGGGATCACCGTCCATACCGGCGAGGCCGGGCCGGTCGAGGAGGTCGCCCGGGTCGTCGAGCTCCTGGAGCCGGACCGGATCGGGCACGGCGTCAAGGCCGCCTACGACCCACGGGCGATGGCGATGATCCGGGAACGGGGCATCGTCCTGGAGATCTGCCCGACCTCGAACCTCAATACCAGGGTCGTCTCGGGCTGGGACGAGATCCGCTGGATCTTCGACACGTTCCGCCGCAACGGCGTCAGGTTCACGATCTCGACCGACGGTCCCGAGATGCTCAAGACCTACATTCGCGACGAGCTGGCGACGCTGGGGCGGCTCGGGATCCTCTCGGTCGAGGAGCAGGAGCAGGCAGCGGCAACCGCTATGGCCGCCTCGTTCGTCCCGAACGTCTCCGACGTGCCGCTGCCGGTTCGCCAGCCCGCCACCCGCGAAGCCGTGGAGCGCGAGGAGGCCTGAGGCCCCGCCGCGACGAGGCGCTTTCGCTGGGGATCGCGCCAGGGCACGCGGCTCGAACCGAGCGCTGCGCCGGCGGCTCAGTCCCCGGCGCGGGTCTCCACCCGGAAGGTGCACGACCGGTCGCCCGATGCAATGTGCGTCTCGCGCACGACATCGGCGCCGAGGACCTCGCGGAAGAGGGCAAGCTCGGCCTCGCAGCACGAGCCAGCCTCACGGGCCAGGTGGAAGATCGCGCAGTTGTGCTCGCGGAGTCGGATCGTCCCGTCCGACGCCACGATCGCCTCGGCGAGGTAGCCGGCGCCGTCCTGGATCACGGCGAGCTCCCGAACCCGGTCGGCGAGTGGGGCATCGGCCGCGACCCGCGCGGCGAGCTGCTCCCGGAGGCGGGCTCCGAGCTGCTGGCGGCGTGCGGCGAACACCTCCTCGACGAGGTCCTGCCCGCCGACCGAGGCGATCGCGTCGAGGAGTGCCGAGGCGAAGCCGTTGTAGTCGGCCGGGAAGAGGTCCTGGGCGTCGGGCGTCACGTCGTAGAGGTGGCGCGGCCGGCCGACCCCATGACGCTCGATGGCGTGGGCGACGAGCCCGGCCTGCTCCAGCGCGTGGAGCTGCTGGAGGACGCCGGTCCGGCTGGCGCCGAGGTGGGTCGCCAGGCCGTCGGGCGACATCGGGCCGCGCTGGCGGAGGTTGACGAGGATCGCCCGGCGGAGCGTCGAGGGCGAGGGGCTCGCGACCGATCCAGCCACGCCTGCGCCCGGCAGGCGCCCGATCGCCGAGACGGCGACGCTGTCGCGAAGGTCGGCGTCGGGGCTCGGGACGGTCTCCGACATGCGGGGAGGCTAGCAGGAAACGCCGGTTGCGGTCGTCGGCCGGCCCGGTCGCCACCGGCCGGCAAAGGTGGCCGCGGGAAGGCTCCCACGTGCGTGGCCGAGCGACGGCGCCCCGCCGGCCCGGCCTGCTACCCTCCGGCCGTGGACCTCGACCTCTCGACCGAGCATGCCCTGCTCCGCTCGACGATCCGCGACTACATGGTCGCGGAGGTGGCCCCGGTGGTCGAGGAGCACGAGCGGGAGCGGCGCTTTCCGGTCGAGATCGTCCGCCACCTCGGTGAGATGGGCTGGTTGGGCATCCCCTTCCCGGAGGACGAGGGCGGGGCCGGGCTCGACACCCTGGCCTACGCCATCGCAGTCGAGGAGATCGGCCGGGTCTGGGGCTCGCTGGGCCTCATCGTCGCGGCCCACACCAGCCTCGGCTGCGGCCCGCTCCACCTCGCCGGCAGCGCCGAGCAGATCGAGCGCTTTCTCGTCCCGATGGCCAGCGGGAAGGTCATCGGCGCCTACGGGCTGACCGAGCCCGGGGCCGGCTCCGACGCCGGCGGCACACGGACGACCGCCCGATTTGAGGAAGGGCCGGACGGCGGCAGCTGGGTCCTCGACGGCGGCAAGCGGTTCATCACCAACGCCGGCCACGCCGGCACGTACGTCATCACGGCCCGAACCGGCTCGAAGTCGGACGGCTCGGCCGAGATCAGCGCTTTCATCGTCACGGCCGACACTCCGGGCTTCCGCGTCGGCCGCCTCGAGGACAAGCTGGGGCTCCATGCCTCGGCCACCGGCGAGCTCTTCTTCGACGCCTGCCGCGTCCCGGCAGGGAACCTCCTCGGGGCTCAGGGAGAGGGCTTCCGAACCTTCCTGAAGATCCTCGACGGCGGGCGGATCAGCATCGCCGCCCTCGCCCTCGGGCTCGCCCAGGCCGCCCTCGACGCGGCGATCCCGTACGCCCAGACCCGGGAGCAGTTCGGCCGCCCCATCGGCTCGTTCCAGGGGGTCGCCTTCATGGTCGCCGACATGGCGACCGAGATCGAGGCCGCCCGGGCCCTCGTCTACCGCTCCGCCTGGCTCAAGGACCAGGGCCGCGACTACAGCCTGGCGGCGGCCCAGGCCAAGCTCTTCGCGTCGGAGGTCTCGAGCCGGGCGACGAACGCGGCGATCCAGATCCACGGCGGCTACGGCTACGTCACCGACTACCCGGTCGAGCGCTACCTCCGGGACGCGAAGCTGACCGAGATCGGGGAGGGGACGAGCCAGATCCAGCGCCTCGTCATCGCCCGCCGGATCCTCGGCCTGCGAATCGTCTAGGTCCCGGGCCCGGGGAGGCGTGAGCTTTGCCTTCGGGCCGCCGATGACGCTGCCAGCATCAAACCCCGGGTTGCGATGGGAATAGCGCGACCCCCGGCTCGCGAGCGCCAGGGTCCTACGCACGAATCACGCCCACCGCGAGCTCGGCGAGACCGGCAGGCATCGCTTATCCGACCCGTGACCGCCAAGGTGATGGTGGCACCGGAATCAGGCGCGGCAAGCGCATCCGAGGCAGGTGATCGGACGCGGGTCACGGAACCTCGACGTGGGTGTCAGTCGGCGACCAGCCGGACCAGCAGGCGCCGGTCGCTGTTCGCCCCGACGCACGTCTGGAGGGTCATGCTCGGCACCGCCTGGGCGGCGATCGCCCAATCCACCACGTCCGGTGTGACGACCCGGATCTCGGTTACCCGGTATGTGCGGACCCGGCCATTGCCGTCGGCGTAGACCGTTGTCATCCCGACCTTGAGGCGGCCCGAGACGTAGGCGTCGTGAAGTGGCTTCATGACGCCCCAGGCGTGCCCGAAGAGGTAGACGTTGTTCGCGCCTGCGCAGCCCCAGCGATAGACTCGGTTGGCCGGCGGCGTGCTCCGGGTGCAGGCGAAGGTCTCGACCGAGCGGGACAGCCCGAGCGACGGGATCCAGAAGTGGTTCTTGCCACTGTAGGTGGGCGCGGCGGCCTTCTGGGCGGCCGCCTTCTCGGCGGCGGCCTTCGCCTCGGCGGCGGCGCGGGCCGCTGCCTCGGCCGCGGCACGCTCGGCGGCGATTCGGGCGTCGAGGAACGGCCGGATCTGGCCGAGCCGGAGATCGAGCTCGTCAGGCTCGGCGAGGCTGACTGTCGAGGCACGGGCTTCGAGTCGACCGATCGAGCGACCACCCGCCCGGCGGGCAAGATCGACGCCATCGGCCTCCCGGGCGGCTGTGGTCTCGACGGTTGGTCCGGGCGTCGGCGCCGCCGCGAGCGACGGCGCGGGCAGGGCGGCGGCGGCGCCGACGACGAGGGCGAGGACGAGGCGCGCGAAGAAGTGGCGGCGGTCGCGCGAGGACATGACCGGAGGCTCCCGCACGCGGTGCGCCTGGGCAGCCACCCGGTGGTCCCGGCGGGCGTGGGACGGTCGAGCGGTCCCGGGTCAGGTCCCATCGCCGGGACCCGGACGTTCGTCCGGGGGCTTCAGCCGCCGGCGCCGGCCGCGGCGGTCATCGCCTCGCGGACGGCGGCCTTGAACTCGGGCGTCCAGGGCCCCTGGCCGGCGAGGACGAACGGCCTCGCGTCGACCATCTCGACCGTCGCCGGGTCCGTCGCCCACTGCGCGACGCAGGCATCGATGTCGGGCCGGCGGCGGTCGTACGTCTCGCCGTTCCGGAAGATGTAGACCCGCAGCCGGGTTGGCTCGGCCTGCCCGAGTCCGCTGGCATCGAAGCCGATCGCCGTCGCGGTCAACGAGTCGTCGTCGCAGCCATCGTCACCCGAGACGATGTCGGCGAGGTCGAGACCCCGGTTGGCGAGCTCGCCGGCAATCCCCGGGAAGTCGGCGGGCGTCGGCGCCGGCGGTGACTCGAGGATCGCGCCGCAGCCGGCGAGGAGGACTCCGGCGATCGTGAGCATCGCGAGCCACGGCCGAATCCGGCGCCGGCGCCGGCCGCCGGTTTCACCCATCGGTCGATCCCCGAGCCGCCCGCGTCGCGGCCAGGGCCTCGAACGGCTCGAGCGAGCGGCGGTCGGCGAGGGCGTCCCTCGAGGCGGCGTCCACCGCGGGCGTGCCCCCGAGGATCCGCTTGACCGGCACCTCGAGCTTCTTGCCGGACAGCGTCCGGGGCACCGCCGGCACGGCGACGATGTCGTCCGGGACGTGGCGCGGTGATAGGCCGGTTCGGAGCTCGGTCGCGATCCGCTGCCGAAGGCTGGCGTCGAGGGCTCGGCCTTCGCGCAGCGCTACGAAGAGCAGCAGCTCGCCCGGGCCGCCGCCCGGGTCCTCGAGGTGGATCACGAGGCTGTCGGCGACCTCGGGCAGGGCCTCGACGACGGCGTAGTACTCGGCCGTCCCGACGCGCACCCCGCCGCGATTGAGGGTCGCGTCGCTGCGGCCGGTGATGATGCACGAGCCCCGTTCGGTGATCGTGATCCAATCGCCGTGGCGCCACACGCCGGGGTACGTCTCGAAGTAGGCGGCGCGCAACCGCGAGCCGTCGGCGTCGCCCCACAGCCCGACCGGCATCGATGGCATCGGGGCGGTGATGACCAGCTCGCCCTCCCGCCCGATGACCGACTGACCGTCCGCGTCGAAGGCCTCGACCCGCGCCCCGAGCATCCGGCAGCTGATCTCGCCGACCCAGACCGGCACGAGCGGGCACGGGCCGAGGAAGCCGGTGCAGAGGTCCGTGCCGCCGCTGAGCGAGCCCACCGGGATCGAGGGCGAGACGGCGTCCCGGACCCACTCGAAGCCGGCCGCCGGCAGCGGCGCCCCGGTGGATCCGACGCCGCGCAGCTCCGATAGGTCGAGGCCCGCCGCGCGCCCGGGCTCGAGGCCCGCCTTGCGGCAGGCCATGAGGAACGGCGCGCTCGCCCCGAAGTACGTCGAGCGTGTCTCGGCGGCCACGCGCCAGAGGGTCGCGAGATCGGGGTACGCCGGGTTGCCGTCGAAAGTCACGATGGTGCTCCCGACGGCGAGCCCCGAGACCAGGTAGTTCCACATCATCCAGCCCGTCGTCGTGAACCAGAAGAAGCGGTCCTCGGGTCCCAGGTCCGTGTGGAGGGCCAGGGCCTTGAGGTGCTCGAGAAGGATCCCGCCGTGGCCGTGGACGATCGGCTTCGGCAGCCCCGTCGTGCCCGACGAGTAGAGGATGTAGAGCGGGTGGTCGAAGGGCACCCGATCGAACTCGAGCGGGCCTTCATGATCGAGGAGCTCGGCCCAGCCCAGGGCGTCCGGGATCGCGGCCGCCCGGCCGGGGTCGAGATAGGGCACGACGACGGTTGTCTCGAGGCTCGGCAGCGAAGCCCGGATCTCGGCCACCTCGGCCGTCCGGTCGATGTCCTTGTCACCGTACCGGTAGCCGTCGACGGCGATGAGGACCTTCGGCTCGATCTGCCCGAAGCGGTCGATGACCGCACGGGTACCGAACTCCGGGGCACACGAGGTCCAGGTCGCGCCGACGCTGGCCGCCGCGAGAAGGGCCACGATCGTCTCGGGGATGTTCGGCAGGAACGCCGCGACGCGATCGCCGCGACCGACCCCGAGCGCCGCGAGGCCCGTCCGGCACCGCGCGACCTGGTCGCGCAGCTGGGCGGCGCTAAGGTCGAAAGGCTCGCGGGTCTGCGATCGGCCGATGACCACGATGTCGTCGGGTCCGCGGCCGGGCAGGCGGAGGGCATGTTCGGCGTAGTTGAGGCGGGCCCCCGGGAACCACCGGGCGCCGGGCATCCGAGCGTCGGCGAGTGCCAGCTCCGGGCCACCGTCGGGACGTGTCGTGCCTTCCGGCCGGACGTCGAAGTACCGCCACACGCTCGCCCAGAACGCCCCGAGATCCCCGACGGACCAGCGCCAGGCCTCCTCGTAGGTCGCGAATCGGAAACCGCAGGTGCCCTCGAGCCATGCGAGGTAGGCCCCCATCCGGCTCCTCGTCCGGGCATCGGGCAGGGGCGTCCACATGACCTCGGGCGTCATGCGATCCACGGTATCGCAGGCGTGTCCCGCTCGCCCTGGCCCGCGGACGATCCCTGACTGGCGTCAGACGCCTCAGCCCCCGATGCCGCCGAAGCCGAGCGGCTCGGTGGTCGCGTCGCGGCCGGGAAAGACGCTGCCGTCGAGAAGGGCTCGAGTGCCGATCTCCTCGGGCAGGTCGATGGTCCACGGCGTCGGACCGCCAGCGGGACAGTCCGGATTCGGATCGCGGCGGCTTGTCAGGATGATCGTGACCGCGTCGCCAGCGATATCAAGGAGCGGCGGCTCGATCCCCTCCTCGGCGGGTCCAGCGTTGCAGCCGTCGACGATGACGCTCACGGCGATCGACCTGCCGGCCTGATCCGGGACGCCTTCTGGGAGCCACCAGGCGAGGCTCACGGTATTGCCCGTGACGACCCGCCGCGGCTCGCACGAGCCCCAGCGGAACGGTCGCCAAGCGTTCCGATCGGCCTCGAAGGTGACCGAGACGTAGCTGTTCCAGGCGGGATCGGCGATGAAGTTGGCGAACTCCATGAACGGGCCGGAGCGCCCCAGCCGGCGCCAACCGGTCGCGGGCATGAAGTCGTTCTCAGGCCTCGACAGGAACTGTCTGAGAGCCTCGGCGGCTGCGTCATCGTCTCGCTCCGCAGCACCCGGCTGGAGGAGGGCCCCCGGCAGGAACGGCACCGTGTCGCAGGCATATGGCGCGGCCATCACGGGCGAGAGGGACGCTGCCGGCGGGCTCCCGCTCGACGCCGGGGATCCGCATCCGGCCATGCCCGCGATACCGATGACGATGGCGAGCGCGCCGGGCAGAAGCCTCACGCCCGCTGTGACGCGCCGCCTAGCCCTTGCGTGGCGCCGGGGCGTACCGGGCGGCGCCGGCCACCTTCGTCTCGAAGCCGCTCCCCGCCCGGCCGAGCGTCGCGCCAGCGTGGCGGAGCGGAACCGTCGTCATCGAGATGATCCGGAGGCCGGCATTCGACCGCTCTGCGGCATCCTCCGCGATCGCCGAGAAGAGGTCAGTCGCGACGATCTCCTCGCCGGAGTCCTCGGGCTGGAAGACCACGATGAGCTGGTCCTCGCCCGCCAGGAAATCCTGGTAGTGAATCGAACCTCGCCGTCGTGACAGCCACCGTGACGGTGCTCAGGTTAGCCGCCCCGGGCGCGGCGCTTCGCCTCGCGAAGTCGGGCGAGCGTGTCGGCGTCGGTGCTCCCGGGCGGCGGGGTCGGCTCGGGCGGCGCCTCGGGAGTCAAGCCGCGCCCCGCCGGCGATGACGGGGGGGCGGGCGGCAGCGGCGCGGAGACTGGCGCCCCGGACGTCCGAACGCGGCCGAACAATCGGCGCGACGGCCCCGATGTCGCGACCGGCGCCGTCACCCCAGCGCTCGTGCCCGTCGTCAGCTGGTCCGCGCCCCCGTCCGCCGCCGCCTCCGTCGCGCGCAGGATGGCCGCTCGCGACGCCGCCCCGGCCGCCCGGTCTCGGGCTGCGAGCATCCCGGACGCCGCCGCGGTTCGCGGGGCCGCGGCGCCGCGCCCGCGCCACGTCCGGCCGACCCACGCCCGGGCGTCGGCCAGCTCCCGCCGCCCGATCGAAACCCGCCGCAGGGCGATGTCGAACGGCCACAGCAGGAGGGCCAGGATCAGCAGCCACGGCCACAGCTCGGTGAATGACGATGTCGTCGTCAGGTCGTGCCGCCAGGGTTCGAGCGGCGTCAGGATCTCCCGGCCGGCGGTCGCCGCCCGGAGCGTCGCCAGGAACGGCTGGTTGGCACCCAGGACCCGGTACTCGGCCGCGACCGGCGCCACCAGGCCCACGGTCCGCCCCAGCGGCGACGCGCCCGGCCGGATCTGGGTGATCCGGACCGCGTAGGCGCCCGACTCGATCTCGCCGAGGTCGGTCTCGTAGACGCCCGGGGCGACCTGGTCGAGGTCGGCCTCCACCGGCTCGAGCGACGGCCCGACAAGGACGGCCGAGGTTGAGTAGAAGTCCCGCGGTGAGCCGTCAGATTCCACGGACTCGACGTGGAGCCGGGTCTGCCCGTCGACGGTCTCGAAGGTCGCCTCGATGCCGCCCGTCTCCTCGCCCGGGAAGGTCCAGCCGACGAGCTGGCTGAAGAATTTCGAGAAGCCATTCCAGGGCACCCAGTTCCTGGCCCAGCGCCCGGTCGAGTCCGACGTCCAGGCGACCGACCGACCCAGGCCGTACTGCCACTGGGCGAGAAGGGGATCGTCGCGGGCGGTGGCGAGGACCTGCTGGGCCGCCGACTTGATCGTCGTGCCGTTGTAGCCGAGGAGCTGAGGGAAGCCCTGGTCGAGGCCCCGGAGGATCGGCGACGAGCTCGTCTGGATCGGGAAGAAGGCCTCCTCGATAATCTGCTGGCCGGCGACCTGCTCGGTCTCCTTGAGGAAGATGTCGGGGATCGCGGCCGGGTTGGCGGCCGAGTAGAAACGACCCCCGCCGTTGGTCGCGAGCTGCTGGAGGAATGGGTTCGAGCCGCCGCCGGCGCCGACCGTCGAGAGGGTGATCCCGGCGGCCTTCATCCGGGCGATGATCGCGTCGTACTGTCCCGTCGATGACCAGCCGTCGGTCAGCAGGATGATATGGCGCCGGGTCGCGCTGGCCTTCTCGAGCGAGCCGACCGCCTGCTCGAGGCCGGAGTAGATGTTCGTCGTCCCGTTCGGCTGCATCGTCGCGACGTCGCCGGCGAGGTCGTCGATCTGGCCGAGCGGCCGGGTGTTGACGACCCAGTGGGCCTGCTCGTCGAAGGCGACGACGCCGAGCTCGTCGCGGGCCGTCATCGCCGCCGCGGCCCGGAGGATGGCCTCCTTGCCGATGTCGATCTTGCGGACGCCCTGCATCTGGCTCCCGCCACCGCCTCCGCCGTCGAACGAGTTGCAGTGGCAGGCGTCCATGGAGCCGGACTTGTCGATGACGACGACGAGGGCCACGTCGGGCTGCTGCTGGCGGTTCCGGACGCCCATGTCGACGGGCAACGTTTCCTCGATCGGCGTCTTGGTGTAGCCGCCGGCGCCGTAGCTCTCAGGTCCGCCGACCATGACCAGCCCCCGGCCGAGGTCCCGGACGTAGACCTGCAGGGCGGCCAGCTGGCGATCGGACATCCGGATCCGGGGAACATCGACCATGACGATGCTGTCGTACGTGGCGAGCCCGGCGAAGTCGGTCGGGAGGGCCTCCGGGACGATCGAATCGACGTCCTGGCCCTCCAGCTCGAGGGCCCCCACCAGCTCGGCCGCGACCGCCTCGTCGCCGGCCAGGACGAGGATCCGGGGTTCGCCCTTCACGATCGTGTTCGAATCCGCCCGGTCGTTCTGGCTGAACGTGTCGCGGCCGGCCTCGACGACGACCCGGAAGGTGTGGAAGCCGGCCTCCTCGACGTCGGCGATGTCGAAGGTGATCCGGTTCGCGCCCTCGACGAGGTCGAGGGCCTCGGTCGCCACGAGCTGGCCGTCGGCGTAGAGGCGGACGGTGGCCGGCTGGGCGACGCTCGAGACGATCGTCGCGACGGCCTCGATCGTCTCGCCGATGCGCGCCGTCGAGGGCGTCTGGAGCCGCTCCACGAGGACCTCGTCCCGAGCCTCGAGGCCGATGACCCGGGTCTCGACCTGGACCCCGCGGGCCGCCGCCAGCGCGGCCTCCTGCTGGCCCCGGCCGGTCGTGTCGTTGCCGTCCGAGATGAGGACGATTCGCTTCTGCATCTCGTCCGGGAAGAGGGCCGAGGCGAGTCGCAGTGCGGCCCCGATGTCGGTGGCTCCGGTGACCGGCGTGGACCGCAGCCGGTCGATCGTCCGGAGCTCCTCGGGCAGCCGCTCGACGAGGGCGTCCCTGCCGAAGGCCACGACGCCGGCGGCATCGCCGTCGGGCATCACATCGAGACTCTCCCGGAGGAAGGCGAGGGCGTTCTCGCGGCCCTCGTTCCCGACCGAATCGGAGAGGTCGACGACGAAGACGGTCGCCAGGCGATCCACCGGCAGGACGAGCTGGAAGCCCGCCAGGGCGAGAACCAGGGCCGCCAGGAGGGTCGTCCGCAGCGCGAGCGCAACGCGTCGCCGGACCGTCCCGATCCGCCGCCGCGCGGCGAGGTGCGGCACGACCGTGACGAGGAGCGCGGGGATGAGCAGCAGGAGCCAGGCGGGGGCCTCGAAGCGGACGCCCATCTACGTCCCCCGCCCCTGGCCGCGGGTCGGGGCCGGTGCCCCTCCGCCGCCCCGTCCGAGGCGCGTTCGAAGGCCGCGCCAGAGGCGGGTCACGGCGTCGCGCTGGTAGACGACCCACTCGGCCAGCAGGACGAGCAGGGCGACGAGGACGATCGGGACCCATAGCTCGTCGCGCGCCGGCGGCCGATCCGCGGCGGTGCCCTGGCCAGACCCCGCCCCGGCGGCCCCCGACGCCGCCGGCGAGCCCGACGGAGCGGGGCTGGCCCCAGCGGTGCCGGACCCGCTGGGGCCGGGCGTCGCCGGGACCCCACCGCCGAGAGCCTCGATTTCCGACGCGGAGCCCGGCGCGATGTTGGATTCCGCGGGATCGAAGAGATCGACCGCGAAGCGCTTCGGGGCGTTGGGGTCGGCGGGCGGCGCGGTCGGGCCCGGCGTCGGCGAGACCCCCGCCGCGGGCGTCGGCGAGGCCGACGGCGATGGGCCGCCCGAGGCAGTGGGCGCCGCGCTCGGGGTGGCCGTCGAGGCCGGCGTGGGCGTCGGCTCGGGATAGACGGCGA
>MGOD01000100.1:26432-28637 GCA_001795245.1 Chloroflexi bacterium RBG_16_70_13
GTGTACACGCCGAGCAGGTCGGTCTGGCTGAACGAGACGCTCGCCCCGCCGCCGGTTCCCGGCACGAGCTCGACGACGGAGCCGTCCGGTCGCGTCACCTTGAGCGAGGAGGCCCCGGCCGGCAGCGGGAGGCTCACCGGATCGCCCGGGGCGACGGCCTCGGTGGGCGCCGCCGAGCCACCCATGAGCTCGCCGGTGAGGTTCGAGATGAGGATCGGGAAGGCGACCTGGAGCGGCAGGTCGGACTGGCGCGGCTCGAAGGCCAGGACGGCCGCCCGGCGGCCGTCGAGCTCACCGGCATAGAGGAGCGGCGCACCGCCGGGACCCGGGATGATCACCCGGGCCCAGGCCGGCAGGGCCAGCTTCCTGGCCGAGCCGATGTGGGTCGTCGAGAGGTCGACGTAGCGGAGGATCGGCTCGTCCGGGTCGAGCGTCGCGATGCCCGGGTCCTTGAGCGTCCCCACGACCTCGCCGAAGACGCTGGTCGCGGCCGGGGCGATGGCGAGGACCGCCCCCGGCAGGAGCTCGTCCGGCACCGCGCCGTCGAAGATGATCAGGTCCCAGTCCGTTCCGTCGGTGCGGATCGCACGCTCGGGATAGTCGTCCGGGCCCACCTCGAAGACGTTGACGTTCGGCAGGAAGAGGAGCGCGTTCTCGAGGTACGGGTCGCCCTCGGAGACAAGGAGTATGTTCCGCGGGGCCGTCGGCGGGACGACCGCCCAGGCCCGGTCATCGAGGCCCAGCGCGTCGGGCGCCCCCTCCCCCTCGACCTCGAGGCGGACCTCGACCACCTCCACGTCGACGGGTATGTCGTCGATGATGGCCTCGGACCGTGTCTGGGGATCGAGGACGATGTCGCGGGCCTCGAGGAGGACCCCGTCGCCGTAGACCTGGAGCTGGCGCCTGCTCGACTCGATGTCGAGGTTGGCGACGCTGACGAAGACCGACCGGGTGACGCCCGAGGAGCCCTGGCGGACGGCGAGCGCGACGATCGCCTGGTTCTTTCGGTCGCGGCCGACCGGGAGGACCGTGATGTCGTGCTCGAGGCGGGTGGTCGGCTTCGTCGCCAGCGCGGCGTCGGTGGCGACGAGGATCTCGGCGTCGCCGGACCGGGCGGCCAGGGCGTCGGCGAGGTTCAGGGCGTCGCCGAGATCGCCGGAGGCCGGCGAGACGGCCAGGTTCTCGATCGCCGCGCGGACCCGTCCTAGGTCGCTCGTGGCGTTGACGACGACGCGGGCGGTCCGGCCGGCGGCGATGACGCTGACCTTGCCGCCGGCGGGCAGCTCGCGGAGCGCGTCGAGGGCCTGCTGCTTGGCCGCCGTCAGGCGGTCCGGGGCGACGTCCGTGGCGGCCATGCTGGCCGAGACATCGATGACGAGGACGAGGTCCCTGGCGAGTCCCGCCGGACGCTCGAGGAACGGTCGCGCGGCGAGCGCCGCGAGGATGAGGACGAGGAGGATCTGGAGGAGCAGGAGGAGGCTGCGACGGAGGCGCTGCCAGGGGGCATTCGCCTCGACGTCGGCGACGAGGCGCTGCCACAAGAGCGTCGAGGGCACGACCGCATCATCGCGCCGGAGCTTGAGGAGGTACATCGCCACGACGGCCGGGACGAAGATCAGGCCGAGGAGGGCGAGGGGCGAGATGAAGCTCATCGCCCTACCCCACGACCTGTCGTCGCCGCAGCTCGGCGAACATGAGGTCGGTCAGGGCCACGCTCGTCGAGAGCGGCACGTACGTCGCGCGCCGCCTGGCCGCGAGATCGGCGAACCCCTCGCGCCAGGCCTCGAGGCGGGCCTTGTAGCCGTCGAGGGTGGCGAGGTCGACGGTGACATCGATGCCCTCGCCCGATTCGACGTCGACGAGCCGGAGGTCGCCCTCGAGGGCCGGGTCGAGCTCCTGGGGCGAGAGGAGGTGGAGGACGATCAGCTCCGAGCCGGTCGCCGCTAGCTCGCGGATCACCCGGTCGGCGTTGGGATCGAGGAGGTCGGACAGGAGGACGATGACGCCCCGGCCGGTCAGCTGCGCCGCGGCGTGGCGGGTCGCCGCCATGAGGTCCGTCGGCCCGTCGGCGGCCGAGATCCCCGACAGGGCCGAGAGGAGCCGGAAGACGCGGCCCGAGCCCCGCAGGGCGACCTGCCGCCGGCCGGCCCGGCCGCCGAGCGCGGTGATCGCGACCCGGTCCTCGGAGGCGAGCCCGATGTAGGC
>MGOD01000101.1 GCA_001795245.1 Chloroflexi bacterium RBG_16_70_13
GCCGGATAGCGGCTCGCCGGTCTCCCCGTGGAGGTCGGGGCCATCATCGACCTCCACAAGGCGGTATATCAGCGGCCTCGCGTCTGCTCCTCAGAGAGCGGGCCTGCGCCGGTGCCCGGGGCGGGATGACCGGCCCTCCCGTCGAGAGCCACATCTACTCCTGATGCGCGTGTCCGCATCAAGCGCCTGGTTGCAGGGCCGTTGATGCGTGCACGGGCATCGGAAACGGAAGTGGATTTCGCGGGCCCCCGGCGCCTCGACGCCCGGGTGAGCGTTCCCGGGGTCGGCCGGCGGGCGGCCTGCCACCTGCATCCGAGCGCCCTACCGCGCGGCGGTGTCCAGCCAGAGCGTGAACGGGCCGTCGTTCACCAGCTCCACGGCCATCTCGGCCCCGAAGATGCCCGTTCCCACTGGCTCCACGCCGGCCTCGGAAAGGCGCGCCGCGACTCTCTCGTAGAGCCGTTCGGCCAGGTCCGGTGGCGCCGCGTCCGTGAAGCCCGGGCGGCGGCCGCGCGATGTATCGGCGAACAGGGTGAACTGGCTCACCACGAGCGCGCCACCGGCGACCTCGAGGATCGAGCGGTTCGTCTTGCCGGCCTCATCGCGGAAGACCCGCAGCTCCACGATCCGGCGGGCCAGGGCGTCGGCCGTGGCCTCGTCGTCACCATGGCCGACCCCCACGAAGACGACGACCCCGGTCCCGATCGAGGCGACCGATTCGCCGGACGACCGTACTTCCGCCCGTTCGACCCGCTGGATGAGCGCCCGCATCAGCGTGAGATCGCCCCGAGCGCGGCTCGCCAGAGCCCGGCGATGATCAGGGCCCAGGGCACGAGCAGGACCGGCGTGTCGTCGCCCCCGAACCAGCCGCCCTTCACCACGCCGACGAGGCCAAGGGCTCCCACCGCGAAGATGACCGCCCCCTGGCGGACGAGCGCCCAGCGGACCCGCCCGGCGACCTGCCGCCAGGCAGAGTCGTCGCCCGCCTCCCCGACCTCCACGTCGGCCTCGACCGCCGGGTCGGCCGCCCGGTCCACGAATCGCCGGAACCAGCCCGGCGCGTGGACGACCGCGAAGTAGGCGGCGAGCGCGTAGCCGACCCCACCGATGATGTCGACGACGTAGTGATCGGCCAGGTAGACGATCGCGAACCAGACACAGGCGGTGTAGATGGCCATGAGCCAGCCCGCCCGCCCGAACGCCCGCCGGGCGAAGAGGAAGGCCAGGAACGGGTACCCGGCATGGAGCGACGGGAATGCCGCGACCGCGTTGGGGTTGATCTCGTAGATCGTGTAGCTGAAGACGTAGCGGCCCTCGAACCCGAGGAGCCGGGCGATGTCGTTGAAGCCCTGCTCCTTCAGGTACGTGATCGCGGGCCTGCCGTCGGGGCCGTTGATGAGCCCGTTGTCCGCGGCATACCAGGGCGGTGCGACCGGCAGGATGAGGTACGTCACGAAGCCGGCCATCGACAGGACGATGAAGGCCGCGATGAAGTCATAGTAGGTCCGGCGACGGCGGATCCAGAGCAGGAACGCGACCGCGAGCGGGAGCGGGAAGTGGAGGAAGTAGAAGACCGTCCCGGCCATCGCCACCCAGTCGAGCCCGCTGGCGGGATGGAGAGCGTCCTGGAGGACCTGGGTCGGGAGATACCCCCCGAAGAGCCAGCGTTCGAGGCCCAGGACGTCGGCCTCGTGGACGACCCTGTTGATGTCGTCGGCGTAGCCACGCATCAGCTCGTAGGCCAGGAAGAGGCCGATGAACGGCACCCAGTCGCGGATGAACAGGCGACCCCGCCCGAGGATGACCGCGGCGAGCCCGAGGGCGATGAGCAGGACGTCCGGCGTGATCGAGACGCCGCTCACGATCATCAGCCCCGACAGGAACAGGACGTAGCCGGCGATGAGCCAGAGCATCAGCCGGTCGTTGCGGCGATGGAGGTCCGCGTGGGCCGGGTCTCGATCAACCCTGGCCGGGGTGGCCGGTGTCATTGCCGGCGCGGCATCCGCGGCAGGGACGCCAGGCGGACCGGCGACCGTGGCGTCCGCGGCGAGCCCCAGCTCGTCGCTCACGTGACGACCTCATCGGGGCGTGGCGGGAGCGGGGCCGGCACGAACGGGACAGGCGGCATGCCGGCGGCTCGCCAGGCCGCAGCCTCTCGCAGCATCGCGTCTCGACGGGCCCCGAAGCGCTCGAGCGCGGCCGCTTCCGACGAGGCCGGCAGGAGCATGTCCCAGTCCCGGACCTCGTCGGGCTCCTCGACGTCGAGGCCGCCGCTGCGGAACACCAGAACGGGGATGCCCACCTTCTCGATCTCGGCCTGGAAGGTCCTGGCGAGGTGGCGCGGCAGAGTGGCGAAGGTCACGACCCTGTCGCGCGGGATCGGGGGCCGCCCATCGTTGAGGGTGTACTGGTACCCCTCGTCGGCGAGGGCCCGGATCAGCCGGATCTCGCGGCCCATGTTCCGGCCGGGGATCCAGAGCGCCGAGCCGACGACGAGGACGTCGGCGGCCAGGCCGCCGATGAGCTCGGCCGTCTCGCGGTTGACGCCGCCATCGACGTGGACCTCGGCCCCGTGGAGCTTGTGGCTCAGGAGCCCGCGGGCGGCAAGGATCTTCTCGCGGGCGACGTCGGCCATGAACGACTGGCCGCCGAACCCGGGCTCGACCGTCATGACCAGGACGATGTCGAGGAGCGCCTTGTAGGGCTCCAGCGCGCTGAGCGGCGTCTTCGGCCGGAGGCTCAACCCGGCCGCCCGTCCGGCCGCCCGGATCGCCCGGAGGGTCGGCTCGATCGGCTCCTCGATCTCGACGTGGATCGTCACCGAATCGCAGCCGGCGTCGAGGAACTGCTCGATGTAGCGGCCCGGCTCCGAGATCATGAGGTGGGCATCGAAGGGCAGCTTCGTCCGCTTCCGGAGGGCCCTGATCGTGCGCGGCCCGAACGTGATGTTCGGGACGAAGTGGCCGTCCATGACGTCGAGGTGGATGCGGTCGGCGCCTTCCTTCTCGGCCCGCCGGACCGAGTAGGCGAGGTTGCCGAGGTCGGAATCGAGGATGCTCGCGGCGACCCGAGCCCGACCGAGCGGGAGCTCCTTGACCGGCGAGGACGGCTTCCGCCCGCGGCGGGTGGAGATCACTCGCGGGCCCCTGAAACAGCGGCGGGGACGGGCTCGCGGCTGCGCTCGCCACGCAGGGCGGCCGCGCTCTGGGCGACGAGCCGCTCGCGACGGTGGGCCACGACGGCCGGCGTCGGGGCGCCGGCGTGGTCGGCGGCGAGCTGGCCGCAGGCCGCGCCGATCTCCTGGCCCCGGTTGTGGCGGATCGTCGTCTCGATGCCTGCCGCCCGGAGGGACGTCGCGAAGCGTTCGATGACCGGCATCGGGCTGGCCGTCCAGGGCGTGTGGGCGACGGGGTTCATCGGGATGAGGTTGACGTGGGCGAGGTCGCCGCGGAGAAGCTCCGCCATGGCCTGGGCGTCGACGTCGGTGTCGTTCACGCCGCCGATCATCGTGACTTCGTAGGTGATCCGCCGGCCGGTGGCGTCGGCGTGCTCGCGTGCGGCCGCGACGACCTCGGCGACCGGCCAGCGCCGGTTGAGCGGCACGAGGACGTCGCGGAGCGGGTCGCGGGCGGCATGGAGGCTGACGGCGAGGGTGAACTGCGGCCCGAGCCCCGTCAGGCGGCGGATCCCCGGCACGACGCCGGACGTCGAGACGGTGATGTGGCGCGCCCCCAGTCCGAACCGCCTCGGATCGTTGAGGGCCTCGACGGCCTCGAGGACCCGGTCGAGGTTGAGGAGCGGCTCGCCCATGCCCATGAACACGATGTTGGTGAGGCGCCGGCCCCGGGCGGCGACGCGGCGGGCAGCGTGGCGAACCTGGTCGAGGATCTCGCTCGCCAGGAGGTCGCGCCCGAAGCCGAGCTCACCGGTGGCGCAGAACGGGCAGCCGACCGCGCAGCCGACCTGGCTCGAGATGCACAGGGTGGTCCGCTCTCGATGGCCGGCCGATGCCGGGAAGTGCATGAGCACCGATTCGACGAACTGGCCGTCGCCGAGGCGATGGAGCGCCTTCTCGGTCGCGCCGCCGTCGGACAGTTGGAGCACCGAATCGGCGACCGTGTCCCAGCGGAAGGCCCGTACCAGCTCCTCGCGCAGCGGCGCCGGGAGCGTCGTGATCTCCTCGGGGCCCGCGGCGCCCGTCCGCCAGGCCGCGTCCAGCACCTGCCGGGCCCGGAACGACGGCTCGCCGCGCGCAACAAACCATGCCGCGAGCGACTCGGGAGTCTCGTCCGAGATGCCGGGCGGCAGGGCCAGGATGGCGGCGAGCGACGGCTGGATGATCGTCGGAACGACAGTCGGCATCGGCCGAGCATTGTCGCACGGGGATCGATGCGCCAGGCTTCGCTGGAGGCTCGGACCCGTCAGCCGCGGAGGAGCCGCCAGGTTCGTGCCGGCGTCATTGGCAGCTCGCGCGGGCGCCTGCCTGTCGCGGCGGCCACGGCGTTCGCGATCGCCGCGGCGCCGGCGATGACAGCCGACTCGCCGATGCCCTTCGCGCCGAAGGGACCATCCGGGGCGGGGACCTCGACGTACGACGTCGTGAGCGGCGGGATGTCCTCAGCCTTCGGGAGCTTGTAGTCGAGGAACGTCGCGCTGAGGAGCTGGCCGGCGTCGTCGTGGACGATCTGCTCGTGCAGGGCCCAGCCGATGGCCTGGGCGGCGCCGCCGAGCTGCTGGCCGGCGACGAGCGCGGGGTTGAGCGCCCGGCCGACGTCCTGGACGGCCCGGAAATCGACGACCTCGACCTCGCCGGTCTCGCGGTCCACCCGCACGTGGGCGACCACGCCGGCGACCGACGGCGCGAGGCTCGTGTGCTCGGTCGTGGCGTGGCCCTCGATCGGCGAGCGATCGGCCCGGGCGTTGGCCCGGACCAGCCTCGCGATCGGGATCCCCTTCTCGGGCGTGCCCAGGGGACGGACGACGCCGTCGACGATCTCCAGGTCGGCCTCGTCGATCTCGAGCTGCAGCGACGCCGCGTGGAGGAGCTGCCGGCGAGCGTCCTCGGCCGCGGCCCGGACGGCGCGCCCGGCCCCGTAGGTGATGGCGCTGCCGCCACTCCCCGGCGACGGTGGCGCGCTTGCCGTGTCGGCCATGACGACCTGAACGGCGCCGAGCCCGACGCCGAGGACCTCGGCGGCGATCGCCTGGAACGCGCCCGACGTGCCGGACATGTCGACGACGCCGGTCACGACCTGGATCGTGCCGTCTGCCGAGAGGCGGCAGATGGCGGCGGCAGGAGCCTTGCTCCCGGGCCACCAGCCGAGCGCGACGCCGACGCCCTCGTCCTCGCCGGCCTCTCCGCGCGCGGCCCACCGGTCGTCGCGCGCGAGGACATCGAGGACCTCGGGCGTGCCGAGCCGGGTCCACGTCTCCCCGTCGACCATCGAGTCCCCTTCTCCGGCCGCGTTCCGGCGCCGGAGCTCGAGGGGATCGATCTCGAGCGTCGCGGCGAGCTCGTCGAGCGCAGATTCGATCGCAAAGGCGGTCGGCGGACCGCTCGGCGCGCGGTACGTGCCCACGCCGACCCGGTTCGTGAGCACGCCGTAGGCGCTGAGGTCGAACGCAGGCCAGCGGTATGGCCCGGCGAGGAGGATCGGGGCCAGCGTCGAGGCCGAGTAGTCGGCAAAGGCGCCGCAATCGGCGACGGTCCGGCTGCGGAGGGCCGTGAACCGGCCGTCGGCGTCGGCTCCGACCTCGACCTCGATCTCGAAGGCCTGCGACGGGTTGCCCGCCAGGAAATCCTCACGCCGGTCGAGGACGAGCCGAACGGGCCGCCCGAGGCGACGCGCGGCGAGCCCGATGAGGGGCTCGAAGAGCGACCACTTGCCGCCGAACGCCCCGCCCAGCGGCGTCGGCACGACGCGGACCCGGTGGAGCGGCAGGCCGAGGGTCCTGGCGATGTCGCTCCGCAGCGAGAACGAGCCCTGGGTGCTCGATTCGACGACCAGCGTGCCGTCGTCGTCGACCCAAGCGCTACACGCTTGGGTTTCGAGGTAGCCCTGGTGGACCCACGACGTCCGGAACGTGGCCCGGACCGTCGCGGCGGCTCGGGCGAACGCCCCGTCGACATCGCCGACCCGGTAGCGGGTCCGCTCGACGACATTCGGCGAGAGCTCCTCGTCGTCGATCGAGGTGTCGCCCTCGCCGCCGACCGCGGCGTGGGTGGCGGCGCCGGTCGCGGTGCCCCCGCCGGGATCGTCGGGCGCGGCCGCGGCGAGGTCGAACCGAACGAGCGGCGTGCCCGGCGCCATCGCCGCGACGGCATCGATCACCGCGGGCAGCGGCTCGAGGCGGACATCCACGAGCTCGGCGGCATCGGCCGCCGCCTCCGGGCTCTCGGCGATGACGAGGGCGACGGGCTGGCCCGCGAAGACGACCTCGTCGCGGGCGAGCGGCTCGACGAGGCGGTCGAGGTCGCCGTCGGGCAGCCGGAGGTCGGCGGCGGTCACGACGGCGACGACACCGGGTTGCGCCAGGGCCGCCACGGCTTCGATACCGATGATGCGGGCGTGGGCATACGTGGCGAGGACGGGCCGGGCGTGGAGCGTGCCGGCCCGGCGTCGGTCGGCGGCATACCGAACGGCGCCCCGAACCTTGGGCTCCGAATCCGGCCGCGGGCGCGGGATGCCGATCGCCCCGCCCGCCGGCGCCTTCGGTCCCGCCCGGGTGGTCACGCGCTGCCGCCCACGAGCTGCCCGACGATCGAGGGGTGACCCCGCCGGTATGCCGCCCCGGTCATCGGCCGTCCCCCGGCGAGCTGGACCTCCAGGAGCCGCAGCCGGCCGTCGGCGGCGACGAGCGCAAACCCCAGGCCGTCGGCCACGAGCGCACCGGTCCTGTCGCTGGCCCCTCGCTCGGCGACGAGGCCCTTGAGAATCGCGAGCCGTCCGGCCGGTGTCTCGACGAATGTGCCGGGCCATGGCTGATAGGCGCGGACCTGGCGCTCGAGAACGGCCGCCGGCCGCCTTGGGTCCAGGAGCCCGTCCGCCCGGCTGAGCGGGCGGGTCAGGGTCGCCGCCGCTTCGTCCTGGGGCTGGGCGACGCGCTCGCCGCGGAGATACGGCTCGAGCAGCTCGGCCAGAAGCGTGGCTCCCTCGCCGGCCGCGCGTGCCTCGAGCTCCGGCGCGGTCTCCGTCCCGTCGAGGGCCCAGGCGCGGCTGCCGAGGATCGGGCCGGTGTCGAGGCCCTCGTCCATCCGCATGACGGTCACGCCGGCATCCCGGTCGCCGGCGAGGATCGTCGCCGGGATTGGCGCCGCCCCCCGATGGCGCGGCAGGAGCGAGGGATGGACGTTCAGGATCCCGTGCCGCGGGACCGTGAGGATCGAGGGCGGCACGATCCGCCCGAAGTCGGCGAGGACGCCCAGGTCGGGCGCCAGCGCCGAGATGGCCGCCGCCGTCTCCGGCGCCCTGACGCGCTCGGGCTGGAGGAGCGGCAGTCCGTAACGAAGGGCTTCGACGGCGACGGGAACGGGGGTGGTGGTGCCGCGCCGCCCAGCGGGCCGGTCGGGCGGCGTCACGATGCCGACGACCTCGATCGCCGGATGGCCGAGGAGCGAGCGCAGGATCGGGATGGCGAACGTGCCTGAGCCGAAGAAGACCGTCCGGGCGGGGCGCGCCGGCCGATCGGACGCCGCCGAGGGGCTCGGCGGCGCGGTCACGCGAGCGCGGGCGCGGGGACCGTCTCCGTGGTCGCGTCCTCGTCGTCATCATCGCCGTGACCCACGGCGATGAGCTCGTCCATCGAGTCGAGGTAGTCGATGTAGAGCTTCCCGTCGAGGTGGTCCAGCTCGTGCTGGAGGGCCCGCCCGAGGAGCCCGGAGCCGGCGATCTTGATCTTCTTGCCGACCCGGTTCTGGGCGACGACCCAGACGCGCTCGCGGCGCGTCACGTAGGCCGCATAGCCCGGGATCGAGAGGCAGCCCTCGAGGTCGCGGTCGTCGCCCGTGGCCTTCGTGACCCGGGGGTTGACGAGCTCATGGAGCCGCCCCTCGACCTCGATGACGCAGGCCGCGAGGGCCTCCCCGATCTGGGGCGCGGCGAGGCCGACCCCGGGCGCGTCGCGCATCGTCCCGGCGAGGTCGTCCAGCAGCT
>MGOD01000102.1:0-627 GCA_001795245.1 Chloroflexi bacterium RBG_16_70_13
CGTCCGCCGGCTGTGCGTCGCGGTCCTCATGGAAAGCAGCCCCGCGTCGGTGGCGGCCGGGTTCTGGCCACTCGTCCACGGTGAGGCGCGGGTCCCCCTGCCGGCGCTCCCGGAGCTCCACGAGCTCCTCCGCGCCCGAGGCGCCGCGCCGACGGTGGCCCGGGTCGCAGGTGAGCGACGCACGTGGTCGGATCGCGACGAGCTCGTGACCTACCTCCGGCGGCAGCTCTGGACCGCGCCCGGGAGCGCGGCCGATGGGCGGCTCCTGGCGGCCGTCGAGCTCCTCGCCGTGACCGCGTCGGACGGGGGCCTGGGCATCCCTTCGGCGCCCGCGCTGGAGATCGGCATCGTGACCTGGGGTTCGCACGAATCTCGTTGACGGGACAACCTGGCGGAACGATACTCGTGACCGGCAGCCCCCGGACCCTCGGATGAGGCGCCCGCGTCCCACCCGCCGGCCCGCTCGCAAACCGTTTCCTCCCCGCCGACGTACGACGGGCAGCGCATCCCTCCGCGACGGAGGGTCGAAGGAGGACCGATCGAGCGATGATCCCAGCCGCGTTCGACTACGTGCGGCCCGCCGATCTCGGTGAGGCCCTCCGAATCCTCAGGGTGCGAGAGGGCGAG
>MGOD01000102.1:657-4538 GCA_001795245.1 Chloroflexi bacterium RBG_16_70_13
TGCCCATCCTCAAGCTCCGCCTGGCCCAGCCAGCGCTCCTCGTCGACATCCAGGACATCGGCGGCCTCGACGCCATCGTCGAAACCGACGACGAGCTCAAGATCGGGGCCCGCTGCACCCACCGTCAGATCCTCGAGGACCCGGTCATCGCCCGCTACCCGATGCTTCACGACGTCCCCGGCGGCATCGGGGACCCGCAGGTCCGGAATTGGGGCACGATCGGCGGCTCGATCGCCCACGCCGACCCGGCCTCGGACTGGCCGGCGGCACTCCTCGCGGCCAACGCCCGGGTCATCTGCCGGAGCGAGGCCTCGGAGCGGCACGTCCCGGCCCGTGAGTTCTTCATCGATACCTTCACGACCGCCCTGGAGCCGGCAGAGGTCGTGACCGAGATCCACTTTCGCCGGCGCCCGAAGGGCATGGGCGGCGCCTACATGAAGATCGAGCGCCGGGCCGGAGACTTCTCGACCGCCGGCGTCGCGGCCCTCACCCGGCTCGACGCATCCGGACGCATCGACTGGGCCGGGGTCGGTGTAACCGGCGTCTCGCCGAGCCCGTTCGCGGCGATCGCGGCCGAAGAAGTCCTCGTCGGCGGGATGCCATCGGACGAGCTGTTCCGTAAGGCCGGTGCCGCGGCCGCGGGCCAGAGCCGGCCCGCGGCCGACATCCGCGGTCCGGTCGACTTCAAGCGGGCGATGGTCGCCGAGCTGACGGTCCGGTCGCTCCGGATCGCGGTCCAGCGCGCGTTGGCCAACTCCTGACGGGGGCGACGATGATGACGAAGCACATCTCGATCACGGTCAACGGGACCGTCCACGAGGCCGACGTCGAGCCCCGGCTGCTCCTGGTCCACCTCCTCCGTGACGACTTCGGACTCACGGGCACGCACATCGGCTGTGACACCAGCAACTGCGGCGCCTGCACCGTCCACGTCAATGGCCGCAGCGCGAAGAGCTGCACGATGCTCGCTGTCCAGGCCGACGGCGCCGAGGTCCGGACGATCGAGGGCATGGCCGACGGGGCGACCCTCCACCCGCTCCAGCAGGCGTTCTGGGACCAGCACGGCCTCCAGTGCGGCTTCTGTACGCCGGGCATGATCATGCAGGCGGCATGGCTGCTCGCGACGAATGCCGATCCCTCGGATGCCGAGATCCGGGAGGGCATCAGCGGCAACCTCTGTCGCTGCACCGGCTACCTGAACATCGTCAAGGCGATCCAGCAGGCCGCGGCCGAGATGAGCGCCGCGGCCGAGACCCAGACCGGCGCCACGGCGTCGGTCGCGGGCTGAGGGGCAGGTCATGACCACGACGACCTACGAGGCGCAGGCGCCGACGACGACCCCCGAGGTCGGCGGCATGGGCCACTCGCGCAAACGCGTCGAGGACGCCCGCTTCATCCGCGGTGCGGGTCATTACATCGACGACATCAACCTGCCCGGCCAGCTGTGGCTGGACATCGTCCGCAGCCCCTATGCCCACGCCCGGATCAAGAGCATCGACGCCTCCGAGGCGCTCAAGGTCCCCGGCGTCGCCGCGGTGATCACCGGCAAGGACCTCGAGGGTTACGGCCTCCACTGGATGCCGACCCTCGCCGGCGACAAGCAGATGGTCCTGCCGGTCGACACCGTCCTGTACCAGAGCCAGGAGGTCGCCGCCGTCATCGCGACGTCACGCTACGCGGCAGCCGACGGCGTGGCCGCGGTGCTCGTCGACTACGAGCCCCTGCCGGTCGTCGTCGATCCGTACAAGGCCCTCGAGCCGGGCGCGCCGGTCCTCCGGCCCGACCGCGGCGAGGATCTCCAGACGAATCGCATCTGGCACTGGGAGTCGGGCGACCGCGCCCGGACCGACGCCGCCCTCGCCGGGTCGGCGATGGTCGTCAAGGAGCACATCTACCTGCCCCGGATCCACGTCGCCAGCATCGAGACCTGCGGCTGCGTCGCCGACTGGGACGCCGTCAACGGTCACCTGACGCTCCACATGACGAGCCAGGCGCCGCACGTCATCCGGACGGTCGTGGCGATCATCGCGGCCGGCGTCGGCCTGCCGATCCCTGAGCACCAGATCCGGGTCAAGACGCACGACATCGGCGGCGGCTTCGGGGGCAAGGTGCCCGCGTATCCCGGCTACGTGCTCGCCGTGGCGGCATCGTTCCTCACCGGCAAGCCGGTCAAGTGGATCGAGGACCGCTCGGAGAACCTCCAGGCGGACTCCTTTGCCCGCGACTACCACATCGACGCGGAGCTCGGCGTCTCGGCCGACGGGCGAATCACCGCCGTCAAGGCCACGACGATCGCCGACCACGGCGCCTTCGATGCCCAGGCCGCGCCGCTGAAGTTCCACGCCGGCCTGTTCAACGTCATCACCGGCTCGTATGACTACCCCGACGCGTTCGTCGAGGTCGACGGCGTGTACACGAACAAGCCGCCCGGCGGGGTGGCGTACCGCTGCTCGTTCCGGGTGACGGAGGCGGTCCACGCGATCGAGCGGCTCGTCGACATTGCCGCCCACGAGCGCGGCGAGGACCCGGCCGAGTTCCGACTCCGGAACTTCATCCCGGCCGACAAGTTCCCGTACACCACGCCGACCGGCTGGGAGTACGACTCCGGCAACTACGCCGCCGCGCTCCGCAAGGCGATGGACATGATCGGCTACGAGGACCTGCGGAAGGAGCAGGCCGAGAAGCGGGCCCGCGGCGAGCTCATGGGCATCGGCATCTGCAGCTTCACCGAGATCGTCGGCGCCGGGCCGTCCCACGACTTCGACATCGTCGGCCTGAAGATGAACGACGGCGCCGAGCTGCGGGTTCACCCGACGGGCAAGGCGCTGCTGCGGATCGGCAGCCAGACACAGGGCCAGGGCCACGAGACGACCTATGCGCAGATCGTGGCGGAGGAGCTCGGCATCCCGGCGGCCGACGTCAAGGTCGAGTACGGCGACACCGACACCGCGCCCTACGGGCTCGGGACGTACGGGTCGCGCTCGACGCCGGTCTCCGGCGCCGCCACGGCCGTCGCCTCGCGCAAGGTCCGCGAGAAGGCCAGGGCGATCGCCGCCCACCTCCTCGAGGCGAACGTCGACGACCTCGAGTGGACGAACGGCAAGTTCAGCGTCAAGGGCTCGCCGGACCGCGCGAAGACGATCCAGGACATCGCCTTCGCGGCCTACACGAACTACCCGGCCGGGATGGAGATGGGCCTCGAGGCCGTCGACTACTACGACCCGCCGAACTTCACCTACCCCTTCGGCAGCTACATCTGCGTCGTCGACATCGACAAGGCCACCGGCGTCGTCAAGATCCGGCGCTTCGTCGCCGTCGACGACTGCGGCAACATCATCAACCCGATGATCGTCGACGGCCAGATCCACGGCGGCCTGGCCATGGGTCTCGCGCCCGCGATGCTGGAGGAGATCCCGTACGACGCGAACGGCAACAACCTGGCCGGGACGTTCATGGACTACCTCCTGCCGACCGCCGTCGAGACCCCGGCCTGGGAGACGGGCAAGACGATCACCCCATCGCCGCACCATCCGCTCGGCGCAAAGGGCGTCGGTGAGTCGGCGACGGTCGGCGCGCCGCCGGCGATCGCGAACGCGGTCGTCGACGCCCTGTGGCACCTCGGCGTCCGGCATATCGACATCCCGCTGACCCCCCAGAAGATCTGGGCGATCCTCCACGAGAAGGGGATCGCGTGACCGGCGCCGGCCCCTCGGTCTTCGCGCGTGCCGCGGAGCTGGAGGCCGGCGGCCGATCGTTCGTGCTGGCCACCGTCGTCGCTGTCCGCCGGCCGACCTCGGCCCGGCCCGGCGCGTCGGGGATCGTCCATCCGGACGGGACCATCGAGGGCTGGGTCGGCGGCAGCTGCGCACAGCCCGTCGTCG
>MGOD01000102.1:4657-11560 GCA_001795245.1 Chloroflexi bacterium RBG_16_70_13
CCTGCCACTCGGGTGGCACGCTGGAGATCTACGTGGAGCCGCACCTGCCCGCCCCGCACCTGTGGGTCGCCGGCACGACGCCGATCGCGGGGGCCCTCGTGGCCCTCGGGGCGGCGAGCGGCTGGCGCGTCACCCTGTTCGACCCGGTCGCCGACACCGACGCGTTCCCGGCCGCAGAGGCCGTGCTCGGCGACCGGGATCTCCACCTCCGCGAGTTCGACGCGCCGCCGTATGTCGTCGTCGCCACCCAGGGCGTCTGGGACGAGGAAGCGGTCCTCGCCGCGCTCCGCAGGGACGTCGCCTACGTCGGCCTCGTGGCCTCGCCGACACGGGCCGCCGTCGTCCGCCAGTGGCTCCGCGACGAGACGGGCCTCGCCGAGGAGCGGATCGCCGCGCTCCGGGCGCCGGCCGGCCTGGATCTCGGGGCCGAAACGGCCGAGGATGTTGCCATCTCGATCCTCGGCGAGCTCGTTCAGGTCCGCCGCGGGCGCGCGACCTTCGTGGCGGCGCCCGGGCCGGCCACGCTCGCCGGTCGCGACACCGCCGGCGCCCAGGGAGTGCCGAGGCCCCTGGTCGACGACATCGTCCTCGTCGATCCCGTCTGCGGCATGACCGTCGAGCGCCGGGATGCCCGCCACCTGGCCGAGTACGGCGGGGTCGTCTACGCCTTCTGCCAGATGGGCTGCCGGACGCGCTTCATCCATGATCCGGCGGCGTTCGTGGCCGCGGTGTCGTCCGCCGCGTCCTCCGCCGCGTCCTCCGCACCCGCGGCGTCCTCGCCCGCGTCGGTATCATCGGGACTCGCCGCACCGGAGCCCACATCCCCCGAGGCCTGACCGACGACCGGGTCGGCGGCGCCTTGCCCCACCGGAGGCCACTGATGGAGTTCTCGGGCGCCGTCGACATTCCCGCTCCGCGCGACGAGGTGTTCGCCTTCGTGACGGATCCGAACAGGGTCGGCGCCTGCGGGCCGGGCGTGGAATCCATCGAGGTCATCGACCCCACCCACTTCCGGGCGAAGGCCAAGGTCGGTGTCGGCTTCATCCAGGCCCGCTTCGTCGTCGACCTCGAGATCGCCGAGCAGAAGCCGCCCGACATGGCGATCATCAAGGCCCACGGGCAGGCGCCCGGGAGCGCCGTCGACGCCCTCGGGCGGATGAACCTCGTGGATGGGCCGGAGGCCGGGTCGACGACGATGCTGTGGGCGGCCGAGGTCAGCATCAGCGGCATGATCGCGAGCGTCGGGGCGCGGCTCGTCGAGGGGACCGCGAACAAGATGATCGGCCAGACCTTCGACTGCATCCGCGCGGCGATCGTCGCCGAGCGCTGATGACCGAGCCGGGTCGGCGGTCAGCAGCCGACGAGCTGTGGATGTGCCCGCGCTGCGGCCACCGGTTCGTCACCACGAACATGGCCCACTCGTGTTCGAACTACGACCTCGACACGTCGTTCGCGCGGAGCCGGCCCAGCGTCCGCGCCGCCTTCGATCAGTTCGTCAAGCTCATCGAACGCTGCGGGCCGGTCGAGGTCATCGCCCAGAAGACCCGGATCACGATCATGGCGAAGGTCCGGTTCGCCGGCGCGACCGTCCTCCTCGACCGGCTCCGGATCGGCTTCGCGCTGGGCCGGCGGATCGAACACCCGAACCTCGTGAAGGTCGAGGACTACGGGCCGCGCTGGATCGTCCACCGTCTGGACATCCGCGAGCCGGCCGAGCTCGACGACCCCGCCATCGCCGCCTGGCTCTGCGAGTCGTACCGCGACCTCGGGCTACGCGGCTCGCTCCCGGTGAAGCGCTGATCGTGGAGCGCCTCAGCCGGGTCGTCGGACCGGTCGCGACGAACGTCCACCTGCTCGCGGACGCGCGCACCCGCGAGGCGATCGCGATCGATACCGCGATTCCGTCGCTCGACTGGATCGCCGGCGAGCTCCGCGACCGCGATTGGACGCTGAAGCTCATCGTCACGACGCACGGCCACTGGGATCACTTCGGCGAGAACGCCGCGCTCGCCGGGCACACCGGCGCCCCGATCGCCGTCCACGGCCTCGACGCGCAGCGGCTCAGCCACCCGAAGCCACTCTGGGCGCCGTTCGAGATCCCGCCGTGTGTCCCGGCCGTCGAGCTCGCCGAGGGCGGCGAGGTCCGGTTCGGGGAGATCCGGCTCACCGTCCTTCACACCCCGGGCCACACCGAGGGTTCGGTCTGCCTCTGGTCGCCCGACGAGGGCCTCCTCTTCAGCGGCGACACGCTCTTCGCGGGCGGGTGGGGCAGGACCGACCTGGCGGGCGGCTCGGACGAGCAGATCGTGGAGTCCCTGTCTCGCCTCGCGACCTTCGACGACCCGTTGGCGGTCCTGCCCGGCCATGGCCGCGAGACGACGATCGGCCGAGAGCGGCCGTGGCTGGAGCTCGTCGCCCGGGAGCGGCGCCTGCCCTTTTGAGGGCCCGCTCGGCCCCCGATGTTCGGTCCGGTTGGCGCTGCCGCCGGTCTCGCGAGCCACCCGAGAATCCGGCCTCGGTCGTTGGCCACGTCCTGTTCGTGCCGGCGATGGCCGGCATCATGAAGCTCGGGACGTCGGGTCACTCGTGGCTGCTCACCGGGGTCGCCGGCGACGCCCTCACGAAGGGCCTCGCCTCGCTCATCGGCGGAGCCGTCCTGGTGGCCTTCGTCGCCGCCTCTGGCGGGCTCATCCTCCAGGCGGCCTGGTGGCGACCGCTCGCGGTCGCCGCATCCGTCGCCTCGATCGTCCTCATCGTCGCGATGTGGGACGGGTTGCCGACGAGCCCGGCGATCGCCGCCCTCGCCTTCGACGCCGTCGTCCTCGTTGCCCTCGTCATCGCCCGGTGGCCATCCGAGGACATGATCGGGACCTGGCCGCAGCGAGTCCCGGAGCGCCGTCTGACAGTCGACGATTCCTGTCGTCGCCGTGCGACGAAGCGAATATCGATGCACCCGCCTCAGGCATCGACGTCCGCCATTCGACGATGTGGGCACTGGCCGGACCGTTGAGTCGATCCGGGACACGTCGTCGCAGCGTCCGCGGCTCAGCCGGCCGCTTCGTCATTGGTGGGCTCGGGCAGCTCGATCGCCTTGCGGTAGTTGGCCGTCGTGCGCGTCCGCCGGAAGCCGAGCGACTCGTAGAGGCGGACGGCGCCGGACAGGTTCTCGGCATCGGCACCGAGCATGGCCTCTCCGAGACCCAGCTCGCGAAGGCGGCGTATCGAGCGGACCATCAGCACGCTCGCGAGGCCGCGCTTCCGCCACGGCCGGCGGACCGAGATGTGCTCGAGCCAGCCGCGGCTGGCCCCGAGCGCGACGTTCTCCGCGGGGAAGATGAACGTCATGACGGAGCCGGCGACCTCGTCGCCGTCCCAGGCGACCTCCCACAGCGACGTGTCGAGGTCGGGCTGGCCGAACCATCGGACGAAGTCCGCCTCGTTTCGAAGGGCGGGGTCGCGATGATCGCGGAACGCCTCGACATCGGCATCCCAGATCCGGCGATGGTCCTCCGGCCGGACCGGGCGGACCTCGAGGCCTTCGGGAAGCGGCGCGTCCGGGACCGGGAGATCGAGCGGCCGGGCCATGAGGATGCCGTAGCCGTCGACGTGATAGCCGGCGCTCGTGGCGAGCTCGGCGGCCCCCTCGATCGCGAGGTCGCCCTCGCCGGCGAGAACGTGCGGTCGATCCATCGGCCCCATCGTCCTGGCCGCGAGCCCATCGGCGACATGCCGTTCCGCCCAGGCCAGGAGCGCCCGGCCGAGGCCATGCCGCCGAAGGTCCGGCCGAACCTGCGGTTCGAGGTGGTGGAAGACCCGCTCGCTGCGGATCCGCCAGTTCGTCCTGACCGCTCCGACGATAGATCCGTCGACCTCGGCGACGACGATGTCGCGAGTCACGTCCATGCCCGAGGTGTGAGCGAGCTCGTGGGCCAGCGCCGCCGCGCTCGGGATCCAGTCGACGCCATCGTGGATGTTGGCTGTCTTGATCAACTCGGCCATCGCCGCGGCGTCACGTTCGAGGTCAGCATGACGGACGACGAGGCCCGCGATCCGGGGCGGGACACCGGGCAGCTCGACTCGCCCGGCGTTGACCTCGACGCTCATCGCTCGGCTCCGTACTTATGCTGCATCTGGCGCTCGACCCCGCGCACCATCGACGTCCAGCGCCGGCGCTCGGCCTTGCGGGCGACGGCGTCGCCGGCCAGCTCCGCCCGGCGGGCTTCACGCTCCAGCTTCTGGTAGGCCCGGAGCCTGGCGGGGTCGAGCTCGCCCGTCGCGAGCACCGCCCGGACGGCACAGCCCGGCTCCGTTTCGTGGCCGCAGTCGCGGAATCGGCAGCCGCTCGCGGCACGCTCCACGTCCTCGAAGGCGCTCCCGAGGCCGTCGCCGTCGAGGAGGCCCAGCTCCCGCATCCCGGGCGTGTCGATGACGAGGCCCTCCGCCAGTGGGACGAGCTGTCGACGGGTCGTCGTGTGGCGGCCGCGAGCGTCGTCCTCGCGGATCCCCGCGGTCGTCAGCAGCTCGCGTCCGGCGAGGGCGTTGACGAGGGTCGACTTGCCGACCCCAGAGGAGCCGATGAAGGCCACGGTCCGACCCGGGGCGAGGTTGGCGCGGACGATCTCGAGGCCCTCGCCGGTGACCGCGGAGACGGCGACCACGTCGACGCCCGGCGCGACGGCCTCGGCCGCGACACGGTGGCCGGCCACGTCGTCGTCGAGGTCGGCCTTCGAGAGGACGACGACCGGGAGGGCCCCGGATTCCCAGGCCACGGCGAGGTACCGCTCGAGGCGCCGGAGGTTCATCTCCGCGTTGAGCGAGGTCACGATGAAGACGATGTCCACGTTCGCGGCGAGGACCTGGGCACCGGTCGCGTGGTTGGATGGCGCGCGGCGGACGATCGCCGAGCGGCGGGGCATGAGGCCGTGGATCGTGGCCCTGCCGCCGCTCCGGCCCGGGCTGGCCGCGACCCAGTCGCCGACCGAGGGGAAGGCGAGGGGATTGCCGTTGGATTCGTAGCGCAGCCGGCCGGAGACCTCGGCCGAATGGGCGGCCAGGCCGTCGTGGACGAGGAACTGGCCGCGCTCCTCGGCGATGACCCGGGCGGGCACGCGCCCGGACGCTTCGTGGGCGACGAAGGCCGCCGCGAAGGTGGGATGCCAGCCGATCGCCTGGAGCTCGGCCGCAAAGCTCGGGTGCCAGCCCATCGCCTGGAGCTCGGCAGCCCCGGTCATGGTCTGTCCTCCGACGGTCGTCCGGCGCCGCCTGCGGCCGCGGGCGAGGCCAACGGCTTGCGCCAGGCGGTCGAGCGGTACTCGACCTCGAAGCCGAGGCGCTCGTAGAGCCCAAGGGCTCCGGTCCCGTTCTCAGCGTCGACGCCGAGGCCGGCGCTGGTCATGCCACGATCGCGGAGCCTGAGGAGGGACTCGGCGATGAGCGCATGGGCGAGGCCCCGCCGGCGCCACGGCCGGCGGGTGAAGACGCTGGCCAGCCAGCCACGACGGATGCCGAGTGCCTCGTTCTCGGCGGCCTTGATGCGGTTGATCACGCCGCCGGCCACCTCGTCGCCGTCGAAGGCGACCATCCACAGGGACAGATCCGTCTCGGGGTCGGCGAGCCAGCGCTCGAGGTTCTCGTCCGAGTCATCGAACCCGCCCCAATGGTCTCGGAAGGCCTCGATGCTTGCCCGCCAGACCGCCTTCGCCGAGTCGATCGTGATCGGGCGGACCACGAGGCCCTCGGGCAGGGTCGCCACTGGCAGCTCGTCTAGGCTCGGCCGCGACATGTCGAAGAACCAGCGGACCTGGCTGTAGCCGGCCGCCCCGAGCAGGGCCACGCTACCGTGCTGGCTGTCGCCGGTCCAGGAGCCGAGGACGGACGGGGTTGACGTCGGGCTGGCAGTCGCGAGCTCGGTCAGGAGCCGCTGGTTCTCGGCGAGCAGCGCGGTGCCGATGCCACGCCGGCGCCAGGCGGGGTCGACGGCGCCGCCGTGGCGAAGCTCGCGCAGACCGTCGGTCGTGATGACCCACTCACGCATCGCAACCGCTACCGGGAAACCGTCGACCTCGGCGATCGTCACGTCCCGGCTCGCGTCGAAATGGTCGTTGGGGTGGCTGAACCGCGATGCCAGCTCCTCGACATGTGTGCGTTCGGGGTAGCCGTCGGCCTCCGCCTCGAGGTTCTCGATGCGGGAGATGTCGGCCAGGTCCGGCTCGCCCGCGTAGGGGCGGAGCCGGAGGCCTGGCACGGGTGAGCTCGAGGCCATCACCCGACTCGCTTCAGCTTGCCGGTCTGCTTCGCATAGCGCTCGGCCCGCCCGAAGGCCCACAGGCCGAACGGGATCAGGACGAGGCCCATGACGAGGAGCGGCCAGATGTCGCCGGTGAGATCGGTCACCGACACGCCGTCGATGAGGCCCCGGCGGACCCCGTCGATCGCGTACGTGGCCGGCGACAGGTGCGAGAGCGCCTGCATCCAGCCGGGCAGGACGTCGATCGGATAGTAGACGCCGCTCACGAGGAGCAGCACCGACTGCAGGACGAACGTCATCTGCGCGCCCCGCTCCACGTACAGGAGCGGGAGGATCGCCGCGAGCATGGCGATCCCGACGAAGCTGAACGAGCCGAGGACGAAGAACGTCACGACCGTCAGCGGGTTCGCGCTCGTCAGGGCGAGGTTCGGGAAGAAGACGAGCATCGCGAGGAGGATGGCGGCCGTATGGACGAGGCCGAAGACCATCGCGTAGGCCACCGACCCCAGGAGGTGGGTGGACCGATGGACCGGGGCCATCATGGTGTACTCGAGCGTGCCCTCCCAGCGCTCGACCGAGATCGTCTCGGCGATCCAGGAAAAGACCACCGACAGGTAGTTCCAGAAGATCGCCCCGACCATCAGCGTCAGGAGCAG
>MGOD01000102.1:11676-22048 GCA_001795245.1 Chloroflexi bacterium RBG_16_70_13
CGACGAAGGCGTACGAGGCCTTCAGCTCGTGGGTCAGCATGGTCACGGGAGGTGGCCTTTCATCGGTTCGGGCGCCGGCCCGGTCCTCAGCGGAACCGGGCCAGCGTCAGGGTCGGCTCCGCCGCGACCCGCTCGCCGAGCTTGATCAGCTGGCGACCGGCCCAGAGGCGGAGCGAGAGACGGTGTCGTCGGCGAGCCTGGTCGGCCAGGCGCGCCCGGGCGGCGTGACGGACCTCGCGAGCGATCCAGTCGTTCGCGAGCCGCAGCCGCTCGTCGGCGTGGGGATGCATTTCGTGTTTCCTTTCAGTCGTTGTCGTCTGGCTCGGCCTCGTCCTCGACGTCCTCGTCGAGGGATCGGCCGGTGTAGGTCATGAACACGCTGTGGAGCGTCGGCTCCTGACGGTGGACCTCGGCGACGAGTCGCTTCAGTCCGTTCGGGCTGTCCTCGGCGACGACCCGGCCGTCGTTGAGGACGGAGATCCGGTCACACAGCCGGTCCGCCTCGTCGAGGTCGTGGGTCGTCAGGACGATCGATGCGTCGTGGCTCGTCCGGACGTCCTCGATGAAGGCCTGGACCTCCAGCTTCGACCGCGGGTCGAGGCCGGTGGTCGGCTCATCGAGGAGCAGGAGGGCCGGGCTGGTCAGCAGCGCTCGCGCGATCGCGACCTTCTGCTGCATGCCCCGGCTCATCTGCTCGACCGGGCGATCGACCCGCTTCCTCGCGATCCCCAGCCGCTCGAGGATCGCGATCGCGTCCTTGCGGGCCCGTCCAGCGTCCAGGCCGTAGAGCCGGGCCGCGAAGAGCAGGTTCTCCATCGGGCTGAGCTTCTTGAAGAAGGCCGCATCCACGCTCACCCGGTTGATGAGCCGCTTGACGGCCATCTCCTCGCGAGCGATGTCGTGGCCGAAGACCTCCACGCGACCCTCGTCGAGGGTCAGGAGGCCGGACACGAGCCGGATGAGGGTCGACTTCCCGGAGCCGTTGGCCCCCAGGATCCCGAACACCCCGCCCCGCTCGAGGCGCAGGGAGACGTTCGAGATCGCGAGGACCGGCCGCTTCGAGCGCCCGACGTGGAAGCGCTTCGTCACCCCCTCGACGAGGAGGGCGGGCAGCGCCGCGTCGAGCGGCAGCGCCTCGGCCGGGACGGCCAGGCGGTCCGGAACGAAACTTTTCGGTTTTCGGAGCAGCGTGGCGGTCACTGGTGGTTCCTCGTCGATGGTCCGTCGATTGCGGGCCACCCTGCTGGGGTTGGATGGACGTGGGTGAGGCTGCGGAGAAGGTCCGGGTCCCGAACGTGGAACGAGCCGCGGACCCTGCCTCCGGCGCGTCTGCGTCGGGATGGGCTCGCGGCTCGGGTTCGATGCGCTCGGACGTCTCGAGTGCATCAAAAAAGCCGGGGCCCCGATCTGGCCCACGGCTCGTGGTTCGTGACTGGGGCGGCCTCGCCGCCCGGCACCTACCTCGAGGAGGGCACAGATCTCCCGCGATCAGCCGCGCCATCGGGCGCGATCGTGGGCACGTAGAGGAGCGTGTGGCTCATCTGCTGCCGCCCTCCATTGGGTGGGTTGACCGGCGCGGAACCCGCACCGGTCGCGGAGTCTAGCCGCCCAGCCGGGGCGATGTCAAACGGGGAACGCCACCGCGCCGTTCCCTGCGGCTACACTCGGCCGCGCCGATGAACGTCGTCTTCCTGTCGCCGAACTTCCCGCCCCCGACCTACCTCTACTGCGTCCGACTGCGAGAGCTCGGGGCCACCGTCCTCGGGCTGTCCGACGCCCCGTTCGACAGCCTTCGCCCCGCGCTCCGGGAGGCACTGACCGAGTATTACCGGGTCCCGGACCTCCACGACCTCGATGCCGACATTCGCGCCCTCGGCTGGTTCAGCCACCGATACGGCAAGATCGACCGGCTCGATTCGCTGAACGAATACTGGCTGGAGCTCGAGGCCCGCCTCCGGACCGAGTTCAACATCCCCGGCCTCCAGGCCGCCGACATCGACCGGGTGAAGCGGAAGTCACGGATGAAGCGGGTCTTCGAGAAGGCCGGGATCCTGGTCGCCCGGGGTCGGGTCTGCCGGACGGCCGACGAGACGCGGGCGTTCGTCGACGAGGTCGGTCTCCCGGTCATCGCCAAGCCCGATGTCGGTGTCGGCGCGGCCCGGACCTATCGCCTCGATGCCGACGGCGACGTCGAGGCCTTCCTCGGCGACAAGCCCCGGATGGACTACATCCTCGAGGAGTGTCTTGAGGGTCAGCTCCTGACCTACGACGGTCTCGTGGATCGCCGCGGACGGGTCGTGTTCGAGGTCTCGCTCGTCTACGGCATCCCGGTCCTCGATGCCGTTCGCGGAGCCGACATGACGTACTGGATCGACCGCGAGATCGCCCCCGACCTCCGCGACGTCGGGCAACGAACGGTCCTGGCGTTCGGGATCCGCGAGCGGCCGTTCCACGCCGAGTACTTCCGGCTGCCGAGCGGCGAGCTCGCGGCCCTCGAGGTCAACATGCGGCAGCCGGGCGGCCTGACCGTCGACCTCTGGAACTGGGCCAACGACATGGACGTCTACCGGGCCTGGGCCGAGGTCGTCGTCACCGGGACGACGACGGTCCAGCCGAGCCGGGCGGCGTACGCGTTCTGGGCCGGGCGGAAGTCCGGCAAGGCCTACCGGCTGTCGCACGACGAGGTCCTCGCCCGGTTCGAAGCTAGCCTCGTCCATCACGAGCGGATCGACGACGTTTTCGCGGCTGCGATCGGCAACTACGGCTACGTCCTCCGGGGGCCGGAGCTCGAACCTCTCCAGGCGGCCGGGCGCGAAATCCTCGCCCTGGCCGACGCGCCCGCCCCGGCCCGCTGACCTCGGGCCGATGCACACCGAGGACCACCTGTGGTTCAGCCCGGGCCTCGGCCACGACATGGCCCTCCGCGTCTACGGCCACGACGGCCGGCCGGTCGTCGCGTTCCCGTCCCAGGACGGCCGCTGGTGGGACTTCGAGGGCTGGGGCATGGTCGAGGCCTGCGCCGGGCTCATCGAGGCCGGTCGGATGCGGCTCGTCGCGATCGACGGGATCGACTGGCAGAGCTGGACGAACCAGGCCGTGCCACCGGGCGACCGGGCCCGCCGCCATGATGCCTACGACCGGTACGTCGCCGACGAGGTCGGGCCCTTCACTCGCGACCTGACTGGCCACGACCGGGCCTGGGCGGTCGGGGCGAGCCTTGGCGCGTACCACGCCGCGAACGCCCTGTTCCGGCACCCCGACCGGTTCGACGGCCTCGTCGCGATGTCCGGGCTGTACCAGCTGTCGACCTTCGTGGGCGACCACGTCGACGACGCGGTGTACTTCAACAGCCCCCTCCTGTACCTGCCGAACCTCGACGACCCGTGGTACCTCGAGCGCGTCCGGGAGGCCCGGATCTGCTTCGTCGTCGGGCAGGGGGCGTGGGAGGACGAGATGCTCGCCGACACCCGGCGGATGGAGGCGATCCTCGCCGCGAAGGGCATCCCGGCGATCGTCGACTACTGGGGCCACGACGTGAACCACGACTGGCCGTGGTGGCGCCGGATGCTGCCCTACGAGCTGGAACAGTTGGGGGTCTGACGGCCTACCGCGCCGGGGGGCTTCCCGGGTCCGCGCCGACGGCGACGGGCTCGCCGGCGGTGGACCAATCGCTGTACGAGCCGGGGTAGAGGAGGGGATCGGGCAGGCCGGCGATCCGCATCGCCAGGGCGTTGTGACAGGCCGAGACGCCGCTGCCGCACGACGTCACGGTGCCGCCGGGGGCGGCGCAGTCGAGGTTCCGGAAGCGTTCGTGCAGCGCGTCCGGCGGGAGGAATCGCCCGTCGGGCCCGAGGTTCCCGGCGGTCGGGGCGGAGACGGCGGTCGGGATGTGGCCGGCCACCGGATCGATCGGCTCGACCTCGCCGCGGTAGCGCTCGGCGGCCCGGGCATCGAGGATGGTCATGCCGCCGAGGCGACCCTTCAGGGCCGCGCGATCGATGACCCGGCGCCAGGCCGGGGCGAGGTGGAGGTCGCGCCGCGCCGTCCTCGGCACGTCCGTCGAGACGCCCTGGCCGGCCGCCAGCCATGCCTGCCAGCCGCCGTCGAGGACGAGCACATCGCCGCCCCAACCCTCGCCGGCGAAGCCGAGGTCGTCGAGCATCCACCACAGTCGGGCCGCGACCCAGCCGCCGACGTCGTCGTAGGCGACGACCGTATCGCCGTTGCCGATGCCGCGGGTCGCCATCGCCGCGGCGAAGGCCGCCGGCTCCGGCAGGGGATGGCGACCCGGCCCGACAGGCGCGACGAGCTCGGTGTCGAGATCGACGTGGATGGCCCGCGGGATGTGGCCGGCGGCGTAGGCCGCCCTGCCCGAGCCGGGTGGCTGGCCGAGGTACCAGCGGACGTCGCAGATCCGGAGGTTCGGCCGCCGGTCGCCCAGCCACGTGGCCAGGGTCTCGGCGGACACGATCGGCGAGGACATGGCCCGGAGTATGGCGCGGCCTCTGGCGCGGAGGCTGGCGCCGCCCGCCGGAATTGCTCAGCCGGTCGCGGGGAGGCCGTACTTCCAGCGCCGCTGGAGCATGACGCACTGATCGTCCGGCACTGCGACCGAGAGGTGGGTATGGACGATCCGCCAGCCGGGCTCGTCGCGCTGCAGGACGGCGCTCATCCGCATCGGTGCCCGCGACCCGTCGGCGAACAGCCAGGTCGGCTGGTCGGCGAACCAGCCGACGTCATCGCGTTCGAAGGCCACGGGCTCCGGCCCGGCCTCCAGGCCCTCGCCTGCCGGGAGCTGCCCGCTGCGGAGCGTCTCCTGGTCCGCCACCCACTCGCCGGCCGAGCCGACGAAGATCGTGGCCGGATCGCGCGAGATGAGGTCATTCGCGGCGTCGGCTTCACCCGCGAGCACCCGTCGGTAGAACTCGAGCATCGTTGCCTTGATGTCGGGCGATGGCGTCATGACCTCCCCTCCCTGGCTGCCGGTGGAGCGACCGGGCACCCGCGACGGCGACCCCCGCACCGCCGGTGACCGCAGGGTCGCACACCGCCGGGCTCGGCGCCATCCTCTGCTATCCTCCGGCCGCGTGGCGCCCGGTCGGGCTTCGGCTCGTCGCCCGGCTCACGCGGTCGCATCGCGACCTCGCTCCGGCGTAGCTCAGTTGGTAGAGCGGGTGACTGTTAATCACTTGGTCGCAGGTTCGAGTCCTGCCGCCGGAGCCATTTGCCCCATTGCTACTGATTACGAAACGTCGGCGCATGTCGTGGATGACATCTTCTCGCTGCCGTGACGGCTCAGCACGGATCCTTGACGACAGAGCAGGCTGCTGAGCACGGCATCATCCGGCGGGCGCCGGGCTGGCGCGCCTAACACGGCCCAGCGAAGCGGATCGCCCGCGGCTTCTACCGCCAGCCGCGCTGGCCTGCCAATGCGTCCACGGGGTCGCAGCTTCCCCGGTGCCCATTGGAGGCTCGCCGAGTGTCGTGATGCGCGCCTCGCGTGCGTTGGTATCCTGCTCGCATCCAGCCAATTCTCAGGAGACGAGCCATGCTCGGCGACAGCCCGATCCATCCTGTCCTGCTTTCGACCGACCTGGGTACGACGCGGGCCTTCTACCACGACCAGCTCGGGCTGGAGGTCCTCGCCGAGAGCGACGCGGCGCTCGAATTCCGGTGCGGGCAGGGGACGCGCCTCGTCGTCACTCTGAGCATGACCGGGACCAAGGACACGCAGACCCAGGTCGGCTGGGACGTGCCCGACTTGCGGGCCGAGCTCGACGGGCTGCGCTCGCGCGGCGTAAAGATCGAGGAGTACGACCTGCCGGGGCTGAACACGGTCGACGGCATCGCGGATGTCGGCTTCGCCCTGTACGCCTGGATCGTCGATCCGTCCGGGAATGTCCTGGGCGTCGCGCAGCCGAAGTAGGCGCCCCGACGCCGTCCGGCGGCTCTCCGCCCCCATCCGGCGTGGAGATCACGTCGAGCTCACGACTCCATGGGGTCGAGGGTGACAAAGTCGCTGTCCCCTTAACTGGGACAGAGTCGCTGTCCGTTCACACAGGAGCGTTCGCGCGTTGACGCCGCCGCCCGATCAGGCCTAGAGTCGCCACGGCCCGCGAGGCGGACCGCCCATTGGAAACCGCAGCAAGCTGATGCGCTGTGTCCTCTCCCAGTACCTGCGCCGGCATAGCCGGCGGACAGCCGGGTGGTCCCATCGTCGCGCTCACGTCAGGTCCCGTCGCCACTGACTGACGAGCGAGAGCCGGCGGTGGTCACCCGCCGACGAGGTTCTCGCCATGAAGAGACTGGTACCGTCGAGCCGGCCGCGCTCCGGCCCGCATTTCCCGAGCCGCGCCGCATCGGCCCGGTCCTGGATCCCTGATCGCCGTACCCGCATGGCGGTCGTGGCTGTCCCCGAGGCCGACCGGCCCCGCACCGCGCTGATCCCGATGGGAGGGCTGCGATGACCACGGCCGAGACGACCGAGCTGCTCGCCGACATCCACGACCTGATCCGGGAGCGGGAGCGCGACGGCATCCGCGGCCTGGCCGAGCAGATCGGCCCCGCCGAGTGGGCCGACCTGGTCCCGCAGCTCGAGCCCGCCGAGGTCGCCGTCCTCCTCCAGTGGCTACCCGACGAGGAGGTCCCGCTGCTCCTCGAGGAGCTGGCTCCTGCCCAGGCGGCGGCGATCCTCCGGACACTCAGCCGGAACGAGGCCGCCGGGCTGCTCCAGGAGATGGATCCCGACGACGCGGCCGACGTGGTCGAGCAGCTGCCGGAGGGCGAGGCGCGGGACATCCTCGTCCGGATGCGCGCCGCCGATGCCTCGGAGATCCGTGACCTTGCCGCTTATGACGCCGATACGGCGGGCGGCCTCATGACTCCGGCCTTCGTCGCCGTCAGCCGGGACGCCACTGCGAGCGAGGCCATCGCCGCGATTCGGCGTCTCGTCGAGGACGCCGAGACCGTCAGCTATATCTACGTGACCGACGACGCGCGCCGCCTGCTCGGCGTGCTCTCGCTGTATCGCCTGCTCCTGAGCCCGGGCGACACGCCCGTGGCCGAGCTCATGGCGCCGCACACGGTCCGCGTTCGTGCCGATGCCGACCAGGAGTCGGCCGCCCGCCTGCTGACGGACCACAACCTCATCGCCATCCCCGTCGTCGACGACGACGAGCACCTCCTCGGGATCATCACCGAGGACGACGTCGCCGACGTCCTCGAGGCCGAGGCGACCGAGGACATCGAGCGCCTGGGCGGCTCGCAGCCGCTGAACCTGCCGTATCGCCTGGCGAGCGTCCCCCTCCTCGTCCGGAAGCGCATCGCCTGGCTGCTGCTCCTCTTCGTGGCCCAGGCCTACACGGGGACCGTCCTGCAGAACTTCCAGGGCGAGCTGACGACGGTCGTCGCTCTCAGCTTCTTCATCCCGCTCCTGATCGGGACCGGCGGCAACGTCGGCAGCCAGACGGTCACGCTCGTCGTCCGGGCGATGGCCCTCGGCGAGGTGGCCCTCCGCGACGTCGGCTGGATCGTCTTCAAGGAGCTGCGTGTCGGGCTGCTCCTGGGCGCGGTGATGGCCGCGGTGGCGTTCGGGCGGGCTGCGATGCTCGGCGTCGGGCCGGACATCGGGGCCGTCGTGTCGCTCACGATCATCGCCATCTGCCTCTGGTCGGCCACGATCGCGGCGGCCCTGCCGCTGCTGCTGCGCCGTCTCCGCATCGATCCTGCGGTCGTCTCGGCGCCGCTCATCACGACGCTCGTCGACGGGACCGGCCTGATCATCTACTTCGAGATCGCCAGGCTCGTCCTGGGCCTGTGATCGCCGGCCGGGATGGCCCCGAGCTCAGGACTTCGTCCCCACGGCCACCGGCGTCCGGGCCATCCGGACGATCGGCTCGATGAGCTCGGCGAGCGGCGTCCCGCCGGCCTCGACGAGGTCGTAGCGGACGCGGGTCATCGGCTTCGTCAGGCTGAGGACGCGGGTCAGGTCGATGGGCGTCGCGCACAGGACGAGATCGGCGTCGACCGCGTTGAGGGTCGCCTCGAGCTCGCCGACCTGGGCCTGGCCGTAGCCCATCGCCGGGACGAGCGGCTCGAGCGCCGGGTAGCGGTCGAGGACGTCACGGATCGAGCCGACCGCAGCGGGTCGCGGGTCGACGAGGGCTGCGGCCCCGAACCGCCGGGCCGCCACGACGCCGGCGCCGAAGGCCATGCCGCCGTGGGTGAGGGTCGGGCCGTCCTCGACGACGACCACGCGCCGGCCCGCGATCGGCGGCCCCACGAGGGTCAGCTCGGAGCGGGCGGTGAGGATCTCGGCCGTCGGATTCAGGTCGTGGACCGAGGCGCGGACGGCATCGACGGCAGCACGATCGGCGGTATCGATCTTGTTGATGATCACGACGTCGGCCAGGCGGAAGTTCGTCTCGCCCGGGTGGAAGCGGCGCTCGTCGCCTGGCCGGAGCGGGTCGGCGATGACGATCGACAGGTCGGGCCGGTAGAACGGGAAGTCGTTGTTGCCGCCGTCCCAGAGGATGACGTTGGCCTCGGTCTCGGCCGCCCGGAGGATCGGCTCGTAGTCGACCCCGGCGTAGACGACCCGGCCGGCGTCGAGGTGAGGCTCGTACTCCTCGCGCTCCTCGATCGTCGTCTCGTAGCGGTCGAGGTCGGCGTACGTCGTGTAGCGCTGGACGGCCTGGGCGGCGAGATCGCCGTACGGCATGGGATGCCGGATGACGACGGGCGTGAGGCCCCGCTCCGCGAGCAGGGCCGCGACGTAGCGGGTGGTCTGGCTCTTGCCGGAGCCGGTCCTCGTCGCGCAGACCGAGACCACGGGACGGCGGCTCGCGAGCATCGTCCGGCGCGGCCCGAGGAGCTCGAAATCTGCGCCCGTGGCCAGCACCCGCGAGGCGACGTGCATGACAGTTTCGTGGCTGACATCGCTGTAGGCGAAGACGACCGTGTCGACCCAACGGTCACGGACGATCGCCTCGAGCTCGTCCTCGGGCAGGATCGGGATCCCCTCGGGATAGAGCGGCCCCGCGATCGAGGCCGGGTAGCGGCGGTTGGCGATCCCCGGGATCTGGGTCGCGGTGAAGGCCATGACCTCGACGTCGGGGTCATTCCGATAGGCGACATTGAAGTTGTGGAAGTCGCGCCCCGCGGCACCCATGATCACGATCCGCTTGCGGTTCATCCCGGCCTCCATCGACGACGCCGTCGCCGGCGCTCCAGCCCTGGACCGTCCAGGTCGGGACAGCGTCACCCGGCGGGCCTCGACCCGCATCGGCCGTTGGGTGTCGACTCGGGTGCCGAACGACCCGAACCGGCCAAGCATCGAGGTGCGCGGACCTGATCCGGCGTAACGAGCGACCGCGATGCGCGTCCTCTGCCAGGAGGTAATCGCATGTCCGCCGACCGGTCGATTCCGCGGAGCGTCCCGAGGCGTCTTCCCGTGCGCCGGGTCCTCGTGGCCGCCATCGCCGTCGGGGTCGTGGCCCTGGGCGGCTACGTTGGCTACGTCGCGGCGATCGGCCCCGACGCCCTGCTCCATCCCGATCCGGCCGCCGACTGCCGGACGCCGGCCGATCGCTTCGGCTGGCCGTACGAGGCGATCAACTACGACATCGCCGACGACGCAGCCCTCCGGGCCGCGAACCCGGACATGACGAGCTGCTCGTCCCAGGGAGCCCAGGCCGGGTCCGCGGTCGTGGCCGCCGACGGTGTCCCGATCGGCGGCTGGTACATCCCGGCGACGAACGGCGCGGGTCCGGCCGCGACGACGGTCGTCCTGGTCCATGGCTGGGGAGACAACAAGAGCGGTCTGCTGAAGTACGCCGTGGCTTTCCACGATCGCTTCAACGTGGTGGCCTTCGACCTCCGGAACGGTGGTCGAAGCGGGTCGAAGAACACGACCTTCGGGCTCGACGAGCAGTCGGACCTCGAGGCGATCCTGGACTGGCTCGTACGCGAGAAGGCGCCCGGCCACATCGCGGTGATGGGCAACTCCATGGGCGGCGGGACGACGCTGATCGCGGCGGCCGGCGATCCTCGGATCGAGGCCGTGATCCTCGATTCGACCCATGCCCGAATGGCCGAGCTCCTCGATCGTCGGATGGACGTCGACCAGGGCCTGCCGCCCGTCCCGACGACATGGGCCCTCACCACGAGCGTCCGGCTCCTGGCCGGCTACGACCTCGACGAGGCCGACCCCGTCGACTTCGTGGCGGCGCTCGGCGACCGGCCGCTCCTGGTCATCCACGGGACGGCCGACCGGAATGACGTTCCCGCGAAGAGCGCGGACGTCATCGTCGCGAGGGCCCGGGCATCGGGCGTTGACGTGGAGCTGCACATGTGCGTCGGCGGCGCCCACGGC
>MGOD01000102.1:22075-24006 GCA_001795245.1 Chloroflexi bacterium RBG_16_70_13
AGTGGGCGACCTGGGCGGTCGGCTTCCTGGACCGGGTACTGCCGGCCGGCGACTGAGCGGGCGCCGGCGAGGCTGCGGCGAGGCCGAGCCGGCCTGTCGCCTCAGAAGGGCAGGGCGCCCGCCGGATCGGTCGTGATCGTGAAGTCGAAGCCGGCTCCGGTCGTGAGGGTCCAGCCGAAGACCATGGCCGCTCCGACGACGAGCGCCACCCCAACGAGGACGGCCAGGAGGGCCATCGAGAGCTTGCGCCTGAGCACGGCGCGTTCGACGAGTCTGCGATCGAGTGCCATGACGGCCTCCCACCTCGGGACGCCGGATGGACATCACCCCGGGGTCCATCGACCTGGCGGGTACGACCCGCCGGGCCGGAACGCGGCCTTACCCCAGGCACGAGTCTCCGACCTTCGGGCGATCGGGAGCCAGTGCCGGAGGTCGGGTCTTTCGGGGTTGGATCGGCACGGTTGCGGCCCACGACGCACGTCGTGCTCTCACGCGGCTCTCAGCGAGCGTTGCTTGGATGGTCCTCGATCGGGTGCCACCAGTGCGCCCGACGTAACCGCGAGGAGCTCGATGACCGCCGGCGAGCGTACCCTGGCACTGCCACCCGCGGCTCGATCGCTGCTGTGGGCGAAGCTCGCCGACCGTGTGCGGGCGCACCTGGCGCTCGGCGGCGTTCTTGCCCTGGCCGCGGCCCTCTACCTCTGGAACCTGACGGTCAGCGGCTACGCCAACACCTACTACGCGATGGCCGCCCAGGCCGCTGCGCAGGACTGGGGGGCGTTCTTCTTCGGCTCGCTCGACGCCGGCAACTTCATCACCCTCGACAAGCCGCCGGCATCGGTCTGGCTCATGGCATTGAGCGTCCGGCTCCTCGGCCTCAGCTCGTGGTCGATCCTCCTGCCCCAGGCGCTCCTCGGGATCGCCACGGTCGGCGTCGTCTTCCTCGCGGTCCGGCGGCCATTCGGAACCCCGGCCGCGGTCATCGCCGGGGTCGTCATGGCCGTCACACCCGCGGCGGTGCTCATCTTCCGGTACGACAACCCCGACGCGCTCCTGACGTTCCTCCTCGTGGCCGGGGCGTGGGCACTCAGTCGCGGGCTCGAGGATGGGCGCCTGCGCTGGCCGATCCTCGCCGCGGCGCTCGTCGGCCTGGCCTTCCTGACGAAGTACCTCCAGGCCTATCTCGTCCTACCGGCCTTCGCGCTCACCTGGCTCGTGGCGGCCCCTGGCTCCCTGCGGCGCCGGATGGCCGGGCTCGCCGCGTCTGCCGCGACGGTCGCCGTTGCCAGCGGGTGGTGGGTCGCGATCGTGGAGCTCATCCCGGCCTCCGCTCGCCCGTACATCGGCGGCAGCACGAACAATTCGGTCCTCGATCTTGTCCTCGGCTACGACGGCTTCGGGCGCATCTTCGGCCAGGGGATCGGCGACGGAGCCTCGGGCGCCGCCGGCGGCACGGGCATCGGCGGCGGCGCGCTTGGAACCGGAGCCGCCGGACCCGGAGCCGGGTTCGGTGGAAGCCCCGGCCTCCTCCGCATGTTCAACGCCCAGTTCGGGGGCGAGATCAGCTGGCTGATCCCGCTCGCCCTCGTGTCGCTCGCGGCCGGGCTCGTCATCCATCACCGCGCGTCGCGCCCCGACCGCCGTCGGGCAGCGTATCTCCTGTGGGGGACCTGGCTCACGGTCCACGTCCTCGTCTTCAGCCTGATGTCGGGCATCGCCCATCCCTACTACACGGTGATGCTCGCGCCGGCGATCGGGGCCCTCGTCGGGGCTGGGGTGACCGACCTCTGGCGGCATCGTGCGAGGTCGACGGTAGCCGGGGTCATCCTCGCGGGCGGGCTCGTCGGCAGCGCCGCCTGGGGCCTCGTCGTCCTCGGCCGCGTCCCGTCGTTCGCCCCGGGGCTGGGGCCGGCCGCCCTGGCGACGGCCGT
>MGOD01000103.1:53-2085 GCA_001795245.1 Chloroflexi bacterium RBG_16_70_13
CGTGCTCGTCGACGGCGAGACGATCGCCGCGATCGGCGCCGGCATGGCCGGCATGGCCCAGGTCGACGAGACCATCGACGCCACCGGCAAGTACGTGATCCCGGGCGGCATCGACGTCCACACCCACATGGAGCTGCCGTTCGGCGGGACCTTCGCCAAGGACACCTTCGAGACCGGGACGCGAGCCGCCGCCTTCGGCGGCACGACCTCGATCGTCGACTTCGCCGTCCAGTCGCGGGGGGCGGCGCTCCGGGCCGGCCTCGGTGCCTGGCACGCCAAGGCCGAGGGCAACGCCGTCGTCGACTACGGCTTCCACATGATCATGAGCGACGTCAACGACGACACCCTGGCCGAGATGGACCAGCTCGTCGCCGAGGGCGTCCCGGACTTCAAGCTCTTCACCGCCTACCCGGGCGTCTTCTTCAGCGACGACGGGGCGATCTTCCGGGCGATGCAGCAGACCGGCAAGAACGGCGGGCTGATCATGATGCACGCCGAGAACGGCCTGGCCATCGACGTCATCGCCGCCGACACCGTGGCCGCCGGGACGACAGATCCGATCGGCCACGGCCTCGCCCGCTACAGCGTCCTCGAGGGCGAGGCGACGAACCGGGTCATCCGCCTGGCCCAGGCGGCGAAGGTGCCGGTCTACATCGTGCACCTCTCCGCCCGGGAGGCCCTCAACGCCGTCCGGATGGCCCGCGACGAGGGCCTGCCCGCGTTCGCCGAGACGTGCCCCCAGTACCTCTTCCTGAGCCTCGACGACCTGGGCCACGGCTTCGAGGGCGCGAAGTTCGTGTGCTCGCCGCCGCTCCGGAGCGCGGAGCATCCGCCTGAGCTCTGGAAGGGCCTCGTCAAGGACGACCTCCAGGTCGTCTCGACCGACCACTGCCCGTTCGACTTCCACGGCCAGAAGGACCTCGGGAAGGGCGACTTCCGGAAGGTCCCCAACGGCCTGCCCGGGGTCGAGGACCGGATGGACCTCCTCCACGACGGCGGCGTCGTCGCTGGCCACATCACGAAGGAGCGCTGGGTCGCGGTGACCTCCACGGCCCCGGCGAAGCTCTTCGGGATGTACCCGCGCAAGGGCGCCGTGGCCGTCGGCTCGGACGCCGACCTCGTCGTCTACGACCCGACCCGCAGGCGGACGATCTCGGCGTCGACCCACCACATGGACGTTGACTACTCGTGCTACGAGGGCCGGACGGTCCAGGGCGCCAGCGACGTCGTCATGAGCCGCGGCTCGGTCGTCGTCCGTGATGGCGAGTTCACCGGCCGCAGGGGCCACGGGCAGTTCCTCAGGCGGGCCGTCGCCGACTACGCCCGGATGGCCTGAGGTCAGCCGCTCGTGCCCGTCCCGGCCACGTTCCGCATCGATGCCGATGTTGCGCAGCTCAAGGACGTCCGGCGCTTCGTCCGCGATGTCGCCCCCGGGTTGGGCGCGGACGAGGCCTCGGTCCGGGACCTGGTCCAGGCGGTCGACGAGTGGGTCACGAACGTCATCGTCCACGGCTATCGCGGCCTGGGCGGACCGATCGAGGTCGAGCTGGAGCGTGCCGGCGACGAGATCGTCGCCCGGGTCAGGGACGCCGCGCCGGCCTTCGATCCCGCCACGGCGCCGGCCTTCGACCCGGACCTGCCCCTCGAGCGGCGCCCGGCGGGCAAGATGGGCATCCACCTCATCCGTGAGCTGTGCGACCGGTTCGAGCACCGCGTGCCGGCCGGCGGTGGCAACGAGAATGCGATCGTCAGGTCGACGACGACGGCCCCGAGCAGGACTGGAGGAAACGCGTGAACACGACGATCGACCGGGTCTCACCCGAGGTCGCCGTCCTGGCCCTGGACGGCGAGCTCGATGCGTCGAACTACCGCGAATTGATCGCGACCGGCAGCGGGCTCTACGCGGACGGAGCACGCCGCCTCGTCCTCGACCTCTCGAAGCTCAGCTACATGTCGAGCTCCGGGATCGTCGCCCTCCACTCCCTGGCCCTCATCTTCCGGGGCCTGCAGCCGCCCGATCCCGAGGCAGGCT
>MGOD01000103.1:2103-2318 GCA_001795245.1 Chloroflexi bacterium RBG_16_70_13
TGAGCGCCGACACGGCCGAGGGCATCCCGGCGGACCAGGTCCGCCTCGTTGCCCCGATGCCGGCCATCGACACCGTCCTCGAGCGGACCGGCCTGAAGCGGATCCTGCCGGTCCACGCTGACCGGGACTCCGCGATCGCCGGCTGAGCGGCGGTCGGTCGGGCAGGCGGGGCCGCGATGACCCAGCTCGACGACCTGCTCGCCGACGCCTCCCTG
>MGOD01000103.1:2399-2490 GCA_001795245.1 Chloroflexi bacterium RBG_16_70_13
GAGGGCACGTGGGCGGACCAGGTCCGCCTCGTGGCGCCGATGGCGGCCATCGACACCGTCCTCGAGCGGACCGGCCTGAAGCGGATCCTGC
>MGOD01000103.1:2528-13531 GCA_001795245.1 Chloroflexi bacterium RBG_16_70_13
GTCCGTCCTCGTGGGCTGTGCCCTGGAGCTGGCTCTCTCCGGGGCGCGGGTCCAGGCCGAGCGGACCCGGGTGGCCCAGGAGCTCGCCATCGGACGACGCATCCAGCAGGCCCTCCTGCCGAGCCGCTACCCCGTCGTCCCGGGCTGGACGTTCGCCGCTCGCTACGAGCCGGCCCGCGAGGTCGGTGGCGACCTGTTCGACGTCTTCGCCGTCCGCGGCCAGGCCGAGCGGATCGCCCTCGTGATCGCCGACGTGACCGGCAAGGGAATCCCCGCCGCGGTCCTCATGGCCGACGTCAAGGCCCTCCTCCACGCCGCGACCGACAACACCGACGCCCCGGCCGAGGCCCTCCGGCGCGTCAACGTCGTGCTCGTCAACGAGCGCGCAACCGCCCTCTTCGTCACCGCCGCACTCCTCGTCGTCGACGTCGCATCCGGCCGAGTTCGCTATGCCCTGGCCGGGCACGAACCGCCGCTCGTTGCCCGGCGCCGCGGTGTCGTGGACCGGCTCGAGGCCTTCGGGCCGATCCTGGGGGCATTCGGCGACGCGACGTACGAGGAGCACGAGGCGGCCCTGGAGCCCGGTGATGCCCTGACCCTCTATACCGACGGGATCACCGAGACGCGCAACGCCGAGCGGGGGTTCTACGGCGACGACCGCCTCCTCGCCAACGTCGGGCAGGCCTGCGGCCGGCCGGCCGAGGAGATCGCCCAGTCGATCGTCGACGACGTCCAGGCGTTCCGCGGCGACGCCGAGGCCTTCGACGACCTCACCCTCCTCGTCGCGGAGCGGCGGCCGCGGTGATCGGCGGGCGTCGGCTTCGGTCCTTCGGGCGCGACCAGCGCCCCGGTCGCCGACCGAGCACCGTTGGGCCTGAGATGCATCGCGCAACGCTCGCCGCCGTCGCGATCGTGATTGGGGCCACGGGCCACCTCGTGCTGGCGCCGGGCACCGGGGCCCGGGCGCCGGCAGCGCCGGGATCGCCTCCGGCTGCCTCGTTCGAGCAGCTCGACCGTTCCGCCATCAGCGACCGAGCCACGGACAGCCGGCCGGAGCCGGGCGAGCGGGCGCCCACCGCCACCGGCATCGACGACTGGGGCCTGACCATGTTCGTGGATCCCCGACCCGCGAGCGAGGCCGCTCTGGCGACGGCCACCCCGGCGCCGCCGGAGGTCGTCCGCTTCCGGCCGCGGGACGGCTGGACGGACGTCGGCCGCTCAGCCCAGCTGTCCGTCCGCTTCACGACCGCGATGGACCATGCCACGACGGAGGCGGCCTTCCACGCCACGATCGACGGAGTCGACATGGCGGGCACCGTGCGCTGGGCCGAGGGCGACACCGTGCTCGTCCTCCGGCCATCGACTGCCATGCCCTACGCCGCAGTGGTGGAGCTGCGCGTCGACCCAGGCGCCCGCTCGACGGCCGGGCTCGAGGTGGCCGCGATGACCTCGGTCACGTTCACGGTGCAGCCGCGGCCCCGGCCGACGTCATCGGGGAGCGCCGCCCCCAGCGGCTGGCAGTGGCCGCTCATCGGGCCAATCACGCAGTACTTCAGGCAGACGCTCACCGCGTACGGCATCCACCAGGGCATCGACATCGACGGCGACACCGGGGATCCCGTGCGGGCGGCGCGGTCCGGGGTCGTGGTGGTCGCGGGCTACGCCGACGAGTGCGGCGGGCTCCAGGTCCGGATCGACCACGGCGGGGGTCTCCTAACCTGGTACCGGCACCTCTCGGCCATCGAGACGACGGTGGGAGCCCCGGTGACGGCGGGAACCCTCATCGGGCGGGTCGGCGCCACCGGCTGCGCCTTTGGCTCCCACCTCCACTTCGGGGTGGGCGACGACGGCGAGTTCGTCGATCCACTGCGCTACCTGCCGCCTCGCTAGAGCGAGCCGGAGTAGCCCGAGGGCCGGTCGGATCGCCGACCGGCCCTCGTCTCGGGTAGTCGCTGGCTACGGCACGCTCACCCGGTTGCCGTAGATGTTCTGATCCAGACCGCCGGCGTTGGCGCAGGTGTCGGGGCCGAATACGCCCGGCGAGGTCTCGGTCCGGCATTGCCAGACATCGAAGCCGTCGGCCGGTCCACTCTCGCGCGGATCGGTCCCCGGGACGACGTCCCGGTTGTCGGTCCACACCACGTACGCCTCCAGGCCGCCCTCGGCAAGCCCGTTGCTGTCGGTGATGGCGACCCAGTTGTAGTCCCCCTGGAACGGGATGTTGCGGTTGCCGAACATCTCGTACTGCGGCTGATGGCCGACATCCGAGACCTTGGTCGAGGACCACGTGTCGCCACCGTCGGCCGAGGTGGCAACAAACGTGTTGACGACGTTGGCGTCGTCGCAGGCCGTCGCGTCCTCGTCGTTGCCGATCGGCCGCTGGAGGCTGTAGCAGGCGTCGGTGCGGCTGTCCTGCCAGACGACGGCGAGGCCGCCGCCCAGGGCGTCGATGTCCGGGAAGAACTGGTGGCCGATCCCGCTTGCATCGTCGACCTTGATTGGGTCGCTCCAGCTCGCCCCATCGTCCGTCGATCGGACGACGTAGACGACGGAGCGGCCCACCTGGCCGCCACCTGCGGAACGGTAGCTCGAGGCGCTGCCCACGATCGTGCCCGGGTCGACGGCGTTGTAGGCCAGCCAGACACCATCGCTGGAGCTGGACTGGTCGGCCGTCGAGCGGGGCTCGAGCGGGATCCGCGCGAAGACGAAGCCGGTCGGGCAGGCGAACGGTCCGTCGCCGCAGTCGCGCGAACCGTCGTTCGGAGCGTAGGGCACGAAGTCGCGGACCTTGCGCGCCGGCGCGAAGCTCGCGCCGCCGTTCGACGAACGGGCGAAGAACAGGGCGTTCTCACCGACGACCGAGGCATCGTCGAACGTCCGGAACGTCACGTAGACATCGCCGTCACCCTCGATCGCGATATCGCAGCCCTGGACCGACCCGGTGAACCCGTGGACGCTCAGCTGGATTGGCTTGCTGAACGTGTCGCCCATGTCGGTCGAGCGGCTGAAGTAGATCTTGTTCTGGCCGTTGCCGGTGAATCGGCTCCAGCAGACGTAGACGTTGCCGTCGGTGGCGCCGCCGGTGCGGTCGACCTCGAGCATCGGCTTGTCCTGGAAGATGCCCCAGAAGTTGCGCGACGGCGTGCCCTTGCCGACGATCCGGGTGCGCAGGTAGTCGACCGGGTAGCCGCTCTCGTCGGGCGTCGTCGCGTAGGTCGCGACGTAGACGTCGCCGTTGATGGCGCCGCCACGATTGAAGCTGATTCCGCCGACGAACAGGTTGCCGGCGTTGTCGAAGGCCGCGATCGGATCGCCGGCCTCGGTATGCCGCCCAAACAGCGGCGAGGCCATGCCCTCGGCCGAGGTGTCAGCCGGGTAGCCCGGGACGAACGAGTTCGTCCAGCCCTCGCCGCCGTCGGTCGAATAGGCGAAGCCCTGCCAGCCGGCGCCGAGATCGGTCTGGGAGTAGTCGTTCCAGCCGGCGACCACGAAGTCCGGGTCCGTCGGGTCGATCACGGCGAATGGCTCGTTACCCTGCCGCCGGCTCCCGCCGTCGTTCGAGTCCGAGTCGCCGTCGCCGGCGACGTCATCGGCCGCCGGGCTGGTGTTCGAGTCGTTGCAGTGGTCGATGGCCGCGTCAGTGCCGCCGTCGTGGCGGACGCAGGTGAGCCCGGTGACCTGGTCGTCCGTCCCGTCGCCGACCACAGCGACCGCCAGGCCGGGCGTGGCCGTAGCGGCAAGAAGGACGCTGCTCGCAACGAGGGCGGAGAGGATTCGTCGGGCGCGTCGCATTTGGATCATCAGCCGATGGTTCCTCCGTGATGCCGGGACCGTCCCACGGCTGGTCCTGCCGACGGGCGGTTCCAGGGTGACCATGATGCTACCTCCGGTTCCGGGATGAGGCGCCCCCCTGCGCGTTCCAGTCTCGTTGCAGACGGACGGGAAGCGTTGCGCGCGATCCGCCACCAGGCTATCGGCCGCGCCCGGCAGCCGATCCGGCGGCGGTTCTTGCGCCTCGGCTGACGCACCGCGCTCGGGCCTGTCAGCCCAGGCGGGGGCGTCCCATCGCGGTCCGGTAGAGCTCGTTGAAGTCGAACAGGAGACGATCGTTGCGGGGGTAGACCCCGGTCCGGTAGGCGCGCGACGCCACGCCCCGCTGAGCCCGCTCGCAGACCGCCCAGTCCTGGCGGCTGATGAGGTCCCACAGCTCGACGACCGGTTGCGGGTCGAAACCGGGCTCGGCGATCGTCTCGGGCCGGAAGAGGAACTCCGAGGTCACCGTCGTGTGGCTCGGCGAGCGTGGCTCGAGGAGATAGGTCATCACCGCGTCCGGGTGGAGATTGACCATGAGGTTCGGGAACTGGTGGGCCCCGAAGTAGAGGTGGTGATCCGCCTCGTTGAGGCCCGGGAAGCGGGGCAGGGCGGAGAGCCCGGTCAGGGTGAAGCTGGAGACGTCCTCGCGCATCCAGTTCCCGCCGTCGGGCGCCTCGCCGTCCCAGACCTCGCCGAGCCGATAGAGCGGCACGAGCTTCACGAGCTCGGGGTGGATCGTGGGGCAGTGGAGGCACTCGTCGAAGTTCTCGACGAGGATCTTCCAGTTGGCCTCGACCTCATAGACGAGGCGCCGGGCGACCCGCAGCTCCCCGAGCCGGTAGCGCTCGAAGTCGGTGATCTTCTCGGTGCTGGCGGCGAGCGCGTCGAGCAGCGGCGGCACATCGGCGTTCAGGCTCACGAAGATGAACCCGCCGTACTCCTCGACGGCGATGCCGTGGAGCGGGTGGTCGGCTCGCGCGAAGTCCTCGTCCTCGTGGACGTTGGGTGTCCCGATGAGCCGGCCGTCGAAGTCGTACGACCAGGCGTGGTAGGGGCACTTGACGGCCTTCCCGAGGTGGCCGCAGGCGGGCTCGTCATCGAGGATCCGGGTCCCGCGGTGGGCGCAGACGTTGTAGAACGCCCGCAGCTCGCCGGCCAGGTTGCGGACGACGAAGATCGATTCGCCGACGAGATTGCGGACGACGTAGTCGCCGGGGCCCGCGACCTCTTCGGCCCGTCCGACGCAGACCCAGCCGCCGAACCAGATCCGTTCCCGCTCCTGGTGCCAAACGGCGGCGGAGGTGTAGTCAATCCCGGCCAGGGTCGGCCGTGGCCGCCAGTCCGCGGCCCGGGTCCGCTCCAGGCTGGGGTCGAGCTGGGTCATCGGCGCGCCCGCCTCGTTCAGCGCGTCAGCGGGTCCGCGGGAAGCCGAGGTCGACCTTGGACGTGCCCGGATCGGGCCAGCGCGAGGTCACGACCTTGGCCCGGGTGTAGAACTGGATGCCCTCGGGACCGTACATGTGGAGGTCGCCGAAGAGCGATGACTTCCAGCCGCCGAAGCTGTAGTACGAGACCGGGACCGGGATCGGGACGTTGATCCCGACCATGCCGACGTTGACGTCGAACTGGTACTGGCGTGCAGCCCCGCCGTCGCGGGTGAAGATGGCCGTGCCGTTGCCGTAGGGGTTGTCGTTGACGAGGCGGAGCGCTTCCTCGTAGGTTTCGACCCGGGCGACGGTCAGGACCGGCCCGAAGATCTCGTCCCGGTAGGCGTCCATGGCCGGCGTGACGTGGTCGATGAGCGACGCCCCGAGGAAGAATCCGGCGGAACCGCCGTACAGCGGGTGCTCGCGGCCGTCCGCGACGACGGTGGCCCCCTGTGCGGGGGCGCTCTCGAGGTACGAGGCGACCTTGTCGCGGTGCTGCTTCGTGACGAGTGGGCCCATCTCGGCCTCTGGGTCGGAGCCGGGGCCGACCTTGACCTTCGGCAGGCGCCTGGCGATGGCCTCGACGAGCGGGTCGGCGACCGAGCCCACGGCGACGATCGTGGCGATCGCCATGCACCGCTCGCCGGACGACCCGTAACCGGCCGAGACGGCGGCGTCGGCGGCCATCTCGATGTCGGCGTCGGGCAGGACGACCATGTGGTTCTTGGCGCCGCCGAGAGCCTGGACCCGCTTGCCGTGGCGGGTGCCGGTCTCGTAGATATAGCGGGCGATCGGGGTCGAGCCGACGAAGCTCACCGCGGCGATGTCGGGATGACCGAGGATCCGGTCGACCGCGACCTTGTCGCCCTGGACGACGTTGAAGACGCCATCGGGGACGCCGGCCTCCCTGAGGAGCTCGGCCAGGAAGAGCGACGCCGAGGGGTCCTTCTCCGAGGGCTTGAGGACGAACGTGTTGCCGCAGGCGATCGCGTTGCCGAACATCCACATCGGCACCATGGCCGGGAAGTTGAACGGGGTGATCCCGGCCGCGACGCCGAGCGGCTGGCGGATCTGGTAGACGTCGATGCCGGTCGAGACCTGCTCCGAGAAACCGCCCTTGAGGAGATTCGGGATCCCGGTCGCGAACTCGAGGTTCTCGAGGCCCCGGGCGACCTCGCCCAGGGCGTCGGACGGGACCTTGCCGTGCTCCGCGGTCAGAAAGGCGGCGATGTCCTTGCGATGGGCGTCGACCAGGTTCCGGATCCGGAACAGGATGTCCGTTCGCTTCGACAGCGACGTCGCCCGCCAGGCCGGGAAGGCGGCCTTCGCCGCGGCGATCGCGGCGTCGACCTCCTCGACCGAGGCGAAGTCGACCTCGCGGGCGAGCACGCCCGTGGCGGGGTCGAAAACGGGCCCCCGGCGGCCGGACGTCCCGGCCACACGCTGGCCGCCGATCCAGTGGCTGACGGTCTCGCCGCGGGGCGACGACCGCTCGATCTCGGGCTCTGCGACCTGGGTCATGGACGGAACCTCGGGTGGAACGCGGCAGCTGGCTGAGCTGCGACGGCCTCAACGATACCGCGCCCCGTCGAGCCCCTCGCCGGCAGGCACCGTGGGATCCGGGCCTGGCGTCGCGAGCTCGATCTCGGGTGCGATCGGGCTCGAGTCGCTCGGATCGGGCGACCACGGGACCGTCGGATCCGGACCGATCGACGGGTCTTCCGCGTCGGGCGCGACCGGGACGGTGGACCCGTCGGGCGGTGACGACGACGGGACGACCGGAGCGCCCGATGGCGACGGGTCGACAAGAACCCTCGAGGGCGAGGGGTCGACAGGAGCGCTCGACGACTGCGGGAGGACGAATGGCGCCCCGCAGGCACCGAGAAGCAGGAGCGCGGGCAGGAGCGCGGCGCGGCGGGTGAGCATGCGAAGAGTATGGCCCGGAGACGGAGAACGAGCCCCCGGCGGTGCCGGGGGCTCGTTGATCGTTGCAGGGATTCGGGAAGGTCAGTTCGCCGGATCGACCCAGATCGTGGCGTACTTGTTGCCCTGCCCGACGCCCTTGATCGTGAACGAGACACCCCAGGAGAGGTCGTCGGGTTCGCTCACGACGAAGAGCCCATCGCCCGGGTTGCCGGTGCCGAGGACGATGCCGGCCCCGAGGTCGAACTCATAGAAGTCGGGAACAGGATTCCCGTCCGAGTCGACGAACCGTGTGGAGTACGGCGCGTTGCCGCGCGACGGCACCACCACGGAAGCGTCGATGTCACGGAAGAACAGGGAGCCGTTCGGTCGGATCTCGATGCCCGGGTAGTACCCGAGGCGATCATCGAAGCCGCTCACGCCCGGCTGTGGAGCGAAGTCAGTGCAGTACAGGTCGTACGAGCCTGCGGGCGACTCGAGGCATTCAGTGAATGCATAGGTCGGGTGCATCGTGAAGGCCAGGTTCGAGGCCTGCGGGCGTGACTGGATGTTGTTCAGCGTGGTGGGATCCTGGTCTGCCGCATCGCCCGTCCGTCGGAGCGGATCGAAGTGGGAGTCGACCAGGAGCAGGCCGCCCTTCGAGCCGGTACTCGGCAGGGCGAAGGTGTTGCTGGTGACGTGGTTCACGCCGCCGTACTGGATGTCGCGGTACCAGACCAGCATGCCCGGCGCGTTGTACGGGACCCGCTGGACCGACCACTCACCGGTGTCGAAGCGGAGGTAGTCGGAGTCGTAGGTGTACTTCAGGCCGAGGTCGAAGCCATCGAAGTTCCGCCACTCGGCCAGGTAGTACTGGGTGAAGGTGAACGAACCTGTGCTGATCACCCAGCCGGCGCCATCGGTCCCCGCGAACGTTCCGTTCTGGGCCGTCCAGCCGGCCGCCCCGCTCTCGACGTCGTCCGACCAGACGGTGGTGCCGTCCATGGTCACCGACAGGTCGTCGGCGAACCAGCCGCGCTCGAGGAACCCGGCGTCGGTCGCAGCGCGGAGTCGGAGGTCGATCGTCGTCCCGGCGTACGGCGTCAAGTCGACATAGTCGTGGCGCCAACCGCCGCTGCTGCCGGTCAGGCCGTTCTCGAGGCCACCGTAGTCGACAAGCCGGCCGTGCGGGTCGTCATCCGTGGAGACGAGCGCGCCGGCCTCGTCGAACACTTCGAGCTGGACCCACGTCGATCCCCCGTCGGTGGACACCTCGATGAAGCCGTAGTCCCACAGCTCCTCGAGGATGTGGTTGTTCCAGGTCCAGAACCGGACATCAATCCCGTCCGGCACGTCGATCGTCCGGGCGAGCTTCACGTCGGCCCAGTCCTGGTCGTTGTTCGACCACCACATGTTGGCGCCGGAATGCGCCTCCGCGAGGTTGACCTGCTTGGGTGGCAGGTTCACCCGGACGCCGTCCTTCGTGCCTCTCGGCGTGTTCGACGACTGTCCGAGCTGGACCGCCCGGGGGGCGGCACCGACGGCGAAGATCTGCGGGTCCGCCCAGCCGAGGACGAACTTGTCCCAGAGGCCCATGTGGGCCGGGATGGACTGGAAGATCGGACCGGAGTGTGAGCCGGTCGACATCAGGTCCCAGAACTCGACGTCCGAGTCCCCGCCTCCGCTCGTGTCGTAGAGGTCGGGGAGCCCCAGGTCGTGGCCGTACTCATGGGCGAAGACGCCCACGCCCGCGTCCTCGGGCTGGGCGATGTAGTTGAAGACCTTGGTGTCCGTCCCGGGGATCGTGTAGCCGCCGGTGACGGGATCGACGATCGACGAGTGCGACCACACGGCGTAGACGCCCTGGGCCCCGCCGCCGCCCTCCTCGCCCGCGCCCGCGTGGACGATGACGAAATGGTCGATCACGCCGTCAGGCTCGAAGACGTTCCCGTCGCCGTCCAGGTCGCCCTGGTCCTCGATGTCGTAGTCCTCCCACGGGAAGTCAGGATCGGCGGCGGCGATGACGTCGACCGCATCGACGATCATCTGGCTGACGTCGCGTGGGTTGTCGGGGTGGCCCTGCATGCTGGCTCGGCCACCTTCGCAGGTGTCGGCCGCGTACCAGGCCTCGGAGTGCGGGAGCTCAACCCAGCCGACGACATCGCCGTCGATGGTGTAGGCGCCCTTCGACATCTCCTCGTACATGTTCTTGAGCGTGTACCCGGAGATATCGAAGCCCGGCTCCCCGTCGGGGCCCGTCAGATCACTGCGGACGCGCTCGGTGATGCCGTCATGCGTATACAGCATCTTCCGGAAGTGCTCGGCGTTGAAGTCCGGCACCCAGAAGGTGTTGTTGTCAATGGTGTCGGGCGTGCCATCGGTTCCGAAGACAGCCGGGTCATCCAGCTCATTGTGGAGCGGGCCGTTGAGCACGGTGCCGGCGGGCTCGACGACGCAGTCTTCCCCGGCCACGCTGTTGATGTCGATGATGCGGTTGAAGCCGGAGAAGTCGTCGTTGGCGGCCGGGTTGAACTCGACCAGGACCGTCAGGAGCTGTGCCTCCTGCGTGCCCTTCGCCTGTTTGATCTGGCGCGGGTTCTTCCCCGTCTCCACCGCCAGTGCCTCGAGCCTGGCAAGCTGTCGCGCGCTGCGCGGGAAGCCGTTGGCTCCCTTGCGACTCTGCTCGGCCCACCACTGGCTGAGGTCGCTCAGCGGTCCGAACTCATCCGAGCCGACGTCGGTTCCCTTCTTGACCTTCGTGTCGCGCGACACGTCGTTCAGCGCGCGCGGTGGCGCGAGGTTGAAGTAGTAGTCCCTGGCCGATGCCGGGAGGACCTCAGGGTCCAGTGCCGGCGAAACTGCCTGCCGCATGACGACGAGCGCCGACGCGAGCAGCGTCAGGATCACGAACGGGATGAGCAGCCGCATGGCGACGGTCTGCGTCGAGGGTTTCACCAATCTCCTCCACGGTTGGCTGGCGATGGACCTGGACAACCACCATAGCGCGGGCATGACCGCGGTGTGCCGCTGAGCACCTCCTGTGTGGCGTTGCGCCGACGCTCGCCGATCGAATACGGGGTGGCGGGCACCGGGTCTTCTACTCGCCTTCGCAGTCCTCCTGGTGACGGCCCCGCGACCAGGTGACACCGTCGCGAGCCCCGCCACTTCCAAGGCCGTTCCTGCGGCTGGGCGTATCGGCGCGACCGTACAGCCGGTCGTGAAGGGCGGTCAAATGGCAGATCGGGACAGCTTGGCCGGCAACCGAGCGTCAGCGAGTTCATCGCGCGAGGTACGGCGGGTCATGGCATGAGATTGCGGTGCGCCGACGCACCGAATGCGACCATCATCCCTCGCGGCGGATGCGAAGCAGCCCGCCAAGGCAGCCGACGACGACGACCGCGAGCACGAGGTGCTCGGCGCGAAACGGGCCGGCGACCGCGGCGTCCCGCCACGTGAATGCCACGACACCGCGGGCGATCGCCCACAGGGCCACGCCGGTCAGGAGGGCAGCCCCGTCCCTGTGCCCGAAGGCACCGGACCGGAGACCGAGGGCCACGAGGACGATGACGACGGTCGTGGCGATCGCCTCGTAGACCTGCGAGGGGTGGGACGCGACATCCGGGGCGAGGCTGGCCCACGGACCCGCTCCGGCGTAGGTCGTGGCCCAGGCCAGGTCGCTCGGCAGGCCCTGGCCCTCGCCGGCCAGGACGCTCGCGAGCTTGCCCGCGGCGAGGATGAAGAGGACGGGCAGGACCCCGGCGTGCATCCAGCGGCCGGCGGGCGCGCCCGCCAGGCGGGCGATGACGATGCCGCCGACGGTCCCACCCGCGACGCCGAGCGCAAGGCCGAGGCCTCCCTGAC
>MGOD01000103.1:13556-18005 GCA_001795245.1 Chloroflexi bacterium RBG_16_70_13
ACCGGCATCGACGATCGCGGCCGGGTTCGCGAGGTAGTAGTCGAGGTGGATGAGAACGTACTCGAGCCGGCCGCCGATCACGGCCCCGGGCACGATCCCGAGGACGAGGAATGGGATGTCGTCGAGGCGAAGCGGCGGCGGCGGGACGTACGGGCCGGGCTGCGGGGTCAGGTGGCCGATCCGGGCCGCGAGGAGCAACCCGGCCAGCAGGATCAGGGCCAGGAGGACGGTCTGGGCCCGGACCTCGAGGCCCCCGAAGCGGATCACGGGATCGAAAGCGAGGTCGATCACCGCCGGGCCGATCACCGCCGGCGCCTCGCTCCGAGGTTTCGGGTCACCGCCGGAGTGTAGCGGCGCCCGAAGCCCGGAGAAGCACAGCCCGGAGAAGCGCAGGCCAACCGGCGGTGCGTCGGGCTACAGCTTCGCGACGAGCTCCCGGACGGCGCCGGCCGAGCGCTGGAAGGCGGCCGTCTCGTCGTCGGTCAGGCGGATCTCGATGACCCGCTCCATGCCGCCGGCACCGAGGACGACCGGCACCCCCACGAACAGCCCCTCGACGCCGTACTCGCCCTGGAGCAGCACGGCGCAGGGCAGGACCCGCTTCCGGTCGCGGAGGATCGCCTCGACCATCTCGAACGTCGCGGCGGCCGGGGCGTAGTAGGCCGAGCCGGACTTGAGGAGGGCCACGATCTCGGCCCCGCCGTTGGCCGTCCGCTCCACGAGCGCCTGGACGCGCTCGGGGCTGAGGAGCTCGGTGATCGGGATTCCGGCCACCGTCGAGTAGCGCGGCAGCGGGACCATCGTGTCCCCGTGGCCGCCCAGGACGAAGGCATGGGTGTCTTCGACCGAGACCCCCAGCTCCATGGCGATGAATGCCCGGAAGCGGGCGGAGTCGAGGACGCCGGCCATGCCGATGACACGCTCGCGCGGGAAACCCGACGCCTCCATCGCCACGTGGCACATGGCGTCGAGGGGGTTCGTGACGATCACGAGGATGCAGTCCGGCGAGTGGTGGACCGCCTCCCCGACGACTGACCGGACGATGCCGGCGTTCGTGGCCATGAGCTCGTCGCGGCTCATGCCGGGCTTGCGGGCGATCCCGGAGGTGACGACGACGATGTCGGAGCCGGCGGTGTCGGCGTAGTCGTTCGTGCCGCTGACGCGGGCATCGTGGCCCACGACCGGGGCCGCCTCGGCCAGGTCCAGGCCCTTGCCCTGGGGCAGGCCCTCGACGATGTCGATGAGGACGACGTCGGCCAGGCCCGCCTCGGCGATCCGCTGGGCGGCGGTGGCCCCGACATTTCCGGCCCCGATGACGGTGACCTTGTTCCTGCGAGCAGATCCGGGCATCGGGAAGTGGCTCCTTTCGGGGCGCTCGTCGTGGTTCGGGGCGCTCCTCGTTCGGACGCTCGATCATCGTACCGCGCGGGCGCCCGGGGCCCGATTCGGGACCGCCCGGGCCCCCGCCCAGGTCGAGCGGTCAGTCGTCCTCGCCGAACACGAGGCGCCCCTCGGGCTCGCGGCGGCCTCGGAGGCGCGCGACGATCCGGGGCAGGTACGGGACGACGAGGACGGCCAGGGCGAAGGACAGGATGATCGCCGACAGCGGCCGCGACACGAACACCGAGAGGTCGCCCTGGCTGATCGACATCGCCCGCCGAAATTGCGCCTCCAGCAGCGGCCCGAGGATGACCCCGAGGACAACCGGCCCGACTGGGAAGTCAAGCCGGCGCATGAAGAAGCCGAGGACCCCGATCGCGTACATGAGGAGGACGTCAATCAGGCTGTTGGCGGCGCTGTAGACCCCCAGGGTGGCGAAGACGAGGATCCCCGAGTAGAGGAGCGGCCGCGGGATCTCCAGGATCTTCACCCAGATCCGGATGAGGGGCAGATTGAGGGCGAGGAGCATGACGTTGCCGATGTACAGGCTGGCGATGAGGGCCCATACCAGCTCGGGCGAGTTCTGGAACAGGAGCGGGCCCGGCTGGAGGTTGTAGACCTGGAACGCGGCGAGCATGATCGCCGCCGTGGCCGAGGTCGGGATGCCGAGCGTCAGGAGCGGCACGAGCACGCCCGAGAAGGCCGCGTTGTTCGCCGCCTCCGGCCCGGCCACGCCCTCGATGGCACCGGTCCCGAACTCGTCGCGATGCTTCGAGAGGCGCTTCTCGAGGTTGTACGACAGGAACGTCGGGATCTCGGCACCCCCGGCGGGCAGGCTGCCCAGCGGAAAGCCGATGAGGGCGCCGCGGATCCAGGCCGGCCAGGATCGGCGGAAGTCGTCGCGGCTCATCCAGGCCCGACCCTTCACGGGGATGACCTCGGTCCGCTCCCGACGCAGTCGCGCGGCGACGGACAGCGCCTCGCCGACGGCGAACAGCCCGACCGCCACGACGACGATGTCGAGGCCGTCGAGGAGCTCGGTCACCCCGAACGTCAGGCGGGCCTGGCCGGTCAGGACGTCGATGCCGATGACGCCGATGAAGAGGCCGACGAAGAGGCTCGTCGCGCCGCGCAGGAGCGATCGGCCCACGAGGGCCGAGACGCTCACGAAGGCCACGACCATGAGGGCGAAGTAGTCGGCCGGCTGGAAGGCGAGCGCCGCCTCGGCGACGATCGGGGCGAAGAAGGTGATCGCGACCGTCGAGATCGTGGCGGCCACAAACGACCCGATCGCGGCGGTCGCCAGGGCCGGCCCACCGCGACCCCGTTTCGCCATCTGGAACCCCTCGATCGTCGTGACGATCGAGGCGGACTCACCCGGCGTGTTGAGGAGGATCGAGGTCGTCGAACCGCCGTACATGCCGCCGTAGTAGATGCCCGCGAACATGATGAACGCGCCGATCGGGTCGAAGGTGTAGGTCAGGGGCAGGAGCAGGGCGACGGTCAGGGCCGGGCCGATCCCGGGCAGGACGCCGATGAGCGTCCCGAGCGAGACCCCGACCGCGGCGAAGAGGAGGTACTGCGGCTGGAGCGCCGTCGCAAAGCCGTCAGCGAGGAGGGCGAGAACGTCCATCGCGGCCTACGGCACTCTAGGGCAGGATCTCGCCGAGCAGCCCGGCCGGCAGCCGGACGCCGAGGAACTCCGTGAAGCCGATGAACACGACGACCGACAGGACCACCGCCACGGCAACGTCACGGACGGGCCGGCGGCTGCCGAGGATCGCCGCCGCCACCGGCAGGAAGACGGTCGTGGCGATGACATAGCCGGCGGGACCGAGGGCGACGGCGTAGGCCACGAGCGCGGCCAGAACGAGGCTCGGCGTTCGCCATTCGGACGCCGCGATCTCGCTGACGACGTGGCGGGCGAGATCGAGATCCGGCCTCACGGTCGCACGAAGGAGCAGCAAGCTCCCCAGGACGACGAGGCCGATCCCCACGACGGCGGGCATGACCGCCGGCCCGACCGCGACGTAACCGGCCCCGGTTCGGACCTGGCCGGCGCCCACCAGGGCGACGACCCCCAGGCAGATGATCGCAAGCGCCGCGAGCCGGGCCTCGAGGAGGCCGCGGCTCGCGTCATTGCCGGGCGTCACGGAGCGACCCTCACCGAGCCCCCCTCACTGGATGAGCCCGATATCCTTCAGCACCGCCTCGACACGGACCACCTCGTCGTCGAGGAACGTGTCGAAGCTGTCACCGGCCTGGAAGAAGTCGGTCCAGCCGTTCGCCGCCAGCGCCGCCTGCCACTCGTCGCTGTCGTGGAGGCGCTCGATGAAGGCGACGATCGCGTCCCGCTCGAGCGGTTCGAGATCCGGCGCGGCGACGACGCCCCGCCAGTTGGCGAGGACGACATCGAGACCGGCGTCCTGGATCGTGTCGGCGTCGATGCCCTCGACGGGCGCGTCGCTCGAGATCGCGAGGTAGCGCATCGCGCCGGCGGCCACCTGGTCGGCGAACTCGCTGACGCCCGACACGCCCGCGGTCACGGCGCCGGACAGGATGGCGTCGAGGGCCTCTCCGCCGCCGGAGTGAGCGATGTAGTTGATGCCGGACGGGTCGACGCCAGCCGCCTTGGCGATCAGCCCGACGAGGATGTGATCCGTCCCGCCGGCCGAGCCACCACCCCAGGTGATGCTCCGGGGATCGGCCTTGAAGTCGGCCACGAGGTCGGCCAGGGTCTGGTACTTCGAGTCGGCCTTGACGGCGATCGCCTCCCATTCGGCGGTCAGGCTCGCGATCGGGGTCACCTGGCTGAGATCGACCGGAGAGGCGTTCGTCCTAATCGCTCCGACCATCACGAGGCCCATGACCATCAGCGACTCCGGCTTGCCCTTCTCCTGCTCGCCGAACTGGGCCAGCCCGACCGTCCCGCCGGCCCCGGCGACGTTGTAGACCTCGACGTTCTGGGTCGTGAGACCGGCGTCGACGATCGCCTGCTGCATCGCCCGTGCGGTGCTGTCCCAGCCGCCGCCGGGTGCCGCCGGGGCCATGATCGTCAGGTCATCGGCG
>MGOD01000103.1:18012-19178 GCA_001795245.1 Chloroflexi bacterium RBG_16_70_13
CCGGCAGCTGGGGCGCCTCGCTCGCGGCCTCGGTCGGCGTCGCCGACTCGGGCGGCTCGGTCGGGCTCGTCGGGCTCGACGTCGCGGCCGAGGAGCAGGCGGCAAGGACGAGGCTCGCCGCCACGATCCCGAGCCTGCCCAGGAGGCTGACTCGGCGACGGTGCGGCCCGCGATCGCCCGGTGTCGGGTCGTGCATGGTGAATCCTCCGCAACGGTTGCAGTTCGCTCCGGCGGCGGTTGCCGGCGGGTTGCGGGCGATCCTCCGCGTCCCACCGGGCGCCGTCGACCCTTGCGGTCGTTCTGGTCGCGTCGGTCATTCTGGTCGTTGTGGTCGTCCGCAGCGGGTTCACGACCGCAGCGCCGCCGCCTAGGATGGCGGTCCACAGGAGACGCCCGTGCGACACCGTCTCACCCTCGCCTCGCGCATCCTCGCGTTGCAGATCGGCATCGTCCTGGCCGTCGTCGCGGCCGGCGCCGTCGCCTCCGTGTTCGTCGCCCGTCAGCAGCTGGACCAGTCGTACGAGCAGCGTTCGCTGGCGGTGGCCGATTCCGTCGCGGCCCTGCCGCAGGTCCGAGCCGCCGTCGCCGCCGACGACCCGGACGGGATCCTGCAGCCGCTTGCCGAGGAGCTGCGCCTGGCGACCGGGGCGACGTTCATCGTCATCACCGACGACCGAGGTATCCGCTTCAGCCATCCGAACCCGGACCGGATCGGCGAGATGGTCTCCACGGATCCGGAGCCGGCGCTGAGCGGCGGGCGCTTTTCGGGGACGCAGGAGGGGACGCTCGGCCTGTCGGTCCGCGGGAAGGTGCCGATCTGGGGCAAGGACGGCTCGGTCGTCGGGATGGTCTCGGTGGGCTTCCTCCAGAACCGGATCGGGTCCGACCTGGCGGCTCAGCTACCGACTCTCGCGATCTATCTCCTTGCCGCGCTGATCATCGGGGCCCTCGCCTCGGTCCTCCTGTCCCGCCACGTCAAGAGCGAGACGTTCGGACTGGAGCCGGCCGAGATCGCCCGGCTCCTGGAACAGCGCGAGGCCGTCCTTCACGGGATCCGAGAGGGGATCGTGGCGGTCGATCTCGACGGCCGGATCACTCTCCTCAACGACGAGGCCCGTCGCCTGCTGGCCCTGGAGCCCGACGCCGTCGGACAGTCGGTGGCGAGC
>MGOD01000103.1:19211-27777 GCA_001795245.1 Chloroflexi bacterium RBG_16_70_13
TCGGAGCCCGCGATCGACGCGACCAGCTGGTGGTCACCCAGGGCCGGGTCCTCGTCGCCAACCGGATGCCCGTCTACGTCCGAGGTGAGGTGACCGGCGCCGTCGTCTCGTTCCGCGACCGGACCGAGCTGGCCGAGGTGACCCGCGAGCTCGAGGGCGTCCGAACGGTCACGGACGCCCTGCGCGCCCAGGCCCACGAGTTCTCCAACCGCCTGCACACCATTGTCGGCCTGGTCGAGATGGGTCGGGAACGAGAAGCGATCTCCCTGTCGACCGAGGATGCCGTCATCCACCAGGAGCTCGTCGAGACCCTCCTCGCCCGGGTCGGCGATCCGACCCTGAGCGCCCTGCTCCTGGCCAAGGCCGTCATCGCCTCGGAGCGGGGAATCTCGCTCCGGATCGCGGAAGACACGCTCGTCAGCCGTGAGCTCGACGACGTCCGCGACGTCGTGACGATCGTCGGCAACCTCATCGACAACGCCCTCGACGCGGTCGCCGCCGGGCCTCCCGCGGACGATCGCTGGGTGGCGGTGACGGTCCGGGTCCACGACGGGGGCGTCGACATCCGCGTTCGGGACTCCGGGCCCGGCGTCGACCCGGCGAGCGTCGATCGGATCTTCGAGGAGGGCTTCACGACGAAGGAGCCCGGCTCCCAGCCGATGCGCGGGCTCGGCCTGGCCCTCGTCCAGCAGGTCGTCAGGCGCCACGGCGGCGAGATCGCGATCCGGAACGACGGGGGCGCGGACTTCAGCGTCAGGCTGCCACGTTCCGCCGCCGGTCCCGGACACCCGTCGCCGGGCGCGGCGGGCGCGGGCGCCGATGCAGGCCGGCGGGCGCCGGCGAGGGCTCGATGATCCGGACACTCGTCGTCGACGACGACTTCAGGGTCGCCGACCTGCATCGCCTCTACACCGAGCAGGTCGGTGGCTTCGAGGTCGTTGGCGTCGCCAGGACCGGCAACGAGGCCCTCGACCTCGCGACCCGGCTCCAGCCGGACCTCATCCTGCTCGACATCTACCTGCCGGACATGTCCGGCATCGACGTCCTCCGCCGCCTTCGGGAGCGGCGGCGTCCGGTCGACGTGATCACGATCACCGCCGCCAAGGATGTCGCCACGCTCCGGGCGGCAATGCATGGCGGATCAGTCCACTACCTCATCAAGCCATTCACCTTCGCCGTCTTCCGCGAGCGGCTGGCGTCGTACGCCGCTGCGGCGTCGCGCCTCGGCCAGGTGGCAGAGGCGAGCCAGGACGACGTCGACCGGCTCTACGGGCTCCTCAGGACGGCCGATCGCGAGCTGCCCAAGGGCCTGTCACCCGCCACCAGGGACCTGGTGCTGGAAGCGTTGCGAACGTCAGGGGCGTCGCGTTCGGCGGTCGAGGTCGCCGCGGTGGCCGGCCTGTCCCGCGTCACCGCCCGCCGGTACCTCGATCACCTGGCGGCAATCGGGCTCGTCGAGCTGACGCTCCAGTACGGCGCGCCCGGCCGGCCGGAGCACCGCTACGCCCTCGCGGCCCGGTCGCGGGCCGGCTGAACGAGGTCCGAATCAGCCCTCACCCGGTCCGGCGACCCGCACCTCGCCCGCCCCCGGGGCCGCGATCGGGCCGGCTGCCCGGACCGCCTCGCTGACGCCCTCGGCGTAGGCCTCGAAGTTCTCGCGGAACATGTGGGCAATCCGTCGCGCCGCCTCGTCGTAGGCCCCGGGATCCGGCCACGTGGCGCGCGGGACGAGGATCTCGGCCGGGACACCCGGCACGCTCGTCGGGACGGCCACGCGGAAGACCGGGTCAATCACGGTGGGAACATCTGCGAGGTCGCCGTTGAGGGCCGCCCTGACCATGTTCCGGGTGTGGTTGATGTTCATCCGCTGGCCGACGCCGTAGGGACCTCCGGTCCAGCCCGTGTTGACCAGCCAGACGGGCACGTCGTACTGCTCCAGGCGGTCCATCAGCAGGTGGGCGTAGACGCCGGGGTGGCGCGGCAGGAACGGGGCGCCGAAGCCGGCCGAGAACGTCACCGCCGGCTCCTTCACCCCGATCTCGGTCCCGGCCAGCTTGGCGGTGTAGCCGGAGATGAAGTGGTATGCGGCCTGCTCGCGGGTCAGCCTCGAGATCGGGGGCAGCACGCCGAAGGCGTCGGCCGTCAGGAACACGACATTACGAGGCGTGCCGGCGATCCCGGTCGGGTCGGCGTTGCCGATGAAGTGGAGCGGGTAGGCCCCCCGGGTGTTCTCGGTGATGGCCTCCGAATCGAGGTCCAGCTCCCTCGTCACCGGGTCGATGTCGACGTTCTCGAGGATCGTCCCGAAGCGCTTCGTCGTGGCGAAGATGTCGGGCTCGTACATCGGCGAGAGGCGGATCGTCTTGGCGTAGCAGCCGCCCTCGAAGTTGAAGACGTAGTCGCTGCCCCAGCCGTGCTCGTCGTCGCCGATGAGACTGCGCAGCGGATCGGCCGAGAGGGTCGTCTTGCCCGTTCCCGAGAGGCCGAAGAAGACGGCCGCGTCGCCGGCCTGGCCGACGTTGATCGACGAGTGCATCGGCAGGACGCCCTCGTCGGGCATGAGGTAGTTCATGACCGTGAAGGCCGACTTCTTGATCTCGCCGGCGTACATCGTCCCGACGATGATCACCTCCATCCGCTGGAGGTGGACGAGGATCGCGGTCCCCGTCCGGGTGCCCTCGGTCGCGGGGTCCGCCTCGAACGACGGCACGTCGATGATCGTGAAGTTGGGGCTGAAGGCCGCCAGCTCCTCGCGCGCCGGCCGTCGGAACAGGTTCCTGGCGAAGATGCTCGCCCAGGCCGTCTCGGTGTAGACCCGGAGCGATCGGCGGTGGCTCGGATGGGCCCCGATGTACATGTCCTGGGCGTACAGGTCGCGCTCGCGGACGTACTTCATGAGCCGCGCCCGGAGGTGGTCGTAGTTGGCCTCGGAGATGGGGTGGTTGACGTCGCCCCACCAGACCTTCGCCTCCGAGGTCGGCTCGACGACGATGAACTTGTCCTTCGGGGAGCGCCCGGTGTGCTTGCCGGTTTTGACGACGAGCGGCCCGTTGGCGGCGAGGAGGCCCTCGCCCTCCCGGAGGGCGAGCTCGTACAGTTCGGCGGTCGAGAGGTTGGTGCGTCCCGGACGCGCGAGACTGCGGGTCAGTCCGGGGGCGGTCGCGGTGCTCATCGGTCTGCGGTCTCCTCGGCGCGGACGGCGGGCGAGGTGGCCCGGCCCGTCAGGGCTTCGATTCGACCGGCCGCGCGTGGCGCGGGCACGAGGCCCGCGAGAGTCGGCTTCCACAGTCGCGTTTCGCGGCATCGTACACCGGACGACCAGCACCTGAGACCGGCCGTTCGGCCCGATTCCGTTGCGGCCGCGGGACGATTTCGCGGGATTCGGTCGGCAGTCAGCTCGCGTCGAGGGCGTTCGCGAGGTCTGCGATTAGGTCGCCGATCGCCTCGATCCCGACCGACAGCCTGATGAGCTCGTCTGGCACCTCGAGGGGCGAGCCGGCGACCGACGCGTGCGTCATCCGGGCCGGGATCTCGATGAGCGATTCGACGCCACCGAGCGATTCGGCGAGGGTGAAGATCCGGGTCGCCTCGGCGATGGCCGTCGCCCGCTCGGCGGCGGTCCGGCCGCGGGCGCCGCCGGCAGCGGGACGGAAGGAGACCATGCCGCCGCCACCCGACATCTGGCCCGTGGCCGGCGCGTGGGGGTGGGCATGGGGCCCCGCGACGAGCCCGGGATGGCTGACCCAGGCGACGTCCGGTCGATCGGCCAGGAAGTGGGCGATCGCCGTCGCGTTCGCCACGTGGCGCTCGACCCGGAGGTGGAGCGTCCGGAGGCCGCGCAGGACCAGGAAGCAGTCGAACGGACCGGGCACCCCGCCCATCGCATTCTGGAGGAACCGCAGCCGCTCGGCGATCGCCGGGTCGCGCGTCACCGCGACCCCGAGGACCGTGTCGCTGTGACCGGCGAGGTACTTCGTCGCGGAGTGGAAGACGAGATCCGCGCCGAGGTCGAGCGGCCGCTGGAGGACGGGCGTGGCGAAGGTGTTATCGACGACGATGAGCGGTCGGTCTGGCCGGTCGCCGTACCGCTCCCGAACCGTCCGGGCTGTGGCCGCGATGTCGATGACCTTGAGGAGCGGGTTCGTGGGCGTCTCGAACCAGACGAGCTGGGTCCGCTCGGTGAGCGCCTCCCAGAGCGCGTCCGGATCCCCGGCGAGGTCGACGTAGCGAGGCTCCACGCCGTTCGGCCGGCGGACCCGCTCGAGGTATCGGTACGTGCCGCCGTAGACGTCGTCGCCGACGACGATCTCGGAGCCGGGTGCGGCGAGCTCGGCGATCGCGGCGGTCGCGGCCGAGCCGGACGCGAACGCAATCCCCTCCCCGCCCCCCTCGAGCGCTGCGACGGCCCGCTGGAGGCGATCGCGGGTCGGGTTGACGGTCCGGGCGTAGTCGTAGCCGCGCCGCGGGCGCCCGACACCATCCTGTTGGTAGGTGCTCGTCTGGTAGATCGGTGGCGCGACCGCGCCGGTCGCCTCGTCCGGCTCCTGCCCGGCGTGGACGGCCAGCGTCTCGATCGCCAGGTCGGGGCGGATGTCGTCGGCACGCATCGAGCCGAATCATCGCACCCTCGGCGGCTGTGCCGCGGAACCCCCGGAGCTACTCCCACTCCACCATCGCCGCGAGGCCGTGAATCCCCGCGCCGCGCCTGTCACCACGGTCGGTTTCGATCTCGATGGGCACGAGGCCGTGGGCAGCCCGGCGCGACGGGACGGCCAGCAGGAACCGCGTGATCCCGAAGCGAGCTGTGGCCCAGTCGATCAGGGCCGTCGCCGCCTCCACGCCGTAGCCTCGTCCCCGGTGCGCCGGGTGGATCCGGCAGCCGAGCTCCAGGCGGCCCCGGTCGTCCGGCGGGCCATGGAACCCGATCGATCCAATCGCCCGACGAGGCGGACCGGCGAGGACGACCACTCGCGCGAAGCCATCGAAGCCGACGGCTGCCGCGGCCTCGGCGGCGAGCCGCAGCTGGACAAGATGGCTCGGGTCGGTCGCATGCCAGCGGCCAACCGAAGCTCTGAGCTCGGCCGCCGCGGCTCCGAGGTCGCCGGCGACGAGCGCGTCGGCGAAGGGCCCGGTCAGCGCCGCCAGCTCGAGCCGGTGAGTTCGAACGAGCTCCACGTCCGCTCCCCAGGGCATCGGGCTCGACCCGGAAAGGGCGCTCGTTGGGGTCGAGCCCGCAGCGACTGCCGACTCAGGGAACGAGCAGGCCCTCGAGGAGCCAGGGCGTCTCGAAGTTGAAGCCGCTGCTCGTGAGCGTGCATTCGACGGTGCCCAGCGGATTCCGGTTGGCGGCTTCGAGCACGATCGACCAGCGGGGCGTGACGATCGAGAGGGCCCGGAAGACCCGGTTCGTGTCCTCGAGCAGGAACAGGCCGGACCACGGCACGGGGGCCTCAAACTTGGGGAGCGGCTCGATGCTCGCCGCTTCGACCTCGTACGTCCCGGCTGAGCCGCAGTCGAGGACGCCGTCGGTGTGGTCCGCCACGGCCGGGGTGGCCGTGGTGGCCAGGATGAGCGACGCGCCGATGAGGGCGGCGATGACTCGCGAGCGATGCATGTCCGATCTCCTTCTCCTGGTCGAGATGTCGTCTGGTCGAGACGTCGCCCGTCAGCGGGTGACGACAAATAGGTCCTGCGAGCCCTCGACCCCAGCGCGGAACGAGCCGAAGTAGAGCGTCGAGCCGTCCCACGACAGCGAGGCACGCAGATCGCTGACCGGGCTGTTGACGGCGCTGCCGAGATTCACCGGCGCCGTCCATGGGCCGGCCGTGCTCGAGCGCGTCGACGTCCAGAGATCGAGGCCGCCGAGACCGCCCGGGCGGTTCGAGTCGAAGAACACCTCGAGGCCATCCCGCCGCAGATTGGGCCGGAAGTCGTCCTGGGCCGAGTTGAGGCCGGCCGCCGGCACGGGAGCAGCAAAGGAGGTGCCGTCGAACGCGCTGACGTAGATATCGCCGAGGCCACCCGCGCGGGTGCTCGAGAAGTACAGCTCGGTCTCAAGCAGCGATGGGCTGGCCTCGTTGGCCGCGCTGTTGACCGTGCAGCCCATGTTCACCGGAACGGCCCAGCCCCGGCTCGTGTGCCGCCGCGTCATGTACAGGTCGTCGCCCCCGCAGCCACCGTCACGCGCGCTGACGAACAGGAAGGTCTTGCCGTTCCGATGCGCCGTCGGGCAGAGCTCGTTGGCCGGGCTGTTGACCTCGGCGAAGTTCACCGGGTCGCCCCAGCCCCCGCTCGCGGTCCGCATCGCGTACCAGATGTCGAGCCCGCCCATGCCGCCCGGGCGGTTGGAGGCGAAGTACAGGACGTCGCCCCGCTGGGCGACGAACGGGCAGCCCTCGAGCGCGGATGTGTTGAGATTGCCGCTCGTGCCCGGGATCGATTCGGCGCTGGCCGCCGGCGACCACGGCCCGAAGCTCATGGCCATGGCGACCGTCGTCGTCGCGGCGACGAGGCCGACTCCACCGGCGCCGGCGAGCAACCTGCCTATGGCGCTCATGTCGATTGCCCTCCACGGTTCGGCACGCCCATCTGGCGTGACGCTGTCGTGGCGGTGACGATCGAGCAACAGCCGGGCGGTGCCCATTCGCCGATCGGCGGATTTACGGGCGGCGCGCGGCGGCGTATCGTCGCGGCCTCATGCAGCTCGGGCGCTCGGACATCAAGGCGGTCCTGGAGTTCCTGGCCGAAGTCGATGAGCTCGACGACCAGGAGCCGTACCCCATCGGGCTGCTGGATCGGCTGCGTCGCCTCATCCCGAGCAGGGTTGTCGCATACGGGGAGGCAGATCTTGCGGAACGACGCTACGTCGAGCTGGTCGGCGACGATCCTGCGGACGACGAGGATGACGAGGACCTCTACTGGTCGGTCGGGCCGTGCCCGATCGCGGACTACCGCGTTCGAACCGGCGACCTGACCACGATCCGCATGTCCGACGTCATCGGACGGACTCGCTGGCACGAGCATCCTGTGTACCGCGAGTACTTCAGGCCCGGCGCGATCGAGTACATCGTCGACCTGGGCCTGGGCACCGGCAAGGACTGGTATCGGTCGGTGGTGCTGCTGCGGGAGCGGGACGAGTCGGACTTCTCCGAGCGCGACCGCGCCGTCATGGAATCGCTCCGGCCGCACCTTCATGCCCGGGAGGCGCGCGCGTCGCTGCGGCGGGCGCTGGCGACCGCGCCGGACTTCATCACCCGGCGACGCGGCGAAACGGATCCGCAGGTCACGGCACGGGAGCGCGAGATCGTTGCCCTGGTCGCCGAGGGCAAGACGAACGCCGAGATCGCCTCCGAGCTGTGGGTGACGCCCGGAACCGTGAAGAAACATCTCGAGAACGTCTACCTGAAGCTCGGCGTCGGCAGTCGCGCCGCAGCCGCGAGCCTGCTGCGGGCGGGCAGCGCGCCCGGCTGAGCCGGCGGCCAAGGCACCAGGCCCCGATCGACGCCGACGCGGCCGTCACGCCATCGACGGCCGACAATTTTCATGCTACTGTCCAGTCGCACGTTGTCGTGCCACCACCCACCCCGCGCCGAGGTCGCCACGATGCTCGCCCAGCGTCTCCGGGTCTGGAAGACCGCCTACAACACCGCGAACCTGCCCGAGGGCATGACCGTGCCGCCCGACGCGGTCAGCAAATGGCTCGTGATCACCCGTGCGGCCGTCTTCTCGATGACCGTCACGTCCGGGCTTATCGGCGGCCTCCTCGCCGTCGGCGCAGCGCAGCTCACCGGCGAGGTCAGCGTCCATTGGGGGCTGCTCGCCCTGGCGATCGTGGGCCTCGTCGTCGCCCATGCCGCCAACAACATGATCAACGACTACTTCGACCTCGAGGGCGGGGTCGACACGGACGACTACGTCCGGGCGCTCTACGCCCCCCACCCGATCCTGTCTGGCTGGGTCACGAAGCGCCAGCTCGGGACGGCGATCCTCATCGCCAACGCGATCGACCTCGCGATCCTCGCCTTCCTCGTGACCCAGCGAGGGCCGCTCGTGGCGGCCTTTGCCCTCGGCGGTCTGTTCGTCTCGGTCTTCTATGTCGCGCCGCCGATCCGCCTCAAGCACATCGGCCTGGGCGAGCCCGGCGTGTTCGTCGTCTGGGGTCCGCTCATGGTCGTGGGCACATTCTTCGTGGCGACCGGCGAGATCCCCGGCTGGGTCTGGATCGCCTCCCTGCCCTACGCGATCCTCGTGACGACCGTTCTCTTCGGGAAGCACATCGACAAGATCGAGGCCGACCGGAAGAAGAGTGTCCGGACGATGCCTGTCCTCCTCGGCGAGCGGCGGGCCCGGCTCGTCGCCCAGGCCCTGATGATCGCCTTCTACCCGATCGTCGTCGGGGCCGCCCTGGCCGGCTGGATCGGGCCGTGGGTGGCGCTCGTCGTCCTCGGCCTCCCGAAGCTCGCTTCGACGCTCCGGACCTACTCACAGCCGCGGCCGGAGACGCCGCCCCACAGCTACGTTGGCTGGCCGCTGTGGTTCGTCGGGGCGTCGTTCGTCCACACCCGGC
>MGOD01000103.1:27869-29234 GCA_001795245.1 Chloroflexi bacterium RBG_16_70_13
ATTCCGTCACAATCCGAGGACCCGGAGGAAGAACTCGGCCAGCCGCTGCTCGTACTCCGCCGGATGCAGGATGAGGGCCTCAGTGTGGTGGGCGTCGGGCACGACCCACAGCTCCGCGACCTGGCCATGGGCGGCGACGGACGCCGCGAGCTGGTACGCGTAGCGGACGTCGATCCGCTCGTCCAGCAGGCCGTGGGTCAGCGCGATCGGACGGCCGTCGAGAAGCGTCGTCGTCTCGAGCGGGCTGTGGGAGTCGAGATCGTCGCCGCTGAGGACCCGGGCGGCGAGGACACCGCCCGGAGCGAGGATCGTCGGGTAGCCGTTCCGGTCGAGTTCGTCGCGGATGGCCTCGCGGATGTCGCCGTAGGCGCTGTCGGCCCAGATGGCGGCGACTCGCGGCTCCCGGCCCATCGCGATCATCGTCGTCGCCGCGCCGAGCGAGAACCCCAACAGCCCGATCCGTGACTCGGGGACTCCCTGGCTCCGGAGCCAGTCCCAGCCGCCGAGGACGTCCCGGTACTCGTCGGTCCCGCCTGCAAAGCGACCGTCCTCTCGAGACGAGTCGCCATGGTCGCGGAGATCGACCATAAGGACCGCGATACCGTGGCGGTAGAGCATCCCCGCGGCCAGCAGGTCACGGGCACCGTGGCGGCAGCCACCGAGACCGTGGACGAGGATGACTGTCGGGACATCGGGGCTGGCCGCAGCCGGGAACCAGGAGGCGGCGATCGTGACGTCGCCGTCATCGCGCGAGGGGAAACGCGCCTCGACCGCGGGCGGCAGGTGGTGCGCGTCGGTGTCGACGCCCTCGACCGTGAACGACGTCGGGTCGGACCGATCGAGACACGACTCGCCGATCGCGGTGAGCTGGTCGTAGACCACGAGGGCGCCGGCGACGTAGCCGCCCAGAAGGACGAGGGCTAGCCCGATCGCGAGCCACGCGCTGCGTCGCCACCGGCCGCCTCGCCTCGTCCGCGACACGTCCGACGACTCCACGGGCTGGCTGCCTTCGATCACTGGAGGCTCTCCACCTGGTCGCCCTACTGTGCCCATCGACGCCCGGTTGCGCGGTCCGTTACACGGCGCGAAGGGTCAGTCGGGCCGGCGAACGAGACAGGCCCACACCGCCTCGAAGCTTCGGGCGCGGTTGAGCCAGAACGTCCCGGGCTCGAGACCGCGAACCGAGAGGTGGCCCCAGATGAGGTCGCCGAGGCCCTCGGTCGCCGCCACCCGGCAGGCGAGCCGCGCCTCGGCGCGGAGCTCCGCCTCGAGACGTGTCATCGGCTGTCGGCGCCGGCCCGACGGTGGGCAAGGTATTCGAGGACGTCGAGCTTCGTGACGACGCCGGCCGGCCGGCCGGACCGG
>MGOD01000103.1:29349-29757 GCA_001795245.1 Chloroflexi bacterium RBG_16_70_13
CCGACGGTCCGCTCGACGATCTCGGGGTTGCGGTAGGCCCGGTCGAGGAGGCCCTGCTCGCTCACGGACCCGACGATGCCTTCGAGCGCGTCGCCCTCGGCCTCCTGGGAGACCGGCAGCTGGCTGATCCCGTAGAGCTGGAGGAGGTCGATCGCCGCGCCGACGCGGTCCGTCGTCCGGGCGATGACGACGTCGGGTAGCTCCGCGCCGTGGTGACGCGCAGCCAGGAGGTCACCGACACGGACGACCGCCCCGGTCGTCGCGAGGAGGCCGTTGACCCGCATCCACTCGTCGTTGTAGAGCTTCGAGAGGTACGAGCGGCCGCCGTCGGGCAGGATCACGACCATGACCGCGGCCTTCACCGCCGCCTCGCCGGTCGCCATGATCCGGCGCGCCTCGTCGAGGGCC
>MGOD01000103.1:29780-30094 GCA_001795245.1 Chloroflexi bacterium RBG_16_70_13
TTCGCCGGCCAGGATCCCCTCCTCGCGGGTGATCCGGCGGGCCATGAGGAAGGCGTCCCGGTCGGAGACGCGGACCCAGCGGTCTACGACGGCCGGGTCGTGCGTCCCGGGGAAGAAGTCCTCCCCGACGCCCTCGGTCAGGTACGGCCGGGCGACGTCGCCGGACAGGACGCTGCCCTCGGGGTCGGCCCCGACGATCGTGATCGAGGGGTTCCGGGCCTTCAGGAAGTGGCCGATTCCGGAGACCGTGCCGCCGGTCCCGGCGCTCGCCACGAGGTGGGTGATCCGGCCCTCGGTCTGGTCCCAGATCTCGG
>MGOD01000103.1:30177-30314 GCA_001795245.1 Chloroflexi bacterium RBG_16_70_13
AGCCGAGCGGCGACGGAGTAGTAGGACTCCGGAGACTCCGGCTCCACGTTTGTCGGGCACAGCACGACCTCGGCGCCGTAGGCGCGGAGGAGGGCCTGCTTCTCGGGCGACTGCTTGTCGGCCATGACGAAGATGCA
>MGOD01000104.1:0-4089 GCA_001795245.1 Chloroflexi bacterium RBG_16_70_13
CGTCCTGGCCGCGAGCACGGACCTGGCCCACTACCCGGCCCGGGCCGTGGCCGAACGGGTCGACGCCGAGTCCCTCGACGCGATCGCCTCCCTCGACGCCGACCGGCTCGCGCGCCACGAGGCGGCGGCCGAGACCGGGCACATCGCCGGCCTCGACTGCGCGCTGTGCGGGATCGAGCCGACCCTGTTGACCCTCGCCGCGATGGGGGCGATGGGCGCCACCCGCGGCACGGTGCTGGCCCACGCGACCTCTGCCGACGCCCCGGGTGGCGACCCGCGCCGCGTCGTGGGCTATGCGGCGGTCAGGTTCGACTGAAGCGACCGGCCGCGTCGCCGCCCGGCCCACTTCTCGACCTCGACCGCTGTGAAGCCCAGCGTCGAGGCGGCCAGGACGATCGCCAGCTGGGGTACGGCCAGCGCCTCGGTGGCGAAGATCGGCTGCAGGGTCGGGACGTAGACGAGGGCCACCTGGACGAGGAGTGTCGCAACGGCCGCGAACGTCAGCGGCAGGTTCGAGCGCAGGCCCAGCCGGAACAGGCTCTCGCGTTCCGAGCGGATGGCCATAGCGTGACCGAGCTGGAGGAGAGCGAGGGTGGTGAAGACCATCGTCTGCCATGGCCACCCCTGGTCGATCGCCACCGCCTGGATGACAAGCGTGACCGCGGCCATCCACAGCCCGACCCAGACAGCGTGTTGCCAGAGACCCCGCGCGAAGATCGACTCGGATGGCGCGCGCGGTGGGCGGCGCATCGTGTCCGGCTCGGCCGGCTCGACGCCCAGGGCGAGGGCCGGCGGACCGTCGGTCACGAGGTTGATCCAGAGGATCTGGACCGCGAGGAGCGGCAGCGGCAGGCCGACCAGCGGGCCTAGGAACATGACCCAGATCTCGGCCGAGTTCGTCGTCAGCAGGTAGCGGACGAAGCGCCGGATGTTGTCGTAGATCCGGCGGCCCTCCTCCACCGCCGCAACGATGGTCGCGAAGTTGTCGTCGGCGAGCACCATGTCGGCCGCTTCCTTGCTGACCTCGGTGCCCATGACGCCCATCGCCACGCCGATGTCGGCTCGCTTGAGCGCGGGCGCGTCGTTCACTCCATCGCCGGTCATCGCGACGACGGCGCCGCGCGCCGCCCACGCCTCGACGATGCGCAGTTTCTGCTCGGGGTTCGTCCGGGCATACACGGCGATGTCCCCCACGATCGCGGCGAACGCGGCGTCGTCGAGATCCTCGAGCTCGCTGCCCGTTACCGACCGCCCACCCGGGCGTAGGATCCCGATCCGGGTCGCGATCGCTCGGGCCGTGAGGAGGTGGTCGCCCGTGATCATGACCGGCGTGATGCCGGCGGCCCGGCAGGCCGCGATGGCAGGCGCGGATTCGGGTCTCGGGGGGTCCGCCATCCCAACGATCCCGAGCAGGCGCAAACCGTGCTCGGCTTCGTCGAGCCGCGCGGGAACGTCGGCGACGAAGCGCTCGGCGAGCGCCAGGACCCGGAACCCCTCCTCAGCGTATCGATCCGCCACACGCTCGGCCGCCCGGAGAACGTCCGCCTGACCCGGTCCGAGCAGCGCCCGCATGGCATCGAGCGCGCCTTTGGCGGCGACCCAGACGTGGTCGTCCTCGGCGTGAAGCGTTGCCATCCGACGGCGGTCGGAGTCAAACGTCAGTTCCTCGACGCGAGGGCAGCTGGCCACGAGCTCGGATTGGTCGATCCCCCGCTTCATGGCGAGCGCGAGCAGCGCGGCCTCGGTGGGGTCTCCGGTGATCGACCACGGGTCGCCCGACCGGCCCGGGGCATGAAGCGAGGCATCGTTGCACGCTGCGGCCACGCGCGCGAGTCGGTCGAAGGACGCGTCACGGTCTGGGGCGGGTTTGATCGTCCCGTCCGGCGCATAGCCCTCGCCCGAGACGCGGTACTCCCCGGCCGGCGTCCAGACCCGCTCGACGAGCATCCGGTTCTCGGTCAGCGTGCCCGTCTTGTCGGAGCAGACGACCGTGACCGACCCGAGCGTCTCGACGGCCGGCAGCTTGCGGATGAGCGAACGCCGCCGGGCCATCCGTCGCGCGCCGAGCGCGAGGGCGATCGTCACGACTGCCGGGAGGCCCTCCGGGATCGCGGCGACGGCGAGGCTCACCGCCGTCAGGAACATCACGTCGACCGCCTCACCGCGGCCGACGCCGATGGTGAAGACGACGGCACAGACGCCGAAGGCCGCGACGGCGAGTCGCTTACCGAGCACGCCCAGTCGTCGTTGGAGCGGCGTCTGGCCACCGGCGTGCTCCTGGAGCAGGTCCGCGATCCGACCGAGGCCCGTCGCCATCCCGGTGGCCACCACGACCCCGGAGCCGCGACCGTAGGTCACGGCGGTGCCCTTGAAGGCCATGTTGCGCTGGTCCGCCAGGAGCGCGTCGGAGATGGCCGGCAAGGCGTCGACGGTCTTGCTTGCCGGCTCTGATTCGCCGGTGAGCGCGGCTTCATTGATGCGCAGGGAGGCCGACTCCAGGAGGCGCAGGTCCGCGGCGACCACGTCGCCGGCCTCCAGTCGGACCAGATCACCCGGCACGATCTCTTTCGCGGAAACGACACCGACGACGCCGTCGCGAACGACACGCGCCGACGGGCTGGTCATCCGCTTGAGCGCGGCCATCGCCTGCTCGGCCCGATATTCCTGGACGAACCCGATGACACCGTTGAGCGCGACGATGGCGCCGATGACGATGGTGTCCTTGAGGTCCCCGATGATGACCGTGACGATCGCCGCGATCATGAGCACGACGATCATCGCGTTCGTGAACTGCTCGACCAGCAGTCGCCACGGTGGTTTGTGACCGCGCTCCAGCAGCTCGTTCGGGCCCACGCGAGCCAGCCGCTGTGCCGCCTCGGCCGCGGCCAGACCGACCGCGGGATCCGTGCCGAGCGCATCCGCCACAGCTCCGGGTTCGAGCGTCCACGGGCGGACCACGACCAACGGCGTTCCCTCTGGCGGCACGGTCACGTCGATGCCTCCCAGATGGCGCCGATCAGCACGACATACGCGACGAGGACGACGAACGCATCCGGCTCCAGCCGCCGGATCCGTGTCCGAGTGCCGTGTACCACGGCCGCCAGGGCGATCGCCATGAGCAGGATCGCGCCGACACCGGCGACGACCTGGGCCGGAGCGACCGCGGCCAGGATCGGACCCGGAGCATAGGCCGCGTCGGCCGCGAAGAGGATCGTCATGTTGAGGGCGTTGCTGCCGAAGAGGTTGCCGACGGCGAGGTCATACGCACCGATCCGGATCGCGGCCAGCGAGGCCACCAACTCCGGCAGCGAGGTGGTCACCGCGAGCAGCAGGGCACCGACGAACGTCTGCCCCACGCCGGTGGCGTCGGCGATCCCCTTTCCCGACAGGGCGAGGAAGGGCGCCGCCACGAGGATGACGAGCGCCGCCCCACCAAAGCGGGCGACTTCGTAGCGCAGGCTGTGGCGTGCCTCCTCGGGTCCCGACCACCCGATCGGGGCGAGGATCTCGCCGCTACCGTCCCGCGTTCGCCTCCCCTCGCCTCGCGAGCGGCTCATCCACGCCGCCGCGGCGACATAGGCCGCGACGATGAGCACCGTGTCGAGGCCGACCCAGCCGATCGAGATCCCGGACGGGACGAGGATGCCCAGCAGGGCCACCGATGTCAGGCCGATGGCCACGGCGGCCAGCCTCGCATGGCCGATTCCGACCCCCGGCCAGACTCGACCGCGGTGGACGAGGTCGATGATGGCCAGGATGGCCATGTTCGCCATGCTGCTCCCGAACAGGTCGCCGACGGCCAGGTCCGGAGCGCCCTCCAGCGCGGCGCTGACGTCCGTGGCGACTTCCGGCAGCGACGTCGCGCCAGCCAGCAGCAGCATGCCGACGAGGAGACCGCCGAGGCCCGTCCTGGTGGCGATCTCGTCGCCGGACCGGGCCAGCACGGTACCCGCTACGACGACGAACCCGCCGGCCAGCAGGAAGATCGCGATCCATTGCCAGAGCTCGTATGGACCCACCCAGCAAGCCTAACCCGTGCGCCTGCTACGTCGCCGGGACGATCAGCACCGAGTTCGACGCGTACCGGGC
>MGOD01000104.1:4173-7012 GCA_001795245.1 Chloroflexi bacterium RBG_16_70_13
CGCAAGGCGCCCTCGAGCGGGTGGCCGAGGTCGAGTTCGATCGTGAGGGACTCCGCCTGTTCCCGGAGGGGCTCGGAGAGCGTGTCCAGGGAGGTCGCAGCGTCGCCGCGGACGAGTTCACCGAGCCCGGAAACCGCTTCCGGCTCGTCCGTGTCGACGCCCGGCGGGACGCCGAGCAGCCCGAGGACGGTCACCTTTGCCCCCACCGCCCAGCCGGTTCGGGCGATCCAGCCGATCGCCGTCTTCGCAGCAAGTGACCCGTCAACGAGGACGAGGAGATGCTCCGGCAAGGGTCCCTGTTCGGACGGGGGGCGGCGAGCGATCAGGGCGGGCAGCGTCGAGGAGACGACGATCTGGTGGGAGACGCTGCCTAGCAGCAGTTCGGCGAGACCCGACCGCCCTCGCGGGCCGAGGGCGATGACGTCCGGCCGCTCCTGGTCGATCATGGCGAGGATCTCCTCGGCCGCGTCGCCCTGGCGGGCCCACGCATGCACCGTCAGACCGGCCCGCTGCAGGCGCTCGCCGACCGCGTTCGCGACCCGTTCGCCGGCCAGCAACTCGCTCTGGCGGATCTGCTCGACGGCCTGCCGAACCGTCGTCCGGTAGGTCTGCATCCCCCAGCCGAAGCGGGTGATCCCGTGGCCCGCCACACAGAGCACGTCAACAAGGCAGGGTCGCGACCAGCGGAGGCGCGCCACCCACGCCTCCGCCTGCCGCGCCGGCTCGGAGTCGTCCGTGGCGAGGAGGACTCGGAAGGGCGCGGCGATCGTTTCGTTCATCATCTGCCTCCCGCCATCATCAGCCTTCTACGCCGCGCGCAACGAGGACGCTCGTCGGCGGCTGGGTCACGAGGGCCGCGCTCGTGCTGCCCAGGAAGAAGCGCTGGATCGCCGAGAGGCCCCGGGAGCCCACGACCAGGAGATCGGCGGACAGCTCGCTGGCGACGATCACCAGCTGCTCGTGCGCTGGACCGCGGGCCGTCCGGTCGGTCGCCGCGACGCCCCGCTCGAGCAGTCGCTGAGCCGCGCTCGCGGCCATCGCTTCTGCGGCCTCACGCGCCCAGCGGAGGCTATCGCTGTAGGCGGCACGAACCTGAGCCACCATCGTCGGCGCCAGGCCGGAGGTGAAGGGCCGAACGACATCGTAGGCCGAGCAGACGGTCACCTGTGGTCCGCCGTGGAGGGGGAGTCGGGCCACGAGCTCGAGCGCTTCGTCCGCGTCGGGGGACGCGTCGTAGCCGAGGAGGACCAGGCGGACCGGGCCCGCCGTTCGCGCGACGAGGACCGAGCTAGGGGCGTACCGCGCGACCTTGCCCGAGACGCTCCCCACGACCCGCCGGCGCAGCCCGCTGAGACCCCGGGTACCCAGCACGATCAGATCGGCCCGGTGGGCGATGCCATGGGTGACGATCGTCTCGGCGGGGTGACCCACGCGAACCGTTTCGACGGCCTCGAAGCCGGCGCCGCGCAGGAGCTCCGCGGCCCCGTGGACGTGTTGCTCGGCCGCGTCGCGCTGGCCCTGCTCGATGACGGCGTGCGCCGCATCGCTGGGCCCGGCGTCCGGCCCGCGCAGAACCAGGGGCACGACCGAGATCACCTCCACGGACTCCACGCCGCTGGGCTCGAAGCTCGACGTCAGGAGTCGCAGCGCCTGCCCGGCCCCGGTCGAGCCGTCGGTCGCGAACAGGAAGCGCATGCCAGCCATCGTCACGACCCCCCTTCCTCGCTCGGGCCGGCGTGGTGGCCCACGACGAGCGTCGCGCAAGGTGCCGCCTTGCTGACGGCCCGCGACACGCTTCCCAGGACGAGGCCCCGGAAGCCGCCGACGCCACGCGCTCCCATCACGATCAGGTCGCTCTCGTGCTCACGCGCGACGGCGAGGATCTCCCGCTTGGGGTCGCCATCGCGGATCGCCGGCTGCCCAGTCCTCCCGCCGGCTTCCAGCGCCGCAACGGCCTCACCGATGACTTCGGCAGCACGACGCCGTTCGAACGTCACAAGGTCCCGAAAGTCGACCCCTCCCTGCTCCGGAAACCCGTCGAACGAGCCAGCCACGACCGTCAGGACGTCGATCCGCGCACCGGCCGGCAACGGGAAGCGCGCGAGAAAGCGGGCGGCGGCGAGGCTGTGGGGCGAGCCGTCGACCGCCAGCAGGATGCGCTCGGGAGCGCGCGCCGGCTCTCGCGCCACGAGGATCGAGGTCGGCATCACGTGCAGGAGTGATTGGGAGACGCTGCCCAGCAGGATCGACTCGAGCCTGCCGCGCCCGTGCGGCCCGACGACGAGCAGATCCGCGCCGAGCTCCTCGACGACCCGCCGCAACGCCTCTATCGGATGTCCTTCCCTGATCACGACGTGGACGGGACATGGGAGACCGGTGAACTCCCCGACGGCCTGTTCGGCCGCCCGGCGAGCTGCATGCTGGGCGGCCTTCCACGCCATATCGAGCAGCCTCGCGGAACTCCCCGTGTGCACGTAACCCCAGGCCCCGATGAAGACGGGCGGTGCGGCGACAGAGGCCACGACGACCTCGTGGGCCGATGAGAGGGGCAGCTGGACGACCCATCTGGCGGCGGCGAGCGCCTGGGCAGAGCCATCAACGCCGACGACGATCTTCATCGCTACTCTCCTGCCAGCGCTCGGACGCTGGTGAGCATCCGGCGAGAATCCGGACCTGGCTAACGCCAGCGTAGCCCTTGGATCGTGGACGTGTGCTCACCCGTTTGGGTGATTCGACCATGGCGGTGTGGCCGAGGAGGCGACCGATGCCGATGGCCTGCGACTCACTCAGCCGAACTCGCGTCGGTCGACGACTGCGGTCGCCACGGCGAGGGATCCGA
>MGOD01000105.1:0-207 GCA_001795245.1 Chloroflexi bacterium RBG_16_70_13
GACCCCGGGCGCGTCGCGCATCGTCCCGGCGAGGTCGTCCAGCAGCTCGTGGAGGAACTTCCCGAAGCTGTCGACCGGCTGGCCCTTCAGGCGCAGGCGCGGATCGCCGAGCAGGAGGATCGGTCGGACGGTCATGGGGCGGAGTATAGGCGAGGACCGCGTCGTTTCCGGCGCGGCCCTCGATCCATCGGCTGCGGCGCTGTCCCT
>MGOD01000105.1:387-939 GCA_001795245.1 Chloroflexi bacterium RBG_16_70_13
CGGCCCGGGCCGCGACGGGCCCGGCCTTCTCACCGGCCACCGCGGCGAGCTCGGCCGCCTTCGCGGCGACCTCCCGCATGACCGGCGCCGCCTGCGTGGCCGCCTTGTCGATCATCGTCTGGAGCTGGGTCAGCCACTCGCGGCCCGTGGCCGCGGCCGACTTCGGCCCGCTCGAGTCGCCGTTGCCGGCATCGCCGGTCCATTCGAACGTCTCGTCGCCGTGGCTCGACGACGTCTCGCCCGGCTTCGTGGTCTCGTCGATCATGGGTGCCTCCTTGTCCGCGGCCTGGCGGACCGCCGTGCGGTGACCCGGATTGTCTCCCGAACCTCGCGGATGCGCACGGGTCGTCCGGCCCGAATGCGCGGGGCCGGCCTTAGAGCAGTGATTCGGGGTCGACGTCGACGGACCATGGCGGTCCCGGAGGCTCGCCCAGGAACCCGGCCGGATCCGGTCCCCGGATGACGACGTTGTAGCGCCAGCGATCGGCCCGCCGGGCGATGTAGGCGGGCGCCGGCCCGGCCACGCTCGTCCGCGAACCGGCGTCGCTCGCT
>MGOD01000105.1:997-1314 GCA_001795245.1 Chloroflexi bacterium RBG_16_70_13
GCCAGGGCGAGCGTCAGCTTGAGGAGCCGGGCGAAGGGCGGCGACCCGAAGCGCCGGCGATCCTCGAGCTCGGCGTCGTAGAACGCGGCCGGTTCGCCGGTCGCGACGGCCTGGATCGCGGGGTGCTCGGGCAGGTACGTCTGGATGATGGCGTGGCCGGGGCGGCTCCCCCGCCCCGCCCGGCCGATCGCCTGGGCGATCAGCTGGTAGGTCCGCTCCGCGGCGCGCTCGTCGGGGAGGTTCAGGGCCACGTCCGCCGAGACGACGCCCACGAGGGTCACGGCCGGAACGTCGATCCCCTTCGTGACGAGGCTCGT
>MGOD01000105.1:1415-2493 GCA_001795245.1 Chloroflexi bacterium RBG_16_70_13
GAGCCGCCCGACCCGGAGCGCCGGAAAGCGGTCGCGAACCTCGCGCTCCAGCCGCTCCGTGCCGCCGCCGAGGTAGCGGATCCGCGCCGAGCCGCACTGCGGGCAGCGCGACGCGAGCGGCGTGGCCCGGCCGCAGTGGTGGCAGCGGAGGGTCACGCCGGCCTGGTGATAGACGAGCGGCCGGGTGCACTCCGGACAGGCCTGGACGTGGCCGCAGTCGCGGCACAGAACCACGGACGCCGAGCCACGGCGGTTGATGACGAGGACGGCCTGGTCGCCGAGCTCACGGTCGAGGCCGGCGATCGCCGCGAGCAGCGGACGCGAGAGCATCCCCCGGACGCCCGCCTCGAGCTCCGCCCGGAGGTCGACGACCTCGACCGTCGGCGGCCGGCCAGACAGCCGGTCCGGGAGCCGGATGCGACGGTACGCGCCGTCCCGGGCCCGGCCCTCCGTCTCGACCGCCGGCGTCGCCGAGCCGAGGACGACCGCCGCGCCGGCGAGCCGCCCAAGCTCGATCGCGACGTCCCGGGCCTGGACCCGGGGCGTCCGGTCGCTCTTGTAGGCCGGATCGTGCTCCTCGTCGACGACGACCAGGCCAAGACTGTCGAGAGGGGCGAGCGCGGCGAGCCGAGTCCCGACGACGACGTCCGCCCGGCCGGACCGGATCCGGCGCCACTCATCGGCCCGCTCTCCGTCCCCGAGGCCGCTGTGAAGGAGGGCGACGTCCGCGTCCAGGTTTGCCCGGAGTCGATCGACGATCGGCAGGGCGAGGGCAATCTCCGGGACGAGCAGGAGGGCCTGCCGCCCTGCCTCCAGGCAGGCGGCGATGACCTCGGCGTAGATCGCCGTCTTGCCGCCACCGGTCACGCCGTCGAGGACGAGCGGGGTCGCGTCCCGGGCCCGGATGGCATCGCGGATCGCGGCCACGGCAGCCGACTGCTCGGGGCTGAGGGCCGACGAGGCCGGCCGGGACCCCCGGCGACCGGGCGCCCGCGAGGCGAGGGGCCGCCTGGGAGCCTCGACGACCTCGATCTCGGCGAGGCCGCGCCTGACGAGCGACCCGAGCACCGCGCTCCCG
>MGOD01000105.1:2505-5538 GCA_001795245.1 Chloroflexi bacterium RBG_16_70_13
CGGGACCGGCGGCGGCGAGGTCGTCGAGAGCCACCCGCTGGCGCGGCCCGAGGCGGCGTCCCGCGCCGGCTCCGGAGTCCGGAGCGGCCGGGCCATCCGGGCGCGCGACCGCTGCGGCCTCCCCCGCCCCGGCCGCGTACCCCGGCGCGGCGAGGCGCGCGATCCGGACGTAGCGTGGTCCGGCGCCGGCGTCCAGGAGCGTCCAGTCGAGATCGATCCGGCCGGCCGCCCGGAGCGCCCTGAGTCGCCGCAGCAGCGCCGGACGGCCCTCGGGCGCGGCGAGGCGCCGAACGACCTTCGGCCCATCGTCCAGGAGGGTCAGGACGGCAGCGTCCGCCGGGTCAACCGCGCCAGGCGCACCGGCAGCAGCAGGGCGCCGCTCCGCGACGAGTTCGAGCCGCTCGAGGAGGCCCGGCGGGAGCATCGCCCGGAGGACGAGCGCCGGCGGCGCCAGGTAGTGCGCCGAGATCCAGGCCGCCAGCGTCATCGCGAGCGGCGGCAGGAGCGGCCCGTCCCCGCGAACGCGGTCGACGATCGGCTTCGTCGTCACGCCCGGGGCGGCGATCCCCTCCCCCAGCACGATCCCGAGCGCCTGGCGCCGTCCGAACTCGACGACGACGGCCTCGCCCGGCTCGATCGGCGCCAGCCGGTCGGGGACGCGGTAGGTGAAGGAGTGCGCGCCCGCTGCGCCCGCGGCATCGATCGCCACCGCGACGAGGGCATCGCCCGCCGACGCCTCGGCGTCGAGCCCGAGGTCGCCCTGCCTGGACGCCGGCTCAAAGGCGCCCCGCGGCGCTTCCGCGGACGCTCGGTCCACGCTGTCTCCTCGGCCGTGCCGGTCAGACCCGGGTCCGGCGATCCGGGTTGGCGGCCTTCTCTCGGGTGATGATGTCGTGGATCCGGCGTGCCGTGCGCTCGATCTGGCCCGTCTCGTTGACCACGACGTGGTCGTAGTCGGACTGCCGGGCGAGCTCGAGGGCCGCGTTCCGCTGGCGGATGTCGAGCTCGTCGGCGGATTCTGTGGCCCGGGCCTGGAGGCGCCCGAAGAGATCCTCGAGCGACGGCGGGACGAGGAAGATCAGGAGGGCCTCGGGGACCTTCTGCTTCACGACCGCGGCGCCCTGGACGTCGATCTTGAGGATCACGTCATGACCCTGGCGGAGGGCGTCCCGGACGTCGGCCCGAGGGGTGCCATACCAGTTGCCGTGGACCTCGTTCGCCTCGAGCAGCTCGCCCTCGTCGCGGAGGCGCATGAACTCGGCCTCGCTGAGGAAGTGGTAGTGGACGTCGTCGATCTCATACGACCGCCGGGGCCGGGTCGTGCAGGTCACGACGTAGTGGTAGTCAGGGTCGCGGGGCACCCGCCGGATCTCGCCGATGACGCTGTCCTTGCCGACCCCGGACGGTCCCGAGACGATGACGAGGAGCGCCCCCGGCGCGCCCGGCTCGGTGCGGTCGAGCGGCGGCTTCGCGGCCGGCGTCATCGGGCCGGTGCCCGCAGCGCGGCGAGGATCGCCTCGAGGTCCGAGGGGAGCGGTGCCTCGGCCCGGATGAGCCGGCCGCTCGATGGCGAGGTGAGCTCCAGGCGCCAGGCGTGGAGGAAGAGCCGGGCGAGTCCGGCCGGACCCTTCCGCGAATCGCCGCCGCCGTAGAGCGGGTCGCCCGCCACCGGGTGGCCGATGGCGTCGAGGTGGACCCGGATCTGGTGGGTCCGCCCGGTCACGAGGTCGAGCTCGAGGAGGGTCCAGCCGGCGAACCGCTCGCGCACCCGGTAGCCCGTCGTCGCGGGCCGGCCGTCCTGTACGACCGCCATGCGGACCCGGTGCTTCGGATCGCGCCCGATCGGGGCCTCGATTCGCCCGATGGCGGCGGCCACCGAGCCCTGGACGAGGGCGAGGTACGTCTTCTTGATCCGGCGGGCCTTCAGCTGGGCCATGAGCGAGCCCTGCGCGAGGTCGGTCTTCGCGACCATTAGCAGGCCGCTCGTGTCGCGGTCGAGGCGGTGGACGATCCCCGGCCGGCGAACGCCGGCGATCCCGCCGTAGGCCGCCGCTCCGCCTCGGCCCAGGAGGGCGTTCACGAGCGTCCCGTCGGCGTGTCCCGGCGCCGGGTGGACGACGAGCCCCGCCGGCTTGTCGACGATCAGCAGGTCGGCGTCCTCGTGGACGACCGGGACGTCGATCTCGGGCTGGGCGACGGGCTTGGCCGCGACCGGCTCCGGAACGTCGAGGCGGAGCTCAGTCCCGGCCTCGACGAGCGAGTTCGCCCGCAGGGTTCGATCGCCGACCGTCAGCCGGCCCTCGGTGATGAGCTTCTGGACGTGGCTCCGCGACAGGCCCGTCCGGTCGGCGACGAACCGGTCGACGCGGGTCGGGGCGGTCTCGGGCGGCACCGGCAGGACCCGGATCCCCGGCCCCGAGCGGCCGGCATCGGCCATCACGACGCGACCCCGCGCGGCTCTGCGAGTCGCGGCCGGATCGCCATGAGGAGGAGCAGCAGGACCGCTGCGCTGATGCACGAATCGGCGACGTTGAAGGTATAGAAGCGGAGGTCGCCGATCCCGGCGTCGACGAAGTCGACGACGTACGTGAGGCGCAGCCGGTCGATGGCGTTGCCGATTGCCCCGCCGAGCAGCAGCCCCAGAGTCAGGGTCATGTACGGGTTGCGTCCTGACCGGCCGTGGTAGGCGACGATGACCGCGATGACGGCCAGCGACAGGATCGCGAACGGTGCTGCCTGGCCCCGGAACAGCCCGAACAGGGCCCCGCTGTTCTGGGTATAGATCAGGCGGAGGTTCTCGCCCACGAGGCGGATGACCCCGTCCGGTGCGAGGGCCTGGGTGATCCAGGCCTTCGTCAGCTGGTCGACAACGACGATCGAGGCGGCGAGCAGGAGGAACGGCGCCCAGAGCGGTCGTCCCGGCGCCGCCACGGTCATGCCCGCGGCACCCCGGAGCCGCCGGCGACCCGCCGGCGGAGGGCAATCCTGGCCGGGCCGGCCTCCAGGTCCGCGGTCCCGATGCTGGCCCCCTCC
>MGOD01000105.1:5635-5948 GCA_001795245.1 Chloroflexi bacterium RBG_16_70_13
GATCTCGTCGTCGAGGTCGAGGGCGGCCTCCTTGCGGAGGTCCTGGATGGCCCGCTGGAGCTCCCGGGCATCGCCCTCGGCCCGGAGCGCCGGCGTCAGCTCGGTGTCGATGACGACGACGAGGCCCTCGTCGTGGGCGACCGCCGTTCCCGGTCGCGGCGTGGCCAGGATCTCGACCTCGTCGGGCGCCAGGACGACGCCGGCCAGCTCGACCGAGCCGTCCGGCCGGATCTCGACGGCGCCCTCGCGGGCGGCGGCCATGACCGCCGGGATCTGCGACCCGAGGTGCTTCCCGACCTTCGGCAGAAGGACC
>MGOD01000105.1:5993-7882 GCA_001795245.1 Chloroflexi bacterium RBG_16_70_13
CGACCGCCTTGACGTTGACCTCGTCGGCAATGAGGGAGACGAGGGCGTCGAGCTCGTGGAGGTCGCCGCCCGGCAGGGCCAGCCAGAGGCGAGCCAGGGGCTGACGGTTCCGGAGGCCGGCCTGGGCCCGGAGCGTCCGGGCGAGCTCCACCGCCTGGCGGGCGACCGCCATCGCCTCCTCCAGTCGCTCGTCGCGGAGAGCGCTCAGCTCGTCGGCCGGCCAGCGGCTGAGATGGACGCTCTCGGGAGCCGTCGGGCTGACCTCGGCAACGAGATTCCGGTACATCGACTCGGACAGGAATGGCAGGACCGGGGCGATCGCCCGGCTCAGCGTGACGATGGCGGCGTGGAGCGTCACGAATGCCGCGTCGCGGTCGCCCGGCTCGGCCCGCGGCCGCATCCGGTCCCGCGACCGGCGCAGGTACCACGTCGAGAGGTCATCGATGAACGTGCCCACGACGCGGGTCGCGGCCATCGCGTCATAGTCGGCCAGCGCCGCGCCGACATCGGCGGCCATGCCCGCGCAGCGCGACAGGATCCAGCGGTCGAGGGCCGGCCAGGCCGCCGCCGCGGCGATCTCCTCGTCAAGGCCGGGGGACGGAGTCCAGCCCGCGATCCGGGCATGTCGAACGAAGAAGTCGTAGACGCCCCACAGGACGAGGAGCTCGCGCCGGGCCTCGTCGGCGGCGTGCCAGCCGAAATGGATGTTGTCCTCGGGCCGGGCCGACATGTACAGCCAGCGCATGACGTCGACGCCCATCCGCTCGGCGGCCTCGTCGAACTCGATGGCGTTGCCCCAGCTCTTGTGCATCGGCCGGCCGTCCTCGCCGAAGAGCGTGGCGTAGCCGAAGATCGTCCTGAAGGGCTCCTGGCGCCGGAGCACGGTCGACATGGCGAGCATCGCGTAGAACCAGTTCCGGAACTGGCCCGGGAAGCTCTCGGTGATGAAGTCGGCCGGGAACCACGTCGCCCAGTACTCGGGGTCCTCGCGGTAGTGGAGCGTCGAGAAGGGCACGATCCCGGCATCGAGCCAGGGGTTGCCGACGTCGGGGATCCGGGACACCGGCGCGCCGCACGACGAGCACGCGATCTTCACCGCGTCGACATGGGGCCGGTGGGGCGTGTGGCCCTCGAACGCTTCCCAGCCCTCGATCGCGCGCTCCCGGAGCTCCTCGCGCCCGCCGATGACGTCGAACCTGCCGCAGGCCTCGCAGTCGTAGATCGGCAGGGCCAGCCCGTAGTACCGCTTCTTCGAGATCATCCAGTCGCGCATGTTCAGGAGCCAGTCGAGCTCCCGCTCGTAGCCGAACGACGGGATCCAGCGGATCCGGTCGACGACCTCCATGATCTGGTAGCGAAGGCTGGCGTCGACCTGCGCCCTGGTGAGCGTTTCCCGCGGCTGGTCGTAGACCGGGCCCATGCTGATGAACCACTCGTCGACGAGGCGGAAGAGCAGCGCCGTGCCGCAGCGCCAGCAGTGCGGATAGCGGTGGGTGTACGACTCGAGGTGGTAGAAGAAGCCCCGCCGCTCGAGGTCGTCGACGATCCGCTCGGCGACCGCGGGGGCCTCGAGGCGCGACAGCCAGCCGAAGCCCTCGTAATAGCGGCCGTCCTCGTCGATCGGGCCGATGACGGGCAGCCCGGCGGCCTTGCCGAGCTGGAAGTCCTCGGCCCCGGCGCCGGGGGCGATGTGGACGATCCCGGTCCCCTCGTCCTCGCCGACCTCGTCCCAGGCCACGATGCGGTGTTCAAACGGGGGCGTCGCGGTGGCGAACGCGGCGCTCACCGCCGGCAGCTCGTCGTAGGGACCCATGTAGCGCCACCCGACGAGCTCTGCTCCGGTCTTCTCCTCGACGACCGTGAACGGCCCGACGACGGCCTGCTTCAGG
>MGOD01000106.1:0-2638 GCA_001795245.1 Chloroflexi bacterium RBG_16_70_13
GTTTCGCGAGAGGTTGACGGCGATCGAGGCAAGCCACGGCCGGAGCCGGAGCTGTCGAATCCGGTCCGCGTCGTAGCCGGCCATCGCCCGGTAGGCGCGGACGAAGGCGTCCTGGGCGACCTCCTCGGCGTCGCGGCGGTCCCCGAGCAAGCGGAGGGCGATCGTATAGAGGCGGTCCTCGTGGTCCGCCACGAGGGCGCGGAAGGACCCGTCGAGATCGGTCGCGAGGCGAGCGGCGAGGGCGACGTCGGCGTCCATCGATTCCCCAAACACGGTCCGGGGTGCGTCGGTTGCATGGTGCTCTCTCGGCTGCGAGACCGGGCGCGATCAGGCCGGGACGACGACCTCGACCTCGCCGGTCGGCTGGACGAGGAAGATCCAGATGTCCCAGGCGACGTGGCTGACGATGAGCGCCCCGAGAGGCGCCCCGGCCGCGTAGAGCGCGCACCAGTGCGCGCCGGCCACCCCGGCCGCCCCGAGGAGCGTGAAGTTGCCGGACGTGACGTGGACGCCGCCGTAGGCGCCGGCGGCGATCGCCGCGCCCTTCCATCGCCCGAAGCGGCGCATCAGCGCCGCCTGGACGAGGCCGCGCCAGAAGAGCTCCTCGGCCGGCCCGACGATCGCGGCCAGACGCGTCGCGATCTCCCCCCGCGGGAGCAGGGTCCGAAGAGCGTAGATCTCGCGGATTTCCGCGTCGCCCTTCGGGACGTAGCGGCGGGCGAACCGGTCACCGACCTGGAACGTGACGTACAGGACGGCCGCCGAGAGCAATCCGACCGGGACATGCCACCACCTGATGCGGGCCCCACGGGCCGGGCCCGAGAACAGCAGGGCCAGGCCGCCGAGGCTCACCCCGGTCCAGGTCATCCGCGACCAGAAGCGGTCCCGCGGGCCGCGGAACGTCGCCGTGAAGGCGGCGCTCGCGGCGGCCAGCCCCACGGCGAGGGCGAGCGCCCCCGGCCGGTCGTCGCCGGCCCGCCCCGAGGCGTCAGCCACGGACGACCCCGGCGAGGAGCAGCCCGATGACGAGGAACGCCCCGAAGGCGAGGTGGAGCCGGGCGGTCTGGAGGTCGATCATCGCGATCGCCCGGGCCTGGCCCGTCGCCCCGAGCTCGGCCGAGCGGACGACCTGGGCGAGGAACGGCAGGGACAGGATCGCCAGCAGCGTCGGCGGCGGCAGGAGCGAGAACGCGACCGACAGCCCGAGGCTGATGTAGGCCCCCAGGACGAGCCCGACGTACCCGTAGTGGGCCCAGTCGCGGCCGATCCGCGACGAGAGGGTGACGATCCCGGCCCGGGTGTCCTCGCTGATGTCGCGCCACTCGTTGCCGTGGAGGATGGCGGCCACGAGGAGGCCGACCGGAATCGACAGGATGAGAGCGACCGGGCTCCAGGCCCCGGTCACGGCGAAGTAGCTGCCGACGACCATGAGCGGGCCCATCAGCAGGAACACCAGGGGCACCCCGAGGGCGCGGTACTTGTATTGGAGCGGCGGGGCCGTGTAGCCCCAGCCCCCGACCAGGCCGAGGAACCCGAGCACGACGATGGCCGGCCCGCGCAGGACGAGCAGGTAGATCCCGACCGCGATCGCCAGCGCGAACGCGAGGCCGGCCACCGTGAACGCTGCCCGCTCGCTCATCCGACCCTTGACGATGGCGTGGCTGGCCCGGGGCGAGACGATAGTGTCGATCCCCTGGCGGACGTCGTAGATCTCGTTGACGATGTTCGTTCCCGAGTGGAGGAGGACCGACCCGGCGAGCGCGGCCAGGAACGGCAGCCAGGTGAACTGCCCGTCGAGGGCGGCCAGGGCCGCGCCGGCGAGGACCGGGATGACAGAGGCGGTGTAGGCGAAGGGGCGGAGGATCTCCCGCGTCGCGCCGAGTCGCCGTCGGGCGGTCTCGACCGGCCCCAGTCGCCGGTCGTCGGCGAGCGATCCGGTCCCCGCGGTCGCGGCCGGCAGGTCCACGGAGGCCGAGTCGGACTCAGCCGAGCCACCGCCAACGGTCGCGGCCGCCGAATCGGCGACCGGCGCGGCCCACCGCGCGGCGTGCGGCAGGTCCGCGTAGATCGCGGCCGCCGCGATGAGCTCGTCGATCTGGCGCTCCTCCTGGAGGACGGGCTGGAGCAGCGGCAGCCCGAGGCCAGTCTCGACGCGGAAGGCGAGGGCCTTCGCGGCGACGTCCTCGCGGGTGCCGCAGAGCATGAAGGCATCGAGCAGCTCGTCCGGGATGAGGTTCCCGGCGAGGGTGTAGTCCTCGGCCCGCCAGGCGTCTGCGATCCGGTCGCGCAGCTCGGGCTCGAAGCCGGCTCGCCGGAGCGAGACGTCGGACAGCACCGACATCATGTAGATCACGAAGGGCTCGCGCTTCGCCCGGTTGAGGGCCTCGCGCCGGGTCCGGTCGACGAGCGACAGGAGGTAGCCGGCGGTCTCGATCGAGGCCGGGTCGCGCCCGGCCGCCGCCGCCGAGGTCCGCAGTCGCTCGAGGATGCCCCGCAGCGACGGGATCGATTCTGCCGGCCGGGCGAGGTAGCCGTCGGCCTTCCGGCCGGCCAGCTCTACGAACGCCTTCCGGTAGGCGGCGATGACGATCGGGATGCGATGCGCCGGCGGGAACATCGGCTGGATCGGCGGCAGCCC
>MGOD01000106.1:2677-3017 GCA_001795245.1 Chloroflexi bacterium RBG_16_70_13
CCGGCCCACAGGGCGCGGATCTGGTCCATCGCGCTCGAGACCCGCTCGACGGCGCCGTCCGGCTCGTACGGGATGCCCATCTGCTTCAGACGGAGCGGCAGGCCGGTGCCCAGGCCCATGACGATCCGGCCCGGCAGGATCTCGTCGAGAGCGGACCCCGTCATGGCCAGGACGACGGGATGCCGGGTGAACGGGTTCACCGCTCCGAGGGCGACCCGGAAGCCGCTCTCGTCCCGATCGCCATCGCGCGCCAGCCCATCGACCACCGTGGTCGCGAATGTGACGGCGTCGCGCTCGAAGTACGAATCGTGGATCCACAGGGATTCCAGGCCGGCGTCGC
>MGOD01000106.1:3041-5038 GCA_001795245.1 Chloroflexi bacterium RBG_16_70_13
GGACGTCGTCGGGGTCGCCCCGGGCGGCCAGGCCGAGGCCGATGGGGCGGGCGAGGGTGCGCATGGCGGCTCCAGGTCAGGCGCCCGGGCGACGGATTGCCCGCGTCAGGCGCCACATGCTACCACGGCGTAGCCGGTTATTCGTCGGGGGCGCCGTGCGACAATCCGCGGGCGATGCGCCTCGACGACCGGTTCGACGACATGATCGCCGCGCTCGGTGGCTTCTACCGGACGTGGCTCGTCTTCCTGGGCGTCGATCTCGGCTTCTTTCGCGCCATCCGGGCCGCCGGCGAGGCTGGCCTCCGGGTCGAGGACCTGGCCGTCCGGACCTCAACGCACCCCCGGGCCGTCGAGACATGGGCCTGGGCAGCCGGCGCCCACGGCCTCGTCGGCTCGGACGACGGCGTGCTGACGATCGACCCCGAAACGGCCCTGATCCTCCTCGACGAGCAGCGGTCCGAATTCCTCGGCGGCCAGTTCGTCCACTCGGTCGTGGCCACCCTGGACTGGGACCGGATGATCGACTTCTTCCGGACGGGGGTGCCGGTGCCGTCGCGGCCCGACCGATACCGGGCGGCGATCGAACAGGTGACCCGCCAGGACATCGCGGTCTTCTTCAGCGAAGGCCTGGCGGCGATGCCGAACCTCGTCGCCAGGCTCGTCGTCGGGGGTCGCGTCCTCGACGTCCACTGCGGCGGCGGGCGCTGGCTCGTGGCGATGGCCCAGCGATTCCCGGACATCCAGCTCGTCGGCATCGAGGCCGAGCCCGATTCGATCTCGCGGGCGCGGGAGCTTATCGATGACGCCGGTCTCGGGGAGCGGATCCGGATCGAGCAGGTCGACCGCGACGAGGTCACCAGGCCGGGCCGGTTCGACCTCGTGTACTACCAGTACGCCCTCCACTTCCTGCCCGATCCGTCGGCCTCGCTGCGGGCGTCGTGGGAGGCGCTCGATCCGGGCGGCAGCCTCGTCGTCCTGGACTGGCTCCTGCCGACCGATCCCGCCGAGATGCGGACCATCCACGGCGAGCTGATCGCCGGCGTCCACCTCGACGAGGTCTTCATGGGGGCCGGACTCCGCGACGTCGCCGCTTTCCGGGGCTGGTTCGCCGGCGCGGGCGTCCCCGAGCCGTCCGTCATCGACCTGCCCTCCGGCGCCACGCTCATCACCGTCGATCGCACCTGACCCCGACGTGCTCGAACCGGTTGTCCCGGGCGAGGCCCTCGCGCGCCGCCTGGCCCGTCACGAGGTGGCCGTCCACGCGGTCGCGCCCAGGCAGGCCCGCGAGCTCGGCGACGCCCTCCTCCTCCACGACCCGACGGACCCTGAGCCGTTCTGGAATCGGATCGCCGCCCCCGCCTGGCCCGGCGACCCGCGGCCGTTCGAGCGCCGGCTCGACGAGATCGTCACCCTCTTCGCGACCCTCGACCGGCTGCCGCACATCCGGACCCTGCCTCTCGCCAACCAGCCCATCGATCTCGCCGCGCGCCTGGAGGCGGCCGGTTTTGGTCCGGCCGGCGTCGATCGCTCGATGGTCCTCGCCGACACCCGACCGTGCCTCGCCCTTGCCCGGACCTTCCCGATGCAGCGGGACCTCACCCTCGAGCACGTCGGCCGGGGTCCGGAGCTCCGCGCGATCGAAGTCGCCCGGCTGCTCGTCCAGGCCTTCGACGTCGAATCGGACCGGGTCCCCGCGCTTGGAGCGGAAACGCTCGCCGCCGGCCGTCGCGCCGGCGGGGCCGTGCTGCTCATGCTCGTCGCAGGCCAGCCGGCGGCCGTGGCCCGCCGCGTGGCCGAGGGCCGAGGGACCTACCTGTCGTCGATCGCCACCGCTCCGCCGCTCCGGGGCCGCGGCTACGGGTCATTGATCACCGCGCTCGCCGTCGCGGAGGCGCTCGACGCCGGGACCGACGTCATCCACCTCCTCGTCGATGCGGACAACCAGGCCGCGATCGGGATCTACGAGCGGCTCGGGTTCGTCCTCCTCGGCGAGCCGA
>MGOD01000106.1:5052-7630 GCA_001795245.1 Chloroflexi bacterium RBG_16_70_13
TCGACCTCCTCCTGCGCTGAGGATTCCTCGAGGTCGCTCGAGGTTGCTCGAGGTCGCTCGACGATCCTCGAGGGTCGCCTCGCGGAGCCCGCCGCGGAGCGCCGCGATACCATCCCGCCATGCTCGACACCACCGGGACCGTCATGCGCCCGGCCGAGGACGCGGACGCGGAGCGGATCGCCGCGATCTTCACCGACGAGGGCTATCCGGCCGGGCCGTCGGCGATCGTTGCCCGCCTGGCTCGCTTCGCGGGGCCGGATTCCCAGGTCGTCGTCGCGGATCGCGGCGGCGAGGTCATCGGCTTCATCGCCTTCCACGCGCTGCCGCGCTTCGAGCACGACGACGTCATCGTCCGGATCCTCGCCCTCGTCGTGGACGCCGGGGCCCGGGAGCGCGGCCTCGGTCACGAGCTCATGGCCGAGGCCGAGCGCTTCGCCCGCGAGCGTGGCGCGGCGTTCGTCGAGGTGACGGCCGGCCGCCACCGGCCCGAGGCGCGCCACCTGTACGAAACCCTCGGCTACGACGCGTCGGTCACGGCCTACCTCCGCAAGCGCCTCTGACGTAGCCCCGCCCGGGTGTCGCCACCTCCGATCTGGCCCCGCCCGGGCGGCGCCACGGACAGTCCCTCTACCAGTGCTCGCGGTGGACGATCTCGCCGAGAGGGCGCCGCCGGCCACGCCGGAGGGGCCGGGTCAGGTCGTCGGGGTTGGCCGGGTAGCCGAAGACCAGGAGCTGCTCGCAGGCGTGGTCCGCCGGGTAGCCGAGGAAGGTCCGGGCCAGCTCCGGCTCGTAGACCGTGATCGGGCAGCTCCCGATCCCGAGGGACCAGGCGGCGAGGATCATGTTCTGCGACGCCAGCCCGAGGTCCCAGTTGGTGGAGTGTGGGGCCTCACCCGACGGGCTCGGGTAGACGAGGGCGACGGCGGCCGCGGCCTGGGCGACGTGACCGGCGTAGGGCCCGACCTCGCTCAGCGTCCGCAGGCCGTCCCGGTCGGTGATCACGACGAAGTCCCAGCGCTGCCGGTTCTTCGACGAGCTCGCCCGTCGACCGGCGTTCAGGATCGCCTCGAGGTGGGTGGCCTCGAGCGGCCGGTCGGCGTAGCGCCGGACCACGCGCAGCCCTCGGATCGCCTCGAGGACGTCCATCAGGTTTGCGCCTCCGCGGCTGCCGTCGGCGGCCCTTCGGCGGCCGCCGAGCCCGAGCCCACGGCCTCAGCGAGGTCGTCGAGGGCTCCGAAGCGGACATCGTCATCGGGAAGCCGGCGGGCATCAACGCCCGCGGCGGCGGCCGCCGCGGCCTCGGGATCGAGTGGGCCCCCGAGGGCAGTCGCGAGGAAGCGTGCGACCGCCTCGCGGTAGGCAGGGAACTCGTACATCCAGCTGTGCTGGCCGCCCGGGATCACGAGGGTCTCGACGGGCGGGGCGGACTCGCCGAGGTCCGCCCGCGCCGCGCGGGCCGCGGCTGCCAGGCGCCCCAGGTGGGCAACCGGCACGACCCGGTCGTCGGTCCCGTGGATGGCGAGGATCGGACCCTGGTAGCGGCGGACGGCCGCGGTCGCCGAGACGTCCCGGACCTCGTGCCGGCGGGGCTTGAGGTAGACCCGGGTCGTGAGCCAGGCGAGGGGATAGGCGATCGGGTCGGGGATCGGCAGGCGGGCCAGCCGGAACGTCTGGCGGGTGAGCCGATAGGGGTCGGCGGGGGTGGCGGTCAGGACGGCGGCGGCGACCCGGGGCTCGGCGGCCGCGGCCAGGATGGCCCCGACCGCGCCCATCGAGTGGCCGAGGACGGCGACCGCGGTGACGTCGGGCCGGGCGAGCGCTCCCTCGACACCCGCGAGCGCGTCCGTCCCGAACTCCCCGGCGCTGACCGGGAGCTCCTCGGCCGGGTTGGCGCCATGGCCGCGGACGTCGAGCGTCAGGACGTGACAGCCGATCGCGTGGAGGACCTGGGCGTTCGGCAGCGTCCGATGGCGCCCGGACTCCCAGCCGTGGACGAGGACGACCGCGGGACCCGGCTCGCCGGAACGGGCAGGGATCCACCACGCCGGCAACGCCAGGCCGTCGGGCGTGGCGACAGTCACGGCCTCGAACGGCAGGCCGAGCGCCGCCGGGTCGAAGGTCGGCGGGTGCTGGCGCGGGAAGCCGGCCCGGGTCCGGTAGACGTGGGCGAACCGCCAGGCGAACGCGAACGGCGCGACGGCCACAGCGGCGGCCACGCCGGCCCGTCGGACACGACCTCGGGATGTCATCGCCTACAGGGGACGGCACAGCCCGGGACACTGTCAAGCGCGGGTCGCCGCGTACACTCGGGGGATGCCGAAACGCGATCCCCACGAAGTCCTTGGCGTCGCGCGTGGCGCCTCCCAGGCGACGATCAAGGCCGCCTGGCGGAGGCTCGCCCGCGAGCACCATCCGGACGTCGCGGGGAACGATGCGACGGCGGCCCGGGCGGCCACCCGCCGGATGGCGGAGATCAACCGGGCCTACGAACAGCTCCGGATCGGGACGCCGGGCGCCGCGGGTCGGGACGGTGCGGATGGGACGGATGGCCGCCGGCGGGCCTGGCCGCCGCGGACCA
>MGOD01000106.1:7648-8019 GCA_001795245.1 Chloroflexi bacterium RBG_16_70_13
GCCGCCTCGACACCTCCGACACGTTCCGGCCTCGGAATGCCACGACGGGCCGGGCCGCCGCCGGCCGGGCCGCGGCACTGCCGGGCCAGCCGCCCCTGAAGGCGGAGCGCTTCGACCGCGAGCCACCGCGCGCATCGCAGCCAAACGGCCCGCTCGATCGGCGGCGCGATCCTGGCTTCAGGCCGGCTCCCACGCCGCCGATCGAGGTCGCGTCGGCCACGCCGATCGAGTTCGGCAAGTTCCACGGCCACACGCTCGGACAGATCGCGGCCTTCGAGCCGAGCTACATCGACTGGCTGGCCCGGACGATCTCTCACGATCCGGAGCTCGTCGCGGCGGCCCGGGCCCTCCAGATGGACCTCGACCGGCGG
>MGOD01000106.1:8137-9281 GCA_001795245.1 Chloroflexi bacterium RBG_16_70_13
GGGCGGACCGTACCCCCCGGGCGGTCCGCCCCGGACGTGGACGATCGCCTCTCGACGACGCGGGAGGCGATCGGTGGGGGTGGCGAAGAAGCGCGAGTGATGAGTCCCGCCGGACGCGTCCCCGGCTCGAGGCCGATGGATCATGGTTACTCGGCTCGTGACCCTCGAGCGGGATCCCCTTTGCCGACCGTCCTCGGCTCCGGCGTCCGTTCGCAGGTCCGTGGCCGACGCCCCGAGTGCCCCCGGTTCGCCGCGTCCTGGCGTGGGAGAACCGTACGCCGGTGCCCGTCCGAGGGGCAATGGCCCCCTCGTCCGGGCGGCCCAGGGTCGAAGGTCGGTGGCGTCGACGCACCACGTCCCGGACCTCCGTACCGGTGCGCCGGGGCGCCCCCGGCCGTCTCGCGGTAGGCTCCCGCCGTGACCCCAACCGAGCCCGCCTCGTTCCCGCATGCCTCGCGCCCGACACGCTCCCGGAGCGGCATCGTCATCGCCCTGCTGGCGCTCGCCATCGGCGGCTGCGTCCCGACGGCGGCGACGTTCGACCCATCCGGTCCGTGCGTGACCGACGGGCAGACACCGGGGGCCTACCCGGACCTCGAGGGCCGCCTGCCGGCCGCGTTCGACGGCACCGCGCCGACGACCGTCGACTCGGGCCGGACGTGCACCGCCGACGGGCTTGGGTCGCTCGTCGATCACGACGTCGAGGTCCTGACCTATGCCGGGGCGACCTGGGACCTCGGCAACAGGACCGGTGTCACGAGCGTTGTCTTCGCCGTGCCGGAGGGCAGCCTGCCGGCGGCCTGGATGGCCGAGTTCTACGAGGCCGGTGCGCGAGCCGGCAAGAAGACCTCGAACGTCGAGACGAGCCGGCCGGCCTTCGAGGGCACGGGCGACGCATGGCGCCTGGACGCCCTCAACGACCTCTCGTTCCAGAGCGTGGTCACGTGGCAGGACGGTGGGATCGTGCGGGTCGTCCTCGTCGCCACACCGGTCGAGCCCGGCGCGAGCGTCGACGCCCACGACGAGCTCGTCGCAGCGGCCGTCCGGGCAACCGTGGAGGTCATGGCGGCCGGCCGTTGAGCCCGATGCTAGAGTCGGCCCCGAGATGAGCCAGCCGTCCAAGTCCTGGGCCGCCCGCCGGCAG
>MGOD01000106.1:9370-22392 GCA_001795245.1 Chloroflexi bacterium RBG_16_70_13
CCCTGGAGGGGCCAGACGGCTCGCCGTCCGGGGCCGGAGGTCCGACGGAGGTCGACCATCGCGGCGATGCGCTCGCCCGTGGCCGCTGGGAGGACTTCGATTCCGCCCGCGACGTCGGCTTCCCGGGCGAGCCGCCGTTCACCCGGGGGATCCACCCGACCGGCTACCGGTCGCGCCCCTGGACGATGCGGATGTTCGCCGGCTTCGGGGCGGCCGAGGACACCAACGCCCGCTTCCGCTCGCTCCTGGCCGCCGGCCAGACCGGCCTGTCGATCGCCTACGACATGCCGACCCTCTACGGCTACGACACGGACGATCCCGAGGCCGAGGGGGAGTTCGGGACGTGTGGCGTGGCGGTCTCGTCCCTGGCCGACATGGAGGTCCTGCTCTCAGGCCTGCCGCTCGACCGCGTCTCGACGTCGATGACGATCAACTCGCCGGCGGCCCCGATCTGGGCGATGTACATCGTGGCCGCCGAGAAGGCTGGCGTTCCCCGGGCGGCGCTCGAGGGCACGACCCAGAACGACATCCTCAAAGAGTTCGTGGCCCAGAAGGAGTTCCTCTTCCCGCCCGAGCCGTCGCTCCGCCTGGTCACCGACACGATCGAGTTCGGGACGCGCGAGCTGCCCCGCTGGAACACCGTCTCGATCTCCGGCTACCACATCCGCGAGGCCGGCTCGACAGCGGTCCAGGAGCTGGCCTTCACGGTCGCCGACGGGATGGCCTACGTCGAGGCGGCGCTCGCCCGCGGCCTTCGGGTCGACGACTTCGCCCCGCGCCTCAGCTTCTTCTTCAACTCCCATTCCGACTTCTTCGAGGAGATCGCGAAGTTCCGGGCCAGCCGCCGGATCTGGTGGAAGCTCATGACCGAGCGCTACGAGGCCGAGAACGAGCGCTCGACCTGGATGCGCTTCCATACCCAGACCGCCGGCGTGTCGTTGACGCCGCAGCAGCCTCTCAACAACCTGACGAGGGTGGCGATCCAGGCCCTTGCCGCCGTGCTGGGCGGCACCCAGTCCCTCCACACGGACGCCTACGACGAGGCCCTCGCCGTCCCGACGGCCGAGGCGGCCCTCCTCGCCCTCCGCCAGCAGCAGGTCATCGCCGAGGAGACGGGCGTCGCCTCGGTCGTGGATCCCCTCGGCGGCTCTTGGTTCGTGGAGGCCCTCACGAACGAGGTCGAGCGCGAAGTCTGGCGCTACCTCGACGAGATCGACCGGCGGGGCGGGATGGTCGCCGCGATCCGGGAGGGCTACCCCCAGCGCGAGATCGCCGACGCCGCCTATCGCTTCCAGCGCGAGTTCGATGCCGGTGAGCGGCGGATCGTGGGGGTCAACGCCCACGTCGACGAGGCCGAGGTGACGAGCGTGCCCGTCCTGGCGGTCCCGGCGGGCTCCCTCGAGCGGCACCTGGAGCGCCTGGCGCGGACCCGCCGCGAGCGGGACGCCGAGGCGGTCGAGGCCGCCCTCCGCGGCCTCCGCGAGGCCGCGTCACGCCCGGAGTCGAGCGATTCGAACCTGATGCCGCATTTCATCCGCTGCGCCGAGGCGTACGCCACGCTCGGCGAGCAGTGCGGCATCCTGCGCCAGGTCTTTGGTGAATACCGCGAACCCGTCGCGGTCTGAGAGCGATCCGAGGAGGGGTCATGTACCTGAACGCCCTGGAGTTCCTCGAGGAAGAGCGCGACGCCTGGCGACCATACGAGGCGCTTGCGTCGATCCCGGACGACCGTCTCGACATTCCCGTCGAGGGCGCCCATGGCTGGTCGGCCCGGGACCTCATGGGCCATCTCGTGGCCTGGCAGGAATGGGGTCTCGCGATCGCGAAGGAGCTTGCCGTCGGTGAGACGAGCGCCACGGCGGCCCGCATGGACGCGGAATGGGAGGCCGACGGCGACGCCATGAACGACGCGCTCACGCGCCGCTGGCGGGACCTCCCGGCGGACGAGGTCCGGCGCCGCCTTCTGACCGTGCCCGGCGAGCTGCGCGGCTACCTCACCGTGGTGCCCGAGTCGCGCTGGCTCAAGCACCCGGCCCATCTCCAGGTCTTCATCGACGAGACGATCGGCCACTACGAGGATCACGCCGCGGACCTTGAGGCGATTCTCGCCTCGGCAATCCCCGCCACGGCGGCCGAGTGACGGACCGCGCCGCGCTCCTCGCCGCGCTCGAGGACGCGGCGAGCGCGCTGTCCGAGGTCGCGGTCTCGGCGGGCGATGCCGGGGACCGGACGTGGAGCCGCGGGGGCATCGAGTTCGCCGTCCTGACCGATACGAGCACGGCCCTCCGGATCGGCGCCACGATCGCGGCCGCCGCCCTCCGGACCCCCGATGTCACCCCGTCACCGAGGGGTTCGGACTGGGTCTCGTTCGCGCCGCAAGAGCTCGACGGCCACGCCCTCGACCGCCTCGGGGCTTGGTTCGGCGCCGCCCACCGCCGCGCGGTCGGCTCAGAATCGAACGGCCCCGGCGAGGCCGGGGCCGTGGTCCGTGGCGGAGGCTGAGGTCAGGCAGTCTGCTGCGTCGCGGCCGGCGACTCGGGGGCCTTCGCGTATTCGGCGAGGCCGAACTGCGACTCGAGCTGCTCGAGCGGCCGGAAGCCCACGACGCCCATCGGCTGCTTGCCGGGGGCGAAGAAGGCGATCGTCGGGATGCTCATGATGTTGAACGCCCGCTGGATCTGGGGGTTGGCGTCGATGTCGACCTTGACGACGTCGACCGAGCCCTCGTATTTCTCGGCGAGCTTCTCCATCTCCGGGGCGACCATTCGACACGGCCCGCACCAGACGGCCCAGAAGTCGACGACAACGGGCTTGTCGGCGTGGAGCACGAGCTCCTCGAAGGTGGCGTCCGTGGCGGTCTTGATCGCCATCGGTGGTCCTTTCTCCCGCGCGGCGGGTGCGCTGTTCGTCGCCCTCAGCGGGCGATCGACTGGATGAGGCGGAAGGCCTCGAGGACCCGCGGGTCCGCGAGCCGGTAGTAGACGGTGCTCCCGTCGCGCCGGGTGGTGACCAGCCCGGCCGCCCGGAGGACGGCGAGGTGCTGGCTCATGTTCGGGACCTGGCATCCCACCACCGACGAGAGGTCGCTGACCGACACCTCGCCGTGGGCCAGGGATTCGAGCACGCATAGCCGCTTCGGATCGGCCAGCGCGCGGCCGATCACGGCCGTGCGTTGATACTCGTCCTCGCGGGTCGGCGCTGCCTCGATGACCATGTCAGGCGCGAGTATTGCAGCGCTTGCGCAATCACGCAAGTGACCGATGGCAGGGTCGCGTGCCTGGCCCGACCGCGACCCAAGTCCGCGACCCAAGTCCGCGAGCCAAGTCCGCGTCCCCGTCGGAGCTCGGACGCGACGTCGACCAGACTGCCAGGCCACGAAACGTGCGTGGCAGTGTCAGCGAGCTCGGCACGCCTCGGTGAGGGGGCTTCCGCGCACAGAATCGTGTCTGGTGGACATGAACTCGTGCTCAGCGGGGAGGTGAGAAGGCCTCGACAGTGCCGTTACGCACGATTCCCAGACTGGCAGACAGGACCGCGGCCTCGGGGCGCGCCATGAGGCCTGTATCCTCCGGCGATGTCGCCACCCGAGCTCGTAGATCTGCGGGCGATCGAGTCCGCCCGCGAGGTCATCGCCGGCCGGGTCCATCGGACGCCACTCCTGTCGTCGGCCGCCGCGGCCGCGACCATCCGACAGGCGACCGGAGTCCGCCTCGCCGACGACCGTCTCTACCTCAAGGCGGAGCACCTCCAGAAGACCGGCTCGTTCAAGCCGCGGGGCATGACGGCTCGCGTCGCGGCGCTCAACGCGGCGGAGCGGGAGCGGGGGATCGTCACGGTCTCGGCCGGGAACGCCGCCCAGGGGTATGCCTACGCCGGCGCCGCGCTCGGCGTGCCGGTGACGGTGGTCATGCCGGCGGCGGCGGTCCGCTCCAAGGTCGAGGCGGCCGCCGGCTACGGGGCCCGGGTCGTCCTCGAGGGCAACACGATGGACGAGACGTTCGCGGCCCTCGACCGGATTCGCGAGGAGGAGGGCCTCCTGTACTGCCATCCCTTCGACGACCCGCTCGTCGTCGCCGGCCATGGCTCGGTGGGCCTCGAGGTCCTCGACGATCTGCCCGAGATCGACGTTGCCGTGGTCGGGATCGGCGGCGGCGGACTCATCTCCGGCGTCGCCGCCGCGCTCAAAGAGCGGCGGCCCCGGGTCCGTGTCTTCGGCGTGGAGCCGATCGGGTCTGAAGCGGTCACGCTGGCCCTCGCGGCGGGCAAGCCGGTCCCGATCCAACCGTCGAGCGTGGCCGACGGCCTCAACGCCCCCTTCGCCGGCGAGCTGACCCTGGCGATGATCCAGGTCTACGTCGACGAGGTCGTGCTCGTCGACGACGCCACGATCCTGGCCGGCCTCCGGTTCGCCCTCGCCCGCCTCAAGCAGGTCGTTGAGCCGGCCGGAGCGGCGGCCCTCGGCGCAACCCTCGCCGGGCGTATCCGCATTCGGGACGGTGAGCGGGTCGCCGTCGTCCTGTCGGGCGGGAACGTCGAGGTGACTCGCCTGGGCGAGCTCATCGGGCGTGTCGCGCCGCTGCCGGCCTGAGGCGGCCGACCACGCCGCACCGAGGACCCGTGGCCGCGACCCGCGACCCTCCGGGCGGGATCCCAGCCGATCAGCCGGCGCCCAGCTCCTCCAGCCGGTCGTCGTCGATGCCGAGGTGATGGGCGAGCTCATGGATGACCGTGATCCGGACCTCCTCGGCCAGGTCGCGTGGATCCGGGAAGTCCTCCTCGAGGGGAATTCGGAAGAGCGTGATCCGGTTCGGCACGATCGCCTGGTCGGCGGCCCACTCGGTCCGGGGCACACCCTCGTACAGGCCGTAGAGGACGTCCTCCGGATCGAGGTCGTTGTCGACGAGCTGGTCGTCGGAGGGCCAGTCGTCGATGACGACGGCGACCTCGGCCAGCGATTCGCGGAAGGGCGACGGGATCGTGGCGAGGGCGCGGTCCACGAGGCGCTCGAACGCGTCGGGCCCCGACGAGGGTGAGCGGCGGCGACCGCGGATCCGCTTGGGCATCGGATGCATCGTAGCCTCGCCGTCGCGCCTCGGCCCACGTCGGCGCGCGCCAGAGCGCGGTCCGCGTACGATGCCGGGGATGAAGGTCGTCTACACGCCACGCCACCTCGCCCACGACGTCACTCACGAGACGTACCTGGGGCTGGCCGTGCCGGCGAGCGAGGTCGCTGAACGTGCCGAGCGAATCCGGGCGAGCCTCGTCGCCGATGGGGGCTTCGAGCTCGTCGACCCGACCGATCACGGCCTCGACCCGATCCTGGCCGTGCACGACCCGGGCCTCGTCCGGTTCCTCGAGGAGGCCTGGCCGCAGGCCCGGCGCGAGACGATCAACCGGGCCTTCCTCGTCGCCGATACCTACCCCGTCCGGGCGATGTTCGAGGGGCTGAGCGAGGCGGCGATGGGCCGGCTCCGCGAGCCGCGAGCGGTGGGCGGGCGGACCGGCTGGTGGGGCCTCGACTCGAGCAACCCGATCGTGCAGGGGACCTACGATGCGGCGCGCGGCGCCGTGGACGTGGCCCTCACGACTGTCGATCTGGTCCTCGACAGAGGCGAGCCGGCCGCCTACGGTCTCTGCCGGCCTCCCGGGCACCATGCCGCCCGGTCGATGGCCGGCGGCTACTGCTTCTTCAACAACGCGGCGATCGCCGCGGAGTCGATCGCCCGGCGGACTGGTGAGCCGGTCGCGATCATCGACGTCGACTTCCACCACGGGAACGGCAGCCAGCAGATCTTCTGGCGCCGCGGCGACGTCTTCTACACCTCGATCCACGCCGATCCGGCCGACATCTACCCGTTCTTCCTCGGCTACGCCGACGAGGTCGGCGAGGGCCCCGGCGAGGGCGCGAACCTCAACCAGCCGCTGCCCGCCGGCACGGGCGACTCCGCCTACCTCGAGGCCGTCGACCGGGCGCTCGCTGCCATCGCGAGGATGCGCGGATCAGTCGTCGTCGTCTCGCTCGGCTTCGATACCTTCGGCCAGGACCCGATCGGGACGTTCGCCCTGACGACGGCGGCCTACCACGAGGTCGGGCGGCGGGTGGCCGCCCTCGGGCGACGCCTCGTGATCCTCCAGGAGGGCGGCTACCACCGGCCGTCGCTCGGCGAGAACGCCCGGGCCTGGCTCCGCGGCGCCGAGGGCCGCGGCTACGACCCGATCCCGCCCGGGGGCTTTGGGCCGGAAGGTGCGAGGATGCCGGCATGACGGACCACCTGCCCGAGCACGTGCGAGTCCTCGTGGCCGAGATCGAAACCGAGATCGGCGAATCGGACGACGCCGCGCGGGCCGCTCCGATCGAGGGAGGCGGCCGGATCCGGGGCGGCGCCGACGCGGGTGGCGGCGCCCGGGTCGAGGACGCGGTCCGCGACATCCTCCTCGAGATCGGCGAGGACCCCGAGCGGCAGGGGCTCGTCGGGACGCCGGACCGGGTTCACCGGATGTACGCCGAGCTGACCGCCGGGTATCACGTCGATCCCGACCGCCTTGTGAACGGCGCGATCTTCGACGTCGCCTACTCGGAGATGGTCCTCGTGCGGGATATCCCGTTCTACTCGCTCTGTGAGCATCACCTGCTGCCGTTCTTCGGGTCGGCGTCGGTCGCCTACATCCCGCGAGGCCGGGTCATCGGCCTCTCGAAGATCCCCCGGATCGTCGAGATGTACGCCCGGCGGCTCCAGGTCCAGGAGCGGATGACCCAGCAGATCGCCGACTTCATCAACGAGCGCCTGGAACCCCAGGGTGTCGGCGTCGTCGTCGAGGCCAACCACCTCTGCGCGGTGATGCGCGGGATCCGGAAGCCCGGCACGGTCATGACGACATCGGCGGTCCTGGGCTTGTTCCGCACCCGGGACCGGACCCGCGCCGAGTTCCTCAGCCATCTCCAGCGGCCGACGCCGCGGGGCTGAGCGACGGCCGGGGCCGCACCGACCGATGCCGGACCGCCCGACGTCCCGACCGATGCCGGACTGCCCGACGACCCGACCGCCCGGCCCCAGGACCGCTCGACGCCGGAGCACTCGACCCTCCTCCCCGCCCTCGTCTTCATCCGACCAGTTCACGCGACCCCGAACGCCGGGTGGACGATGACTCAGGCGAGGTCCTCGCGGAGCCTGGCGTAGAGGACGAGGTCGTGCCGGCCGCCGGCCCGCCACTGGGCCTTGCGGTTGACGCCTTCGCGGGTGTAGCCGGCCTTCTCGAGGGCGCGCTGCTCGGCGATGTTCTCGACGTCGGTCGAGGCCTCCACCCGGTGGGCGGGCGTCGTCTCGAAGAGGTACCGGGCGATGAGCCGCTGGGCCTCGGTCCCGTAGCCCCGGCCGCGCGCCTTGGGAACGAGGTCGATCCCGAACATCCAGGCGTCCGACTCGGGATTCGGGCCGTAGCGGACGCGGTGCCAGCCGATCGTGCCGATCACGGCACCGTCCAAGATCCGCTCGATCAGCAGGAGGCCGTTGTCGTCGTTCCGGAGCGGGCCCTTCGCGAGGGCCTCCCGGTCGACGGGCTTGAACGGCAAACCGAAGTCGTTGAACCCGCCGTCCGAGTGCTGGGCCCGTTGCAGGTCGTCGATCGCGTCGGCGTCGGCGAGGGTCGCATCGCGAAGCCTGACGCGCGGCTCCGGCAGGGTCTCGTCCATGTCACGAAGCCTACAATTCCGGCATGACCGACCGACCGCTCAAGGTGCTCATCGCGAAGCCGGGCCTTGACGGCCACGACCGCGGGGCGAAGGTGCTCGCGCGCGGGCTGAGGGACGAGGGCTTCGAGGTCGTCTACACGGGCCTCCGCCAGACGCCCGAGATGGTCGCGACCGCGGCGCTCCAGGAGGACGTCGACGTCGTCGGCCTGTCCATCCTCTCCGGCGCCCACATGACGCTCGTCCCGCGGGTCACGAAGCTCCTCCGCGAGGAGGGGCTCGACGATGTCCTCGTCGTGGTCGGCGGGATCATCCCGGACGACGACGCGGACGAGCTCCGCGCCGCCGGCGTGGCCGGGATCTTCGGTCCAGGGACGACGATCGCCGAGGTGGCCGACTTCCTGCGCACCAGCGCACGCCCGCGCGCCTGAGGTGGCGGCGCAGGGCGTCCCGGCGACCGCCGTGTCGGCGCACGATCCGGCCGTTCGTGCGGGGGAGCTGACCGAGGCCGCCGTCGGCGGGGACCGGCGGGCCCTCGCTCGACTCCTGACGGCCGTCGAGAACCGCACGCCGGTCGCGGAAGCGGCGCTGCGGACCCTCTACCCGATGGCCGGCCGGGCCCACCTCGTGGGCATCACCGGGCCACCGGGAGCCGGCAAGTCCACTCTCGTCGCGGCGCTCATCGCCGAGCTCCGCGCCCGCGGCCGGTCCGTCGGCGTCGTGGCCGTCGACCCGTCCAGCCCGATCACCGGTGGTGCGCTCCTCGGTGACCGGGTCCGGATGCAGGCCTACGCCTCGGACCGCGACGTCTTCATCCGTTCGATGGCCGCCCGCGGCCATGCCGGTGGCCTGGCCTCGACGTCGGCCGCCGCCGCTGCGGTCCTCGACGCCTGCGGCTTCGATCTCGTCTTCCTCGAGACGGTCGGGACCGGCCAGAGCGAGGTCGAGGTCGCCGCAGCGGCCGACACCACCGTCGTCCTCGAGGCGCCCGAGATGGGCGACGAGGTCCAGGCCATCAAGGCTGGCCTCCTCGAGGTCGCGGACATCGTCGTCGTCAACAAGGGCGATCGTCCGGGCGCGCAGCGGACGGCCTCGCAGCTGCGGGCGATGCTCGTGGCGGTCGCACGGGTGGGAGTTGCCGATCGCCGCCACCACGGGCGGGTGGCCGCCGCCCCCGACCTGGAACCCGGCCCGGAGCCGGCGGACGCCAGTGCCCCCGACGCCCGACCTCGCCCAAAGCAGCCCGAGGTCCTCGTCACCACCGCGACGACCGGCGAGGGCGTCCCCGGGCTGCTCGCGTCGCTCGATCGCCACCGCGCTGCAGGACGCGATGGTGGCGCGACGTCCGCGGCCAGGCTCGCCCGCGCCGAGGCCCAGGTCTGGGCGATCCTCGCCGACCGCACGCGCGCCGAGCTCGACGCCGACGGCAGGCGAGCCGGGACGCAGGCCATCCTGCGGGCGGTCGCGGACCACGAGCTCGATCCGTTCACGGCGGTCGATCGACTGCTGGCGAGCCTGCGCGGGTGAGCGGCGCGCAGGCTGTCGGCCGCGACGAGCGCCTGATGACGCCGGCGTTCCTCGGGATCGCCGCCTCGGTCCTCGGCTTCTTCGTCGCGAGCGGCATGTTCCTGCCGGCGACGCCGCGCTTCACCGCCGGCCCGCTCGGCGGCGACGACATCGCCGTCGGCCTCGTCGTCGGGTCGTTCAGCGTCTCGTCGCTGCTGCTGCGGCCGTTCGCGGGGCGATGGGCCGACCAGCGCGGCCGGCGGATCATGCTGATCGTGGGGGCGGCGCTCCAGGTCGTGGCGGCGGCGGGCCATCTCGTGGCCGACTCGATTGCCCTCCTCGTGGCGATGCGGCTCCTCCTTGGCGCCGCCGAGGCGGTCTTCTTCGTCGGCGGCATGGCCGCCGCCACGGACCTTGCACCGGAGCGGCGACGGGGCGAGGCGATCAGCCTCATCTCGACCTCGCTCTACCTCGGGGTGGCGATCGGGCCGGTGCTCGCCGAGTGGCTTTACGGCGTCGCGGGCTATGCCGCCGTCTGGATCGGGGCGACGGCGATCAGCCTCGCGGCGGTGGCCATCAGCTGGGTCGCGCCCGAGACGCTGCCCGCGTCCGAGCGCCGGAAGCCGGAGGCGACGACGAGCCTCCTCCATCGGCGGGGCATCGTGCCCGGGCTCCTCGTGCTCTGCGGCGCATGGGGCATGGGCGCCTACTTCGCCTTCCTGCCACTCCTCGGCGAGCAGCTGGACCTGGCGGGCGTGGGTGGCTACTTCGCGGCCTTTGCCCTCGTCGTCATCGGGCTCCGGGTCGTCTTCGCCCGGCTCCCTGACCGGCTCGGCCCGGCGAGGCTCTCCGGAACGGCGCTCGTCCTGAGCGCCACAGGCATGGCGATCGCCGGCTTCTTCCCGAGCGAGCCCGGGCTGTGGGCCGCGACGATCGTCTTCGGCGCGGGCGTGGCCTTCACCTTCCCGGCGATCGTGGCCCTCTCGGTGATGGGCGTCCCGCCCGATGAGCGTGGCGCCGTCGTCGGGACGACGAGCCTCTTCATCGACGTCGCCTTCGGCCTGTCGCCGGCGCTCCTCGGCCTGCTGGCCGGCCCGGCCGGCTATCCGGCGACCTTCCTCGTCTCGAGCATCGTGGCGGCCATCGGGGCGATGTGGCTGCTCCTTCCGGGCCGAGCCTGGGCCCGCTCGCGGGCGCTGCCGGCGGGGTAGGCTGTGGCCATGTCGATCGACCGCGTCTTCGTCGCCGGGGCCGGCCTCATGGGCCACGGAATCGGCCAGGTCCACGCCGCGATCGGGAAGCAGGTGACGCTGTACGAGCCCGATCTCGCCCGGGCCGAGGCGGGCCGGGCGCGCATCGCCGGCAACCTCGACCGGGCCGTCGTCAAGGGCAAGCTCGACGAGGTTACCCGCGACGAGATCCTCGGCCGCATCGCGGTGACCGCGGACCTCGACGCGGTCCGCGACGCCGACCTCGTCGTCGAGGCCGTCTTCGAGGATATCGACGTCAAGCAGGCGCTCTGGCGCGAGCTCGACGTCCGCGCCCCGTCGAGCGCGATCTTCGCCTCGAATACGAGCTCGATCTCGATCGACCGCCTGGCCGCGGCCCTGTCCGGCGACCGCGATCAGCGCTTCGTCGGGATGCATTTCTTCAGCCCCGTGCCGGTCATGCCGCTCGTCGAGCTCATCCGCGGCGCGGCGACGACGGACGCGACCGAGGTGGCGATCCGCGAGCTCACCGAGGCCCTCGGCAAGCAACTCATCGTCTCGGCCGACCGGCCCGGCTTCATCGTCAACCGGATCCTCATGCCACTCCTGGCCGAGGCGATGCGGACGCTCGAGGAGGGGACCGGCACGGCCGACGACATCGACACCGGCGCGAAGGTCGGTCTGAACCACCCGATGGGCCCGCTCGAGCTGGCCGACTTCATCGGCCTCGACGTCTGCCTCAGCGTCATGAAGGTCCTCCACGAGGGCATCGGCGGCGAGCACTTCCGCCCGCCGAACGTCCTCGAGGACCTCGTCGCGGCCGGCCACCTCGGCCAGAAGACCGGCCGGGGGTTCCACACCTACCCGCGGGCCTGAGGCGCGACGCGCCGTGGCCGCGACGATCGCCGACCCGCCCGGCGCCGGCGGCCTGACCGCCGAGGAGCGGCTGCTGCGCGACACCGCTCGCGAGTTCGCCGCACGCGAGCTCGCCCCGACGGCCGCCGAGCGGGACGAGGCCGAGCGGTTCGATCGGACCATCTTCAGCCGGATGGCGGAGCTGGGGCTGAGCGGCGCGCCGCTCCCGGAATCGGTCGGCGGCGCCGGATTCAGCTACCTCGGCTGGACGCTCGTCATGGAGGAGCTCGGGGCGGCCGACATGGCCTCGGCGGTCATGCTCTCGGTCCACATCCTGAGCCAGTACCCGGTCGTGACGTTCGGGACGGCGGCCCAGCACGAGGACTGGCTGACGCCGATGCTCGCCGGTGAGGCCCTCGGGGCGTTCTGCCTGACCGAGCCGCACGCCGGGTCAGACGCCGCGGCCCTGCGCACCCACGCCAGCCGGATCGACGAGGCGGGCGAGGAGCTGCCGGCTGACGCACCGGCCGATGCCGTCGCCGAGTACCGCCTCCACGGCACGAAGATCTGGATCTCGAACGCGCCCGAGGCCGATCGCTACCTCGTGTTCGCGACGATTGACCCGGCGAAGGGCCCCAAGGGGATCACCGCGTTCCTCGTCGAGAAGGGCACGCCCGGGTTCGGCTTCGGGGCCCACGAGCGGAAGATGGGGATCCGGGCCTGCCCGGCGGCCGAGCTCATCTTCGACGGGGCCGTGGTCCCGGCCTCGCGCCGCCTCGGCGAGGAGGGGCAGGGCTACCGGATCGCGCTCTCGGCGCTGGCCGAGGGCCGGATCTCGATCGCGGCTGCCTGCGTGGGGATCGGCCGCTCGGCGCTCGAGCAGGCCGCCGCCTACCTCCACCAGCGGACGGCCTTCGGTGCGCCCCTGGCCGAGCTCCAGGGGCTCCGCTTCATGGTCGCCGAGATGGCCCGCGAGGTGGCCTCGGCACGAGCGCTCACCCACGAGGCTGCGAGGGCCAAGGACCGCGGCGAGGCCATCGGGGAGCTGTCGTCACTCGCCAAGTGGACCGCCAGCGATGCGGCGATGCGGGTCGCCACGGACGCGGTCCAGCTCTTCGGCGGCTCCGGCTACTCCCGCGAGACCGGTATCGAGCGCCTCATGCGCGATGCCAAGGGGGCCCAGATCTACGAGGGCACCAACCAGATCCACCGCGAGATCGTGGCCGGCGAGGTTCTGAAGCGCGCCAGGGGCTGAGGGTCCGGGGCGGCGGGGGAGACCGCTTCCCGTGCCCGCTCCATACGCCCCACGGATGGAACCGATCTCGTCATACGCCCAGCGTAGTGAACACGCCGCCGCGAGCTCGGCGCGCGACAGACTCATACCTCCCGCGCATGAGTTGAACGCGAATCGAGGCAATGCTGCGAAGGGCTGGACGATCTCATACGCCCCCCGAATGAGGACGACGCGTCAGGCGCGCTCTCGGGCGGATTCGGGTTCCGTTCATACGCCCCACGTATGGCGAGCATGTCTGCCACGTGGGCGCCGCGCGACCCTTGCTCGCGCGCCTTGGCGAGCGCCGCCTGACGGGCTGAACGGCCCGAACCTTGGGGCGGAACGTCCCTCGGTGCCTGCGGCGCCGACCCGCTAGGGTTCGGGCGGGCATGTGGCTGCTGGAGCCTGCGTCCCGTCACGCTCACGGAGGTTTGGATTCCCATGGCAACGGTCTCGGACGCCGTTTCCGCCCCGGCGCATGCGCCGGCGACCC
>MGOD01000106.1:22423-24623 GCA_001795245.1 Chloroflexi bacterium RBG_16_70_13
CACCGACGCCGAGGCGACTTCGATCGCCACCCCCGACCTGACCCGACGCGGCTTCCTGCGCGGCGCCGCGCTCACCGGCGGTGGCCTCGTGGCCGCGACCCTGGCCGCCTGCGCCCCCGCGACCCCGACCCCCGGCTGGACCTACGGCCCGGTCGCAACGACCACGGCGGCCGGTTCGCCAACGCCGATCCCTGCAACGCCCGGCCCATCCGCGTCTGCGGCGGCCTCCGCGACCCCGGCCGCCTCCGGGATCCCGGCCGGCTGGACCGCCCACGACATCGCCGCCAGGGATGTCGTCCGTCGCTTCGTCGGCAACCTCGCCCCTGCCTTCCAGGGCATCTACGGCGACGCGGCCTTCGCGAAGATCGTCGACATCCTCGGGGCCGACGTGGCCTACCCCGAGCTCGAGAAGAAGCCGGCCTTCGTCCAGGTGCCGCAGCTCGTCCTCAACGATGCGCTGCAGCCGCTGACCCCCGAAATCGACGGCGACGTCAAGGTCTTCCGCCTGACGATCGACGAGATCGAGCAGGCGATCGACGAGATGAAGCCACCCATCGCGGGCCTTGGCTACAACAAGCAGACCCCAGGACCCACGATCCGGGTCACGGAGGGCGACAAGGTCCGGGCGATCTTCACGAACAACCTGAAGGAGACCACCGGCGTCCACTTCCACGGGGTGGAGTTCGAGGATTTCTTCCAGGACGGCGTTCCGTTCGTGACCCAGAGGCCCTTCGCCCCGGGCGAGGACTACACCTACGAGTTCACCGCCGGCCGGTCGGGCTCGATGATGTACCACTCCCACCACAACGCCACCGACCAGGTCGGTCGCGGCCTGCTCGGCGCGTTCATCGTCGACCCCGCCGACCCGACCGAGGTCGACATCGTCGACCGCGACTACGTCTGGATCTCGAACGACGTTCTCGGCGGCTTCACGATCAACGGCCACGGCTTTCCCGCGGTCGTGCCGATCCTCGCCGCGGTCGGGGAGAAGGTCCGGGTCCGGTTCATGAACGAAGGGATCATGTACCACCCGTTCCATAGCCACGGCTACAAGCAGACCGTCGTGGCCCGGGATGGCTATCCGCTCGGTGCCAATGCGTACGGAGCGGACACGATCACCGTCGGCCCCGGCGAACGGTGGGACGTCAACATCGAGGCCGACCGGCCCGGACTGTGGGCCTTCCACTGCCACATCCTGCCGCACGTCGAGGGTCCTGACGGGATGTTCGGGATGGTCAACGTCCTGATCGTCGTCCCGAAGAAGGAGCAGGTCGATGCCATCGTTCAGGCCCTCCTTGCCTAGGGCCTTCGCGCTGCTGGTCGTCCTGAGCCTCGCCGCCGGGCTGGCCGGCTGCGGAACTGGAACCGGCGCCACCACCGCTCCTTCGGCGGCGACGCCCACGGTTTCGGGGGCCTGGGTTCGGCCGCCGATCGGCGCCGATCGGCCGGCGGCCGCGTACCTGACCATCACCAACCCGGGGCGCGAGGCCGACGCCCTAGTGGCAGTCACCAGCCCCATGGCGATGACCTGCGAGATCCACGAGACCTCGATGGACAGCTCCGGGATGGCCGGGATGCACCCGATCCAGCGGCTCGAGATCCCGGCTGGCGGGGTCGTCAAGCTCGAGCCCGGCGGCTACCACGTCATGCTCATGGAGCCAAAGGAGCTGACCATCGGCTCGACGGTCGAGCTGACCCTCGAGTTCGAGCACGCCGGCAGGGTCACGGTGCAGGCGGAGGTTCGCGAGGGCTGACATGCGCGCGCGGCCCGCCGTCCCCGGTCGGTCCGCAGACTCCGCTCCATCGATGGACGGGGCGTTTCGGCTCGTCGTCGCGATGTGCGTCGTGCTCGTGGCCGTCATCGGCCTGAGCCTGGCGCGCAACGCGTTGCGGCCACTCGTGTCAGCCTCGCCCTCGCCGGCCCGGCTGGAACCCGCGGCGTTCCTCTACCCGGATCCGCGGCCCGCACCGGAGCTCGACCTCGTCGACCAGGACGGGGTGCCGTTCTCGGCCTCCCGCTACGCCGGGGGGACGACGCTCCTGTTCTTCGGCTACACCCATTGCCCCGACATCTGCCCGGCGACGATGGGCATCCTGACGGAGGCCGCGTCTGCCTACGGACCGGGCGTCCGCGTCCTCTTCGTCTCCGTCGATCCGGAGCGTGACACGGTCGAGTGGCTCCGGGAGTACGTCCGCTACC
>MGOD01000106.1:24684-24871 GCA_001795245.1 Chloroflexi bacterium RBG_16_70_13
ATGGGGCGTCCGCTACGCGAGGGTCGAGACCGGGACGCCCGGCGAGTACACCATGTCCCATACCGCCGAAGTCTTCCTCGTCGATGGCGGCGGGATCCTGCAGGCCCACTTCCCCTTCGGGACCCAGGCCGATGCGGTCGTCGCGACGCTCCGCCTCGTGGCCGGCGCAACGCCGTCCCCGGCGACG
>MGOD01000107.1:0-1554 GCA_001795245.1 Chloroflexi bacterium RBG_16_70_13
GGCCTGGCGCCGCTCGGCTGGCCGGCTCCGCGATGCGAGAGATTGCGGTGCGGACGCGGATCCTGCGGGCGTGAACCCTGCGGGCGTGAACCCTGTGGGCGCGGGCCTTGCGGGCGCGGGCCCTGCGCGCGGGCGTCAGTCACATGGTGCGCCTGCGGCCTGGCGCCGAAGCCGATCCCGCCTCGGGCAATCTGCGCGGCCGCCATCGGCGCTCGCTGGCCGAACGAGCCCCGGGTGGCGTGGGCTCCTCGGACGCCGCGAGTCGCGGGTGGCCCGCCGGCACCCGTCCGGAGGCGGATCGCCTGTGGTCGGATGGAGCCGTCCGGCTCATAGCCGGGGACGATCTCGACCTCGATCCGCCGGCCGAGGAGCCGCTCGATGTCACGGAGCAGGCCGTCCTCGTCGACGCAGACGAGCGAGATCGCGTCGCCCTCCGAGCCGGCTCGTCCGGTCCGACCGATCCGGTGCAGGTAGTCCTCGGGGACCATCGGCAGCTCGAAGTTGACGACGTGGGGCAGGTCCTCGATGTCGATGCCCCGGGCCGCGACCTCGGTCGCCACGAGGATCGAGACCCGGCCCGCCTTGAAGTCGCCAAGGGCGCGGACGCGCTGCGACTGGCTGCGATTGCCGTGGATCGCGGCGGCGCGGATGCCGTCCCGCTCGAGCTGCTCGGCGAGGCGGTTGGCCCCGTGCTTGGTTCGGGTGAAGACCAGGGCCTGGTCGATCCGGCCGGACGCGACGAGCTCGCGGAGGAGATCCCGCTTTCGTTCCCGGTCGACCCGGATGACGACCTGCCGGACGAGGGTCGTGGCCGTGTTCCGGGGCGTCGACTGGACATGGGCCGGGTCGTGCAGGAAGCCGGCCGCCAGCGACTTGATGTCGTCGTTGAAGGTCGCCGAGAAGAGCAGGTTCTGGCGCTGGGCCGGGAGGACGGCCAGGACCTTCCGGATGTCCCGGATGAAGCCCATGTCGAGCATCCGGTCGGCCTCGTCGAGGACGAGGATCTCGATCGCCGAGAGGTCGGCCGTCCGCTGGTTCATGTGGTCGAGCAGGCGCCCGGGCGTCGCGACGACGATCTCGGGGCCCGAGCGGAGGGCCCGGAACTGGGGCTCGTAGCCAACGCCGCCGTAGATCGGCACGGAGCGGACGGGCCGCTGCGCGCCGTAGGTCCGGACGCTCTCCTCGACCTGAAGGGCGAGCTCGCGGGTCGGGACGAGGACGAGGACGCGCGGCAGCCGGCGCGGTGGCTGGCCCGGGCGCGCGGCCACGGGCGGGCGCGCCGCCGGTGTCGAGTGGAGGTACTGGAGGATCGGCAGGACGAAGGCGGCCGTCTTGCCGGTGCCCGTCTGGGCGCCCGCGAGGACGTCGCGGCCGGCCAGGACGTGGGGGATCGCCTGGGCCTGGATGGGGGTGGGCTCGGTGTAGCCCTGGTCCGCGACAGCGCGGAGGAGCTCGGGCGTCAGCCCGAGTTGATCGAATGACAAGGGAGTGCGCTCCTGGCTGGGCCCTCCCGCGTTCGTTCGCGGGGCCCGGTCAGGGCGAGGGTGTGGATCG
>MGOD01000107.1:1672-2267 GCA_001795245.1 Chloroflexi bacterium RBG_16_70_13
GCCGGGGCCGTCGCACTTTCGTCAGAACTGGCGCCAGCCCTCGCGCGGGACCCAGACCGTGACGTCCGGCGGCCCGTCGAACATCGCGCCGACCTCGGCCTGGACGGCCGGATCGCCCATGAACTTCTGGATCGACTCGACCGCATCCCACGCATCGATTGCCAGGAACTCCATCGGGTCCGCCACGTTGGCGAAAACCATGTGGCCGGTTCCGCCGAGCTCCTTCGTCCGCGGGATCAGCGCATCCACGATGCGGTTGTGATGCTCCATGGCCGCCGCCTGATCGGATGTCGCGAGCCGGCCCTGGACCTTGGTGATTGCCGACAACTTTCGGCCCTCCCTGTCGTCTATTGACATTGACGAAGACACAGACGGCGGGAGGGCCGGCGACTGTGCGGTACCGTGGAGCGAGATGTCGGAATCGATGGCCTGGCGCGACGATCGAGAAGCATTCGGGCTCGTCCTCGAGCAGCACCGGCGCGACCTGGTCCTCCTCGCCTACCGGTTCCTCGGGTCGGTCCACGACGCCGAGGAGGCCGTCCAGGAGACGGCGATCCGGGCATGGCGGGGCCGCGCCGCTTTCCGCGGCGAGGCG
>MGOD01000107.1:2282-12048 GCA_001795245.1 Chloroflexi bacterium RBG_16_70_13
TCCCCCGGATCGCAACCCGCGTCTGTCTCGATCTCCTGCGGACCCGCCGGGGACGCGTCCTGCCGCCCTCGATCAGCGGTCCCGCCGACCCGACCCAGCCGGCCCCGCTCTCACCGCCCACCGAGGTCGTCTGGCTGGAGCCACTCCCGGACGCGTTCGTGGCCGGCGCGGAGCACGACCCCGCGGCGCGCTACGACCTCCGGGAGAGCGTCTCGCTCGCGTTCATCGCCGCGCTCCAGTCGGTGCCGCCTCGACCGCGCGCGGTGCTTCTCCTGCGGGACGTCCTCGGCTGGACGGCGCGCGAGACGGCTGAGGCCCTCGAGCTGACCGTGCCGGCCGTGAACAGCGCCCTCCACCGGGCGCGAACCGCCCTGCGCGCCACCCACCATCGCTCCGGCCGCGACGTCGTGGATGCCGCGCCGCCGGCCGATCCGGTGGTCCGGCGCCTCCTCCGCGCCTACGTCCGGGCCTGGGAATCCGACGACATCGGCGGTCTCCTGGCGGCCATGCGTGCTGACGTCAGGCTGGCGATGCCGCCGTCCCCGTCCTGGTATGCCGGTAGGGCCGACGTCGAGACGCTCTTGCGGACCTGGGTCTTCGGGCCGCTTCGGCCGCGGACCGGGTATCGCGCGGTCGCGACGATCGCGAACGGGCAGGCGGCGGTGGTTTTCGGGAGCCGTGCGGCAGGCTCGCCCCCGACCGGCGTCCAGGTCCTGGACGTGGCGGATGGCCGCGTTCGCGACGTCACGATCTTCGTCGAGCCCGCGATCGCTGCCGCCTTCGGCTGGCCCGCCTGAGCGACGGACGCCGCCCGTGGTCAGTTCGGGCGGCCGCCCCCGCCCAGCTCGCGACCCTGGTCGCGGAGGAAGCGCTCGATGTCGGCGATGAGGTCGTCGCCGGCGGGTAGCCGCGATTCATCGACCATGCTCTCGAGGCGCTCGACGTAGTTGCGGGTGTTCTCGTCGAGGGAGGCGGCCGTGTCGAGGCGCTTGCGGAGCGCGCGGGCCTCCTCGGCGAGATCGCCCATCGGGGGCTCGAAGTCGAGGTGCCGGCCGACCGCCCGCAACAGCTCGGCGGCGGCGCCCGGGTACTCGCCCGAGACGTAATGGGGGATCTGGGCGAAGTAGCCGACAGACGGGATCCCCGCCCGCGAGACCGCCATGTCGAGGACCGAGATGCAGGCCGCCGGGACGCGGAGGATGCCTTCGGGGCCGGGCCGGACGTCGCCGCGGAGGAGCCCAGGAGCGGATGACGTGCCGAGGATCGGCACGGGCCGGGTATGGGGCACGGCGGCCGGGATCGCCCCGATGCTGATCCACTGGGCGACCTTCAGCTGCTTCGCGAGCTCGACGACCTCGGCCGCGAAGCGGTGCCACCTGAAGTCGGGCTCGGCGCCGTGGAGGACGAGGACGTCGCGCTCCCCGTGCCGGCGGCTCCGCATCTGGAGCGACGGCCAGGTCAGCCGCTCGGGCTTGCCGTTCTCGATCTCGAGGGTGGGCCGGCGGGCCCGGAAGTCGAAGAGCTGGTCGCCGTCGAACTCGGCGACGAGGCGGCCCTTCCCGGCGAGCTTCGAGGCCGCGCCGGTCGCGGCGCTGCCGGCATCGACCCAGCCGTCGAGGGCGGCGACGACCACGGGCTCGATGAGCTCGGCCTGGGGCTCCTTGAGCCGGTACAGGGCCATGGCGGGCCGCTCTCAGCCGCCCTCGGGCCAGCGGGGGATGGAGCCCTCGACGATCGCCCGGTCGTCCCAGTCGTCGCGTATCGGGTTGAAGATGTCGAGGACGACCGCGCCGTCCGGGCCGGCCGTGACCTGGTGGGGCTTGTACGAGAGGCACCGCCAGGTGCCGCCCGGCCCGAGGTGGCGAGTCTCGCCGTCGAGGGTGAAGTCCACCTCGCCCTTGATGACCATGCCCAACTGCTCCTGCTCGTGGCGATGCTCCGGAACGACGGCGTTCGGGGCCAGTTCGACGACCGCGAGCGTCAGGCGCTCACCCTGGATCCGGCGCCCGCGGACGGTCTCGCCCCAGAGGGCCAGCAGCGGCGCGTCGGTGATGTCGATGAGGTTGCTCATCCCCGGAGCATAGCGCGAGCAGCGCGAGGCTCCGACCGATGTGCCGCCGACCCCGCCCGGCAAGGAGGGCGAATCGGTCAGTTCGTGGGTTCCGCGAACACGGCGGCGTAGAGGGCAATGGGGACGTCGACATCGAAGCTCGGGTAGACCCCGGGCTCGCCCGAGATCCAGGCGCAGACCGTGGTCCCGTCCGCCTCGGGGATCATGAATGCGTAGTCGCCGTTTTCGTTCGTCCTGACCGTCGTGCCGATGCCTCCCGGGGCGCACGCAGCACCCGATCCGACCGTCACGATGACATCGCCGATGGGATCGCCGGAATCCTGGTCCGTCACCCGACCGGAGACCTCGAGCGCCCGGCCGACCTCGACCGGGTACGGATCGAGGAGCACCGTCAGGTCCGGAACGTGCGTGCCGAGGACCTCGAGCGTGGGCGACGTGTCACTGATCGCCGGGTCGATGACGAGCTCGTGGCCTTCGATGTCGTAGGCGACGACGCCGCCGACCCGCCAGATCCCTCGATCGCCCGACGTCAGCCGGTACGTGGCGGTCCACTGGCCCGCGTCGGGCGTCGGAGCCATCGCCCGGACGAGCTGCGGAATGTGCGGGTCCGTTGGATCCCCGGTATCGCCGGCCCCGCGCTCGAGGACCACGATCGGGGCGAGCGACGGATCCGCGCCGGGATCGGGCCGAAGGCCGGCGGGGAACGTGATCGACACCGTGACGTCGCTGGTCTCAAACCCGTCGAGCGCCATCGAGCCCGTCGAGAACCCGATCTCGACCGCCGCTGTTTGCGGGTCGATCGGCGTCGGCGTCGGCGCGCCTGCTGTCGCCGATGGCCGCGGTGCCGGCAGCGTGACGCCAAGCTCATCGAGCGTCAGCACCCGACCCAGCAGGTCGGCGGCACCCGCGGGTGGGCAGAGGAAGCAATCCTCCTGGGCAACGAACGGGTCGACGAGCCAATAGCCATGCTGCGGATCGCCGGCGCCCGGGCTATCCCCCGCGGCGTTGGGAATGCGCAGGCTTCCTGGCGGCGCGCTATTCGAGGAGACCGTCGCCTCGTCCGCGACGAGCCACGCGACACCCGACCCGCACCCGAAGACCCCGGAGAACCCGGCGCGGCAGCGATACTGGGTCGTTGACACTGCTCGCCAGGCATCCACGAGGTAGAGGTACGGCACCGGGCGTGCGCCGGGCCCCTTGAGGTCGACGAGCGCCGCGGTCAGCTGCGGCAGCGTCCAGGCGAGGCCATCGGGGCCCGGTCGGACCGATCCAAGAAGCTCGAGCCGACCACCCGGATGGTCGGTGACACGGAACGCGTACGGGCTACCCACGATCGGGTCCGGCGGGTCCGAGTCGAAGACGTAGATCTCACGATCGCCGAGGTCGATCAGGTACCGCGGGCAGGCGGTCCCCAGGCAGACAACGCGCAAGACTTCAAGGGTCACATCCGCGATCACGACGGTGCCCGCGCGAGCGGACGGGTCCGAACCCAGGACCGCGTCGAGCTCCTCGGCGGTGAGGGCGCGAGTCGCTGGATAGCCTGCCGCCCGTTCTGCCGAAGGGGTCGGCGACGTGCCGGGCCCATTCCAGATGCTCGGCGGCAGGACAGCCAGGGCGAGGATCAGGACGGCGATCCCGGCAGCCGCGACGCCGAGCGAGGGGCCCCGAACCCCAATCCGCCGCCACCACGGACCGGACGCGGTCGCGGCGACGCGTGTCATGACGACCTCGGCGATCTGCTCGACGTCGGTGACGCCCGCCACGGCGCGGCGATCGAGGTGCTCGCGGAGGGATCGATCGTCGAGGGTCATCGGAGGCCCTCGCGGGCGAGGGCGCGATCCAGCGCCGCGCGCGCGGCGCTGAGCCGCGACTTCACCGTGCCCTCCGGGACGCCGAGCCGGGCCGCGACCTCCGCGATCGGCAGCTCGTCGCGATGGTGGAGGACGAGGATCGCCCGCTGCTCGACCGGCAGGTGGTCGAACGCCCGGTCGAAGGCGTCGGCGGTGACAGCCCGGTGCTCGAACCCAGGCCCGTGCGTCTCGGCGAGCTCGTGGGCGGATTCGTTGGGAAGCGCCACGAGCGCCGGCCCGCGCCGCCGCCGCAGGGCCATCCGGCAGGCATTGACCGTGATCCGGCCGAGCCAGGCGTCGAATCGGTCCGGGTCGCGCAGGGACGGCAGCCGGCGCCAGGCGCCGATCAGGGCCTCCTGCGTCGCGTCGTCGGCGTCGGCGTCGTTGCCGAGGATCGCCCGGGCGGTTCGGTACACGGTCTCCACCTTCCGGCGCACGATCTGCTCGTACGCCGCCCGATCGCCCCGGCGGGCCTGCTCGATGAGCTCGCGCTCCAACGGGCCCTCCATCCGATGTCTGCCTGGGCGCTCACCCTATTCGATGCGCGCCACGGCCCGTGCGTTCGCCCGAGATTCTGGGACAGCCTGGGCGCTCAACGGCGCGGTGGCATCCCCCGGGCCGGGGCCTTCGACCGGGCCGCGACGCTCCCACCGTCAAACCGGGGGCAACGGGCCCGATAAGGGTCGTACCGCGGGTACCGTGCCGGTCGGGATGAGCACGACCGAGGTCCGCTCGTATTCGATACCGACCTTCGACGCCTCGCCAGCGTCACCCTATCGTCGGACATATCCCGGATTTGACGGTGCCACCGTCGCGGCGCCAAGTAGGCAGACCGAGAACCGACCGAGGAGCCGCACGAAGCGCCGCCCGTCCCCCGCCGCTGACCGGCGCCGCGCCGCGGGGGATCGTCCGCCATCGAACCTAGCGGGCCAGTCCCTCCGGCGACCAGCTCGTCACGAGCACGAGCCACAGCATGACGAGGTCGATGCCGACGCCGATCGTGAGCCACGGCAGGTAGAACAGCGCGAGGAGCGCGAGCGAGGCCAGCGTCCCGGCCGCGACGGCGGGCACCCACAGGCCCGACGGGCCGATCCCGAACGACGCCAGCGCAGCCAGCGCGTAGGCCCCGATGAGGACCGCGACGAGCGCGATCCCGAGGATCCGGAGCGTGTCGGATCCGGCGCCGAGCGGCGAGAGCGCCCACGACCGGCCGAGCTCGAACGGCCAGGTCGGCGCGCCAGGGGTCGCCGCCGGCTTCGGGACGAAGAACATCAGGTGGACGGCGGCGTGCGCGAGCAGGAACCCGACGAAGAGGAGCTTGATGGCCATCGATGCCTCCCGTCCCGGCGCAGGACGTGCGAGGACGCCTCCGACCCCGAGCCTCGCCGGTAGAGCAGGCGGCGAGGCAGTGCCGAACGTCCGGGAATCGCCGCCCGATGAGCCCGTCAACCCCGAGCGGCTGGTCCCTTACGCGGTGACCGTGAACAGCTTGGTCCGCGTCACGCTGGCGTCCGGCGTGGAGACGGTGACATCGACCGGGCCGGCCTCGAGGCCGACGGGGATCTTCGTCAGGATCATCGCGTCGGAGCCCTTGCTGAAGGTCTCGACGTCGACGCCCTGGAAGCGCACCGCCTCGACCGCCTTCAGGCCGGTCCCCTTGATGGTGACCTCGATGCCGACGGCTCCCTGTTTCGGATCGACGTCCGCGATCGTCGGGACCGTCCCGGCGTCCTTCGAAGTGAAGAGCATGTCGACGACCTTCCGGAGGAGGTTGCGGAAGGCGTCCTCGCGGTAGCCGGTCGCGAAGGCGATGACGTAGTAAAAGAGATCCTTGGGACCGGTCGTCGTGGCCTCCGTCGGATTCACGCCGATCGCCAGGACGCCCGACTGGAAGATGAGGACCGCGACGATCGCCACGAAGGCGCCGACCATCGGGCGGGCCACGTACCAGGTCCAGTAGCGGCGATCCCAGTCGTAGCGGTGCTCGTGGATACCCACGAGCGAGATGAGCACCCCGCCGACGGCGCCGTACCAGGGCACGGCCGACGGGATGATCCGGAGCTTGTCCGGGATCGCGACATCCACCGGGAGCTTCTGGCCGGTGACCGCCATCCAGCCGAGCACGGCCAGGCCGATGAGCCAGATCACCGTGTAGGTGAAGACCCACTTTCGCTGGTTGTCGCCCCGCGTGAGCTCGCGCCGCTGGCCTGCCATCGCTCACCCTCCCTCGCCACGGCCGGCCTTCATCGCCGGCACGCGTCGGAGTCATGGCTCGCGCACCCATGTCCGGCGCCCTCGGGCCCCTCGCCCGCGACGAGTCTAGCGGCGCATTCCCGAGAATCCAGACCCATGTCGCTCGAGGACGGGCACCTGCTGCGAAGCCGACACGTCCCCTCACGGCCGCCGTAACCGCCGTTAACGGGACAACCCCCCGGCACTCCGCCGGCAACGCCTCGCTCGCGCGAGGTCAGGCATACTCATGGAGCCCACCCCCGGTCATGTCCTCCCGAGGAGCCACATGTCGTCCCCGGCCGCCGTCGACGGCGCGAATTTCCACCTGAGCGCCCGCGAGAAGCTCGAGATCCTCGGCGCAATCCTGCTTGCGCTGTTCCTCTTCGCCCTCGACCAGACTGTCGTCGGCACCGCCCTGCCGGTCATCATCACCGACCTCCACGGCGAGGAGCTGTACACCTGGTCGGTCACCATCTACCTCCTGACGGCGACGATCAGCGGCCCGATCTACGGCAAGCTGTCCGACCTCTGGGGCCGCCGGCCGATCTTCATATGGGCCCTCGGGCTGTTCGTGGTCGCCTCGATCCTGGCTGGGCTCAGCCAGGAGATGTGGCAGTTCGTGGCCTTCCGTGGCCTCCAGGGCCTCGGCGGCGGAGCGGTCTTCCCGATTGCCCTCGCCGTCGTCGCGGACCTCTATCCGCCCGAGGAGCGGGCCAAGTACCTGGCCTTCTTCGGGGCCGTGTTCGGCCTTTCGTCGCTGCTGGGACCGGGGATCGGCGGCCTTATCACCGACAACTTCGGCTGGCAGTGGATCTTCTTCGTCAACGTCCCCGTTGCGCTCGTCTCGCTCGTCGTCTGTTGGCGGCTGCTGCCGCCGATCCGGCACCCCGAGACCGGCCGCAACATCGACTACCTTGGGGCGACCCTCTTCGCCGCGGCGATCGCGCCGTTCCTCGTGGGCCTCACGAACAAGCAGACCGGGGCCTGGACGGACCCCGACGTGGGCGGGCTCATCCTGCTCGGCCTCGCCATCGGGGCGGTCTTCGTGTGGTGGGAGCGCCGGGCCGCCGACCCGATCGTCCACCTCCAGCTCTTCCGCAACCGTTCCTTCACGATCTCGGTCGCCGGGATGTTCCTGGCCGCCTTCGGGTTCTTCGGCGCCGTCATCTTCCTGCCCCGCTGGTTCCAGGTCGTGGCCGGCTCGAGCGCCACGGAATCGGGCTACAACCTCCTGCCGCTGATCGTCGCCCTCATCGTCAGCGCCACGCTCAGCGGCCAGATCGTGGCCCGGACCGGCCACTACAAGGCCCTGATCTTCGGCTCGATGCTGTTCCTGGCGGCCGGGCTCTATCTCCTGACGAACCTCCGCGCCGACACCAGCTTCCCGACCCTGTGGCTGTGGATGGTCGTGACCGGCCTGGGCATCGGGCCGTCGTTCGCCGTCTTCACGGTGGTCGTCCAGAACTCGGTCGCGCCGAAGTTCGTGGGCATCGCGACGGCGAGCCTGACGTTCTTCCAGCAAATCGGCGGGACGATCGGCCTGACGATCGCCGGCACGCTCCTCGCCGACTCGCTGACGAGAGAGCTGCCGGCCCGCCTCCTCGCCAACGGCATGCCGCAGGAGTTCGTGAGCGCGTTCGATCCCAACAGCCCCGCGGCGCAGCGGCTCGACCTCACCGGGACGGGCGACCTCGGGGCGCGGATCCTGGCGTCGCTGCCGGATCAGCTCAAGCCCGTCGTCGAGCCGTTCATCGCGGGCATCGTCCAGGCGGTCCACGAGGCCTTTGCACTCGCGATCGCGTCGACCTTCTGGATCAGCATCGGCGCAGCGCTCATCGCGGCCGTCCTGACGCTCCTCCTCCGCGAGCGGCCGATGAGCGTCCTCATGAACGAAGAAGTCGAGGCCGCTGCCGAGGGGCGGCTCTAGATCCCCGCCTGCGCGGGCACGCGCGGCGGACCTGCAACACCGCTCCGCGGCAGGCGAAGATTGACCCGGTGACGACCGAAGCCGACTTCTGGGCCTGCAGCCAGTGCCGCTCGATCAACAAGATCCGGGCAGATCGGTGTTACAGCTGCCACACCCCACGCGAGGTGGCAGCCGTCAGTCCGACCGAGCTGTCGGTGACCGATACGAGGCCGCGGCCGATCGTGGTCACCAAGCCGTACCGGAGCTCGGAGGCCCGGGCTGTCATCGCGACAGTCGCGACGGTCGTCTTCATCCTCGGCACTGCGATCTCCCTCTGGCTGTTGTGGTCAATCACGAACTTCCGCGCCGAGGGGGAGCGCGAAGTCGCCGATCGGCTGCTCAGCGAGCGGCTCCCGTTCCTCGCCGTCGTGCCGGTCCTCGGTGCCATCGGTCTGTTCGCCTATGGTGCCTGGATCAGCCGCGTCGTCGAGAACCTGCCGGCCCTCGGGTGCGGCTACTCGCGGGTGAGCCCGACGATGGCCCTCATCGAACCGCTCATCCCTGGCCTGAACGCGTACTCCCTCCCGGCACGGGCCGGCGAGGTCGTCCAGAGGCTCGACGGCGGGACGCGAGGCCTGGTGATGATCGCGATCGGCTGGTTCCTCGTGATCGCGCCGTTCGGCGTCACGCTCTGGATCATGCGAGTCACCCGGTTCGGCGGCACGGGCGCCGACTTCTTCCGCGCCGCCGGCCTGAGCTCGCTCGTGGGCTTCGCCTTCCAGGCGGCTGGTCTGGTCCTGGGGCTCGCCGTGATCTGGCACATCGAGGGCCTCTGTCGAGCCCGCGCGGCGACCTCGAAGCCGTAGGCATCCGGACGGGCGCCGCCGGTCACTCCCCGGGCGTGTCCGTGAAGCGGACCGAGTTCGCGATGGCCTCGAACGTGCTCCGGTAGCGGTAGGCGAACGTTCGGTCCGACGCGAAGAGGACATAGAAGGCCACATCGTCGTGGACCACGATCCAGTCCAGGAACCGGTCGACGACGAGGGTGCCCTCGCTGTCCCTGGGTCGTTCGCCTTCGATCAGGACGGCCGGACTGGCTTCGAGGTCGACGTCGGTGGTGACATCGACCTTCGACCCGGTGGACTCCAGGACTGAGACATACGCCTCCCGGAGCTCGGCGAGGCCCGTCGCGGGCTCCACGGCCTCCGAGTAGATCGCGAGATTCACTAGGGGATCCTCGTCCCGCGGCTCCAGCGGAACGATGAAATGGTCCATCGTCCCGTCGCGGATCCACCGCTCCGCGTCGGATTCCCGCTCGCCGTAGAGTTCCCGCCACGCAGCGTCGTCATCGGCCCGAATCTCGCGCCAGTTCGACGGCAGGCAGAGCGCCACACCACGCGCCTCATCGACGAGCGCCAATGGCAGGGCCTCCGGGCACTCGTCGGATCCTGACGCCGGCCCGCGGCCCAGGTTCGTGACGAAGGCCACGACCGCGACCGCGATGACGAGGAGTCCCCCGACCCCGACGACAATCGCGGCGCGACTGCGAATGGCGAACCGCATGCCGGTCAGCCCGTCGGGGCCCAGAAGCGGAGCTTGCCGGCGCGTTCGTCCTCGAGGATGCCGCCGTTGCGCTCGATGACCGTCCGGGAGCCGATGTTGTCGATGTCGCAGGTGATGAGCGCCCGCTCGATCCCGAGGGCCCGA
>MGOD01000107.1:12102-12265 GCA_001795245.1 Chloroflexi bacterium RBG_16_70_13
GAGGGCCGCACGTCGTAGCCGATGTGCCCGCCCATCTCGAGGAGCCGCGGCGTGAGGCGGTGGCGGATTGCGATCCGGCCGAGGAACTCGTCGCCCTCGACCCACCACAGCTCGGTGGCGGGCGCGAAGCCCTCGGGTCGAGGCGTCTCTTCCAGGGCTTCCG
>MGOD01000108.1:0-2407 GCA_001795245.1 Chloroflexi bacterium RBG_16_70_13
CGGGCGCCGCCCCATCGAGCCCACCCCGATCGCCACCCGCCTCAATCCGGTGATCTGGATCGGTTCGCTGGTCATGCGCGTCCTGGCGCGGCTCTTCACCCAGGTCCACATCGAGGGCGACCTCGAGGCGATCCCGCGCTCCGGGGCCATCCTCATCGCCGCGAACCACGCCTCGAACGCCGACCCGGTGCTCATCGGGGCGTTCCTGAACCAGCGCTTCGGGCGGCCCCTCAACTGGCTCGGCAAGCGCGAGGTCTTCGAGTGGCCGATCCTGTCCTGGCTCGCCCGTCACGGCGGCGTCCACCCGGTGGACCGTGGGGCGGCCGACGTCGAGGCCTTCCGCTCGGCGATGCGGATCCTCGAGGCCGGCCATGTCCTGGCCGTCTTCCCGGAGGGCACGCGCAGCCCCGATGGGCGCCTCCAGGGGGCGAAGGACGGCGTCGCCGTGCTCGCCCTGCGTTCGGGAGCGCTCGTCGTGCCGATCGGCGTGGGAGACAGCGATCGGCTCTGGCCGAAGGGTGGGCGCATGCCGCGGTTCACCCGGTCCGTCAGTGTCCGGATCGGGGCGCCATTCCGGCTCGGCGAGGCCCTGGCTACCACGAATGCCTCCGCGACCGCGGGCCATCTTCGGGCCAAGGAGGCCGGAACGAACCTGATCATGCGGCGGATCGCGGCCCTCCTGCCCGAGCGCCAACGCGGCGCGTATGCGGGCGAGGCCCCCGAGGCCTGAGCCCGGGCGGGCCGGAACGGCACCCCATGCGATACTCGGACGAGCATGGGAACCGTCACCGACATTCGAATCGCGAAGCGGACCGGCTTCTGCTATGGCGTTCGCGAGGCCATTGACAAGGCCAAGGAGGCGAGCGCCGCCGGCAAGGCGACGCACACCCTGGGCCAGGTCGTCCACAACGAGGGCGTCGTCAACGACCTCCAGGCGCTCGGCATTCAGACCGTCGAAACGCTTGACGACGTCGATCACGGCGCGGCGGTGGTCATCCGCGCCCACGGCGTCCGGCCCGAGGTCATGGACCGCGCGACGAGCCGCGGCCTCGAGGTCATCGACGGCACATGCACCTGGGTGATCCAGGAGCAGCGCGAGCTCGTGAAACTCGTCGAGGAGGGCTACACGATCGTTCTCCTCGGCACGCCCCGGCATCCCGAAGTCGTCGGCCTCCTCGGCTTCGCGCCCGACGCGATCGTCGTCGATGACGAGGACGACTGGGAGCGCATCCCGCACAAGAAGAAGATGGCGCTCATCTCCCAGAGCACCCAACCACCCTGGAAGTTCGAGAAGCTCGCGGCCTACATGGTCGCCCGGAGCCACGAGCTCAAGATCGTCAACACGGTCTGCCCGGTCACGATTCGGCGCCAGCAGGACACCCTGGACGCGGCCCGCGAGGTCGACCTCATGGTCGTCGTCGGCGGGCGATCGTCGGCCAACACCAAGGAGCTGACCCGGCTCTGCGGGATCGCGGGCACGCCGGCGATCCAGATCGAATCCGTGCGGGACCTCGCGGATCCGGCGGTCTTCGAGGGCCGGCGGGTCGTCGGCGTGACGGGCGGCACGTCGACCCCCATCGAGGACCTCCATGCCGTGGCCCAGCGGATCCTCGAGATCGGAGGGACGCCGGCGGCCAGGCGCCGGGCGAGCGAGCTCGCCGATGCGGCGTTCTCGGTCGCCGCCACGCCCGCCGGCCGGACGACCTCGCTCCCGACCGCCTCGGCGGCCGGCTAGGTCCGGCCGGATTCCGTGGCCGGCAGTCGGCGCGGGCGTCCTCGGACCGGTGACTCGCGGGGCGTCGCCTCGGTCCTCGGAGGGTCACGTCCCGCTCGGACGGGGAGCTCGCTTCCTGTCGTCGCGATCGTCGGGAGGCCGAACGTCGGGAAGTCGACGCTGTTCAACCGGATCATGGGCGAGCGGACGGCGATCGTCGAGGATCGGGCCCGGACGACGCGCGATCGTCTCTACGGCGACACCGCCTGGAACGACCGGCGGTTCGTCGTCGTCGACACCGGCGGCCTCGAGATCTCGCCGGACGACCCGATCGAGGCGAAGGTCCAGGTCCAGGCCCGTCTCGCGATCGCCGAGGCCGACGTCATCGTCCTCGTCGTCGACGCGATCACCGGGCTGACCCCGGCCGACCGCGAGGCGGCCGACCTCCTCAGGGTCGCCACGGCGCCCGTCTTCGTGGCCGTCAACAAGGCCGACAACGCTGCCCGCGAGCTCGATGCCGCGGAGTTCTGGGAGCTCGGCTGGGAACGGACGTTCGCGATCGCCGCCTCACACGGGCGGGGCGTCGCCGACCTCCTCGACGAGCTCGTCCGGGCCCTCCCGCCCGAGAGCGAGGCCGAGCTCGCCCGGAAGGCCCGCGAGCGGGAGGCGGACACCTTCGCGGCGGACGTGGCG
>MGOD01000108.1:2429-12273 GCA_001795245.1 Chloroflexi bacterium RBG_16_70_13
CTTCGTCGTCGAGGGCGACGAGAGCGACCAGGATGCCGACGGCGGCGACGGCGCGAGCCCCGAGGTCGCCGGGGCCGACGAGGTCGAGGCCGCGCGCTGGGACGCGATGCTCGCCGCCGCGAGCGACGACGAGCCACCGGCGATCGCGTTCGTGGGGCGGCCCAACGTCGGCAAGTCGAGCCTCCTGAACGCGCTCCTCGGCGAGGAGCGGACGATCGTCAGCGAGGTTCCCGGAACGACGCGGGACGCGATCGACAGCCGGATCGCCTGGGGCCGGACCGAGGTCGTCCTCATCGACACCGCGGGGATCAGGAAGCGCGGCAAGGTCGCCTCGGGGACCACCGCCGAGCGTTACTCGACCCTCCGGAGCCTCAAGGCGATCTCGCGGGCCGACGTCGCCGTCCTGCTCGTCGATGCCGTCGACGGGCTGACGGCACAGGACGCCCACATCGCGGGCTACGTCGTGGAGGAGGGCAAGGGGCTCGTTGTCGCCGTCAACAAGTGGGACGCGGTCGAGGACAAGAAGGGAAGCACGTTCGACCAGTACGTCGAGTGGATCCGGCACGAGGCGCCGTTCCTCGACTTCGCCCCGATCGTGAGCATCTCGGCGAAGACTGGCCAGCGGATCGGGCGGGTCCTGGAGCTGGCGGTCGACGTCTGGGCCGAGCGGCGCAAGCGCGTCCCGACCGGCGAACTCAACCGGATCGTCGCGACCGCCTCGGACCGCCAGCAGCCGCCGCTCGTGAAGGGTCGACGCCCGAAGCTCTTCTACGCGACCCAGGCCTCGGTGGCGCCGCCGACGTTCGTGTTCTTCGCCCGCGATGCCGGCTCGGTCCACTTCAGCTACCAGCGCTACCTCGAGAACCGGCTGCGCGACGAGTTCGGCTTCCTCGGCACCCCGATCCGCCTCGTCTTCCGCGAGCGGGCCGGGATCCGGGCCGAGCGGCGGGCGACGAAGCGCCGGGGCGGCGGTGGCGGCGGCGGTGGCCGGGCCGCTGCGGCGGGCGCCAGGCGGGGCCGATGACGGACGCCGTGTCGCGAGTCGCGGTCATCGGGAGCGGGGCCTGGGGCACGACCCTCGCGCTCCTCGTGGCGCGCGCCGAGCCGGTGACCCTGTGGTGCCACTCGGCCGAGACCGCGGCCCACCTGCGCCAGACGCGCCGGAACGGTCGCCGGCTGCCCGGGATCGAGCTGCCGGAGGCCGTGGTACCGACCGCGGATGCGGCGGCGCTCGCCGGCGCGGAGCTCGTCATCGTCGCCGTCCCCTCGGCGTACGTGCGGGTGACGGTCGCGCGCCTGGCGCCGGCGATCCCGCGTGGGGCGGACGTCCTCTCGGTCGTAAAGGGCCTCGAGCGGGGGACGCTCCTCCGGATGACCGAGGTCATCGCCCACGCCGCCGGGATCGACCCGTCCCGGGTCGCGGCCCTGTCGGGCCCGAACCTGGCCCTCGAGATCGCCCGCGGCCTCCCGGCCTCGGCCGTCGTCGCGGCCGAGGACCCGGCCCTCGCCGAGCGGATCGTCGCGCGGCTCGGGCGCCGCGAGTTCCGGCTCTACACCAACACCGACGTCCTCGGCGTGGAGCTCTGCGGGGCCCTCAAGAACGTCATCGCCATCGCCGCCGGGGCGGCCGACGGCCTCGGCTTCGGCGACAACGGCAAGGCCGGGCTCATGACCCGGGGCCTGGCCGAGATGATGCGGGTGGGCATCGCGGCGGGAGCCAACCCCTTGACGTTCGCCGGCCTTGCCGGGCTCGGTGACGTCATCGCGACCTGTGGCTCGAAGCTGTCGCGCAACCACCGCCTCGGCGAGGAGCTCGCCAACGGCCGGCCGTGGTCGGAGATCGAGGCCGGGCTGCCGGGCGTCGCCGAGGGCGCCTACACGGTGGATGCGGCGCTCGCCCTGGCCGACCGGCTCGGTGTCGAGATGCCGATCGCCCGGGAGGTCCACAACGCCCTGTTCGAGGGCAAGAGCGTCCGCCGCTGCCTCATCGACCTCCTGGCCCGCGAATCGAAGGACGAGCTGGCCGATTTCCAGGCCTGGGTCGAGCGCCTCGGGGTCGCGACCGAGTGACGAGCCGTGGGTCGAACGCCTGTGGCTGCTAGACTCGCCCTTCTGTCGGGGCGTGGCGCAGCCTGGTAGCGCACCTGAATGGGGTTCAGGAGGTCGAGCGTTCGAATCGCTCCGCCCCGACCCCTCGATCCGAAGGTGAAACGAGGCCCTCGGGACGTCCCGAGGGCCTCGGCGATTCTCGAGGTCAGGCCTCGATGGTCAGACCGGTCGCGGTCCGTGGGTCGCGCGTCCGGTCATGAGCCGGGCGACCACCACGGCGGCGATCCCGACGATCAGGCCACCGAGGAGCGACTCGTCGAGAGCCAGGCCGTCGATGATCGGCTGGAGCTCGCCCTCCGTCATCTTGCCCCAGATGAGCTCGCTCGCGACGAGGCCGCCGACGAACCAGCCCACGGCGGCGACGATCCACATCCAGCGGTTACCGCCGCTCACCACAAGCTGCGCGGCGACGCCGAACGCGAGCGAGATCGCGACCAGGATGCCGAAGCCCGTGAATCCCAGGTCGAACTGCATCTTCCCACCTCCATCTGGACGCCCTCGACCGGTAATCGTCGGCGCCGGCGGGCGTCACCGCCAGTGCCGCTCGTCCCGAACGGGACGTCGGAACGGACGGGACGGCGGGCGACGCGCGTTCCGCCATGCGGGAGCGTCTTGGCTGGTGGCCGCGTCGGTGATGGCGGTGGTGGCGGCCGTGATGGCTCCGACCGCCCGCTTCTTCGGGGCCATGGCATTCGCCTGGGCTCTCGTGTTCGGGGCGCTCGCCTATGGCGTGGGCTCGTGCGAGAGCAGGTCGGCGGCCGGGATCGCGGGATCCCTCTTGCTCATTGCGGCCGGCGACGCGATCCTGACCGAGCGTTCGTGGCAGTATCGATCCGCTGCTTCGGTCGCCGTCGTGATCGCGCTCGCGATCGGCTCGCTCCCGATCATGGCCCTCAACTCCGGGCAGCATCCTGGCGGGAACGTGAGGCCGCCCGAGGGATCAGTGTCTTCCGAGTCGTCCAACCACCCACCTGGCGTACAGCTATCGGGCAGTCCCCGATAACGAGCACCGTCGGAGCTCGAGAGAGGAGCAGCGGATGGACACCGCCTCGCCCGTCATCATCCCCGACCTTCTCGCCGAAGCCACGGTCCCGCAGCGCGGCATCCTCAGCCAGACGCTTTCGAATACCGGCGGCATCGAGCTCGTGATCTTCGCCTTCGCCGCCGGCGAGGCGCTCGCGGAGCACACCTCCGCGCGGCCCGCGATCATGCACGTGCTTTCAGGCGAGGGCGAGCTCAGCGTCGCCGGCCAGGCCCTGGCGGCCGGACCGGGCACATGGGTTCGCATGCCGCGCGATTGCCGGCACAGCGTGACGGCGACGACGCCGCTCGTGATGGCCCTCTACCTGCTGCCGATCGGCGACTGACGAGCGGGGTCGAGCCTCACCGGGCCCGCGCCACGGCCTCCCGTCCCGCGGCACGCAAACGTCCGAACGGCACGAGCCAGGCCAATCGAGGGCCGGTTGCTCCTGTCAGCGCTTCAGGAGGTCCTTCGGGAAGAACAGCCAGAGGTTGAAGGCGCCGATCGAGACGACGAGCGCCAGCCGGACGATGAGCGGCCAACCCGATTCCCAGATCCAGAGCCCGATGGCCAACGGCAGGACGAGGAGCCAGATAATGCCCTGGACGACGATGTGCTGGCTTCGCGACCATGCCCAGACGCTGTCGAGGCTGCCCTGGCTGGCGACGAGGGCATAGGCAAAGAGCGCCCACAGGACGAAGAAGAGGGCGAAGATCGCGACGTTGAACAGCTGCTCCATCAGGGTGGGCTCCTTCCTGGTCGCCTCGCCCTCGCGAGCGGCAGCGATTCCGGTTCCTTGGGTCATGACCATCGACCTCCATCCGCCCTCGGACGACGATCGCGACCTCGGGCCCCCTGTTCATAGGAGCTCACGCGCCTTCCAAGTAGGGCCGAATCGACCGACACGACAGGTCGGAGGGATCGACGGAGCCCGCGACTCGAGGCTCCAGCGGCGACCGTTTCCGCACGGCGGGCCGAGGTGCCTGCCAGGAATGTGCCGTTCGGCACGGTTCGGCACCCGCGGTGACCAGATAGCGTCCGGGGTACAGGAGACCCGCCGGCGCGCCGCACCGATCCCCCCTCGGTGGCAGGCCCCGCGGGTCTCTGTGTATCCCCGAGACTCGAGACGACCGGCGGCCCCGGGTCTCGGCCCGCGATTCAGCCGCGGCCCAATATCCAGCGTCCCGATCCCGGCGGCTTCAGTCCTCGCCGATGTCCTCGTTCCAGACGTCGGGATGCTCAGAAACGAAGCCCTGCAGCAGCTCGTAGCACGCCGGCGAATCCATGTTGATCACCTCGACGCCGCGGGTCCGGAGGAGGTCCTCGCCGCCGACGAACGTCCGGTTCTCGCCGATGACGACGCGCGGGATGCCGTAGAGCAGGATCGCCCCGGTGCACATGTCGCACGGCGACAGCGTCGTGACCATCGTCGCCCGGTGGTAGGCCGACGCCGGCAGGCGCCCGGCGTTCTCGAGGGCATCGGTCTCGCCATGCCGGATGGCGCTCCCGAGCTGGACGCGGCGGTTGTGGCCGGCCCCCACGACCCGCCCGTCGATGACGAGCACCGCGCCGATCGGGATGCCGCCCTCGGCCCGCCCGATCCTCGCCTGCTCGAGCGCGACGTCCAGGGCCTCACGATCGTCCATGTGTCGAGGATAAGCGGCCCGTCCCAGTGTCGAGGCCCCGGCATTGCGGGCTAGACTCCGAGGGTGACCGACCTGGACCCGCAGCAGGTTGACGGCCTGACCGACCTCGGTCCGGAGACGTTCCGCGCCGCCCTCCATGCGGTTGCCGATGTCATGGCCGACTACGCAGCCCGGGTGGAGTCCTATCCGGTCTTCCCACCGGTCGAGCCGGGAAGCCTGGCGGCACTCTTCCCGGCCGAGCCACCTGACGGGCCCGCCCCGCTCGGCCGGATCCTCGACGACTACCGGGCCCTGATCGAGCCCAACGCGACCCACTGGGGCCACCCCGGGTTCATGGCCTACTTCGCCACGCCGGCGTCGGCGGCCGGGATCCTCGGCGAGATGTTGATCGCCTCGCTCGGCCAGAACACGATGCTGTGGCGGACGTCGCCGATCGGGACGGAGCTCGAGGCCGTCGTCGTGAGCTGGCTCCGCCAGGGCCTTGGCCTGCCGCCCGAGTTCGATGGATTCGTGACGGACACGGCATCGACGTCCACGCTGATCGCCCTGGCCGGGGCTCGCGACGCCGCCGGGTTCGCCTCGGCCGGCGACGGCGTGGCGGGCGCGGGGGCGGCGGGGCTCGGATCGCCCCGGGTGTACGCCTCGGCCGAGGCCCATTCCTCGATCGAAAGGGCCTGCATGACCCTGGGCCTCGGCCGGGCGGGCCTCGTGAAGATCCCGACCGACGACGCCTACGCCATGCGCGCCGATGCGCTCGCCTCGGCGATCCGGGACGACGTCGCCGCCGGCCGGCGGCCGATCGCCGTCGTGGCCACGATCGGCACGACGTCGTCGACATCGATCGATCCCGTCGCCGCGATCGCCGACGTCGCCGCGCCCCACGGCCTGTGGCTCCACGTCGACGCCGCCTATGGCGGCGCAGTCGCCCTGCTGCCGGAGCGGCGCGGCCCCTTCGAAGGCTGGGAGCGCGCCGATTCGATCGTCGTGAACCCCCACAAGTGGCTCTTCGCGCCGCTCGACGCGTCGCTCCTCCTGACGCGCCGGATGGGTGTCCTGCGCGACGCGTTCTCGCTCAGCCCGGAGTACCTCCGGACCCTGGATCGCTCGACGCCGGTCCGCGACGTCAACGAGTACACGCCCGTGCTCGGGCGGCGGTTCCGGGCCCTGAAGCTGTGGCTGATGCTCCGCTGGTTCGGCCTCGACGGGCTGCGGCGCCGCATCGGCCACCACCTCGAGCTGGCTCAGATGCTCGCCGGCTGGGTGGACGCCGATCCCGACTTCGAGCGCCTGGCGCCGGTCCCGTTCTCGACGGTCTGCCTCCGCTACCGCCCACGTGCCGTCGTCGGCCGCGAGGCGGAGCCCGAGGTCGCGGCCCGCCTCGACGATCTCAACGCGCGCCTGATGGACGCGGTCAACCGGACGGGCGAGGTCTTCCTGTCCCACACCCGCCTCGCGGGTCGGTTCACGATCCGGGTCGCGCTGGGCCACCTCCGGGGCGAGGAGCGCCACGTGGCCCGGGCCTGGGAGCTGCTCCGCCGGGAGGCGGCCGCGCTCGGGTGACGAGGCGCCGAGGCACGCCTTCCATCCTGGCGCGTCGACCTCGACCGCCCGCCGCGTGGCATCATCTCAACGCCGACCGCCACGAACGAGGACCGGACCAGGACCGTGCCACCGATCGACGAGCTTTCCCGCATCGAGCCCGTGCACCTCGAGCGCCTCGAGCGCCAGGGCGTCTTCACGACGGGCCTGCTCCTCGAGGTCAGCGAGACCCCGACGCGACGCCAGACCCTCGCCGACCAGGTCGACGCATCCACGAACGACGTCCTGGCCTGGCGCGACGAGGCCCTGATGCTCAACCTCGCAGGGTTCGGGGCCCCCGAGCACCGTCTCCTCAGCCAGTCCGGCTTCGAGGGTCTCCGCGACATCCTGGCCGTCGACCTCGATGGCTTTCGGGCAGCCGTCGCCCGCGGGGCGCGGGAGCTGAACCTCGAGCCACCGCCCGAACTCGCGCTCGAGGGCTGGTGGGAGCAGGCGCGCACGCTCGAGGACGAGTAGCGCCGCCTGGTCCGGGCGGGCGTCCGCGATGCCCGGGATACCATGGCCCTCGTGAACGCCTCTTCCATGGGTACCCGGCTCGGGATCGTCGCCGTCGCGATGTCCACGGCGCTGGTCGTCGTGGCCCTCGCTGTGGCGCCGTTCCTGAGCCCGGCCTGGGTGGCCTTCGAGCAGGGTCGCACCGGGGCTGCGGAGCTGACCGGGTTCTCCGAATCGCAGCTCCGGACGGCCACGGATGCGATCCTTACGGACCTAGTCCTTGGGCCCCCGGACTTCGACGTCACCGTTGATCGCTTCCAGGTGCTGACCGAGGCCGAGCGATCCCACATGCGCGACGTCCGCGACACGTTCGCAGGCTTCTTCACGGTGGCCGCCGCCGCGCTGGTCGTGCTCCTCACGGCGTTCTGGCTGGCCGGCCGGAACGGTTCGCGCTGGACACGCCGGGGGGCATGGCGCGGCGTCCGGCTCGGGGCGCTCGGGCTGACGATCGGCACCATTGCAGCCGGCGTCATCGCCCTCGTTGCCTTCGACGTCGCCTTCGAGGTCTTCCACCGGCTCTTCTTCGCGAGCGGGACCTACCGCTTCGATCCCGCGACCTCCCGGCTGGTCCAGCTCTTCCCGGACGCCTTCTGGTCGGAGACGTCGATCGCCGTGGGTGGCGTGATCCTCGCCCTCGCCGCGGGCACGGCCTGGTTCGCAGGGCGCCGCGCCACGGCCAGCGCGGGCGCGGCGGTCGCGTCCGCCGGAGGGGCGCCCGAGCGGCTCGATTCGCCGGGGCAACCGGCCGGCGAGCGGGGACCGGCCCGATGATCGGCGTCCCGGTCGCCCGGCTCCTCGGCATCGAGATCCGCCTCCAGCTCGGCTGGGTCCTCGTCGTCGCCCTCGTCGCGGCGATCGCGGCCGTCCAGGTCTCCGTCGCCGATCCGGCCGTGAGCCCCGTGCTGCAGTGGGTCCTCGGCGGCGTCGTGGCGGCCGGCTTCTTCGCGAGCGCCCTCATCCATGACCTGAGCCACGCCATCCTCGCCAGGCGGCGGGGCGTGGAGGTCGGGTCGATCCTCATCTCGTTCTTCGGCGGCACGACCCCGCTCGACCCGGCCTCGCCGGATCCTCGCGACGACCTCGTCATCGCGGTCGCCGGACCCGTCGTGAGCTTCGCCCTCGGGGCGGCCCTGGCCCTGGCGGCCGTGGCGGTCGCGGCCGCGGGCGGGCAGGCGGCGGATGTCGCGGCCCAGGTCCTCGTCGTCCTCGCGGTCCTCAACCTCATCCTCGGGGCCGTGAACGTCATCCCGGCCTACCCCCTCGACGGCGGGCGGATCGTGCGGGCGATCGCGTGGCGCCGAACCGGCCGCGAGAAGGACGGCTGGCGCGCGGCCGGGGCCGCCGGCCGGATCGTCGGTCTGGTCGTCCTGGGCATCGGGCTCGCCGTCGTCGTCCTGGCCCGCGATGTCACGAACGGCGCGATGATCGCGTTGAGCGGCTGGTTCCTCGTCCTGTCGGCCCGCGCGATCCGGGAGCGAGTCAAGGTTGACGAGCTCATCGGCGATCTTCACGTCGGGGATGTCATGGAGGTCGACACGCCGACCGTCCATCCCGGCCTGACGGTCGACACGTTCGCCGGACAGCTCCTCGATCGCGACGTGCCCACGACGGCGATCGCGGTCGTTCGCGGCGACGAGGTCGTCGGGATCCTGGGGGTCCGCCAGGTCCAGCGCCTGCGACCGGCCGAGCTGGCCGCGAAACGGGTCGAGGACGTCATGGCCCGACCGCCGCGGCTGCCCGTCGTGCAACCGTCCGACGGCCTGGTCAGCGCCGTCCAGCAGCTCCAGCGGGCAGGCCTCGATGGCCTCCCCGTCGTCGAGCATGGCCGGCTCGTCGGAGTCCTCACGAGGCGCTCGATCGGTCTGGCGGTCCAGGCGAGGACCGGCGGCCCTGGCGGGACGGGCGATGCCGGGAGCGACGCCGCTGAGGACGCCGGCGGGGGAGCGGACAGCGGCCCGGACAACGGCACGGACGGCCCGGACGCGGAGGCCGGACCGGACTCGGGGGCCGGCCCTTCCGGCCCGACGCCGGGCGCTCCTGCCTGACGGCGCCGCGATGAGCTCGCACTCCGCGTCACCTGCCGGCCAGGCGACCAACGGCCTCCGCTCGGTCGAGGCCACCCTCGAGATCGTCCTGGCGGCGATTCCCGGGCCGACCGAGCCCGAGATGGCGTGGATCCACGATGCGCTCGGCCGGGTCAGCGCGGATGACGCGCTGGCGGACACGGACCTGCCGCCGTGGGACAACGCGGCGATGGACGGCTACGCGATCCGGGCCTCGGACATCGCCGCCGCGACGGAGGCGTCACCCGTCTCCCTCGAGGTCATCGGCGACGTCGCCGCGGGCGCCGATCCCGACGTCGAGGTCCGGCACGGCACGGCGGTCCGGATCGCGACCGGCGCCCGCGTCCCGCCGGGCGCGGATGCCGTCGTCCAGGTCGAGCTGACCACGCCGGCGGATCGTGACGGCCGGTCCACGGGTCCCCGGGGCCGCCACGGCGCGGAGCCCGCGCCGGATCGCTGCCTGGTCCACCAGCCCGTCCAATGCGGCGCCTCAATCCGGGCGGTCGGCAGCGACCTGCGACGCGGAACCGTCGTGGTTCCTTCCGGGACCAGGGTCGGCCCGGCGGCGGTCGCCGTGGCCGCCGGCGCTGGCCTTGCCCATCTCGCCGTCCGCCGCCGCCCGATCGTCGGCGTCCTCGCCACCGGCAACGAGCTTCGCGACCCTGGCTCGGTGCTCGGTCCCTCGGGCATTCCCGACGCGAACGGCCCGGCGCTGATGGCCCTCCTGACCGAGGCCGGTGCCGAGGCCCGGAACCTGGGGATCGCCCGGGACACGCTCGAGGACGTCCGGGCGCGGATCTGCGCCGGGCTCGCCGAGGCCGACGCGCTGATCGTCTCGGGAGGCGTCTCGGTCGGGCCGTACGACCACGTCCGGGCGGCTTTCGAGGCCTACGGCACGATCGACCTGTGGC
>MGOD01000108.1:12347-12897 GCA_001795245.1 Chloroflexi bacterium RBG_16_70_13
CGGTCCTCCTCTTCGGGCTGCCGGGCAACCCGGTCTCGACGTTCGTCACCTTCGAGCTCTTCGTCCGGCCTGCGCTGCGGCGCCTCCTGGGCCTGGCGCACCTCAAGCGACCGCGCGACCGCGCCGTCCTCCTCGACCGGACCCCAAAGAGCCCCGGACGGCGCGCCTTCGTCCGCGTCGTCGTCGAGCGGGACGCCGGCGGCTCGCCCGCCCGGGATGCCGAGGGTCGTGTCCAGGCGCGGCTCGCTGGCGGTGCGGCAGGGCAGGGGAGCCACGTCCTCTCGGCCCTCGCCGTCGCGGACGCCCTGGCGGTGATCCCCGAGGCCATCGATGTCCACCCCGAGGGCGGCGAGGTCGAGCTGTGGTGGCTCGACCGGGACTGACGACCGCGTCGGCCCACGGCCATCGCCGGGTCGTGCATCATCGCGTGAGACAGGAGGACCGATGGACCGAGGCCCCGCCCCGCGCGCCGAGCGGCGCCGCCTGACCCACGTCGACCGGACCGGGCGGCCCCGGATGGTCGACGTGAGCGCCAAGCCGGCGACCGCTC
>MGOD01000108.1:12999-13902 GCA_001795245.1 Chloroflexi bacterium RBG_16_70_13
TGGCCGGGGTGATGGGCGGCAAGCGGACCGCCGAGCTGATCCCGCTCTGCCACCCGATCGCCCTCACCGATCTCGTTGTCTCGGTCACCCCCGACCGGGCGGCCGGAGGCCTGCGGATCCGGGCCGAGGCGGCCACGACTGGGCCGACCGGCGTCGAGATGGAAGCGCTGACCGCCGCCTCGGTCGCCGCCCTCACCGTCTACGACATGGTCAAGGGTGTCGAACGGGGCGTCGAGATCCGGGGCCTCCGCCTCGTCTCGAAGTCCGGTGGCCGGAGCGGCGAGTGGCGCCGGGACACGGATTCGGCCGTGGCCGGAGGCACGCCGGCGACGCGTCCCTCGCGGAGGCCCGGGGATCGGACCGCCGGCCGGATCCGCCGCAAGGGCTGACGTGGCCGGCGACGCGGTGCAGCGGCTCGATCCGGGAACGCGCGCCCTCGTCCTGACCGTGAGCGACGGCGTCGCGAGCGGCGTCCGGACGGACGAATCGGGAGCCGCGCTGGCGGAGCGCCTCGCCTCGCTCGGGGCCACGGTCGAGCGGGATGTCATCGGCGACGACCGAACCGCGATCGCCGACCGGATCAGGACGGCGGCGGCGGCGGTGCGGCTCATCGTGACGACCGGTGGAACGGGCCTGACGCCCCGCGACGTCACGCCGCAGGCGGTACGGGCCGTCCTCGACTACGAGATCCCGGGCCTCGGCGAGGCGATGCGGGCCGCCGGTCGGGCGGTCACGCCCCTGGCCGACCTGTCGCGGTCCCTCGGCGGGGCCTGTGGCCGGGCCCTCGTCGTCTGCGTGCCGGGCAGTCCCCGGGGCGCCACCGAATCGCTGGCCGCCATCGAGCCGCTCCTCGCCCACGCCCTCGAGACCATGGCCGGTCCCCACGACCACGGCCGTCCCGCG
>MGOD01000108.1:13924-16599 GCA_001795245.1 Chloroflexi bacterium RBG_16_70_13
CGGTCCGACGCCCGCTCCCGTCGCGTACGATCGGGAGCAGGAGGGCGCCGACTGATGTTCCCGGCTTTCGCCGAGGTCCCCGCGTACCCGCTCGTCTTCGCCGTCTTTTGGGGCGCAGCGGCGTTCTTCGCCCTCGCGATGGCCCGTCACCTCCGGATCTTCGCCGCGGCCCGGGCGGCCGGCCCGAGTCCCCTTGCCAACGTCCCGGCCCGGGCCCTCGGCCTCATCCGCTACGCCTTCCTCCAGACGAAGATGTTCAAGGATCCTCGGGCGGGGCTCATGCACTTCGGGATCTTCTGGGGCTTCGTCCTGCTGACGATCGGGACGGCCAATGCCGTGACCGGCGGGATCATCCAGACCGTCCTCTCGGCCCCGTTCGACGGGCTCCTGTGGGCGGCGATCTCGGCGATGCAGAACGTCGTCGCCGTCGGCGTCCTGGGCGCGATCCTGTGGGCTTTCGAGCGACGACTCATCTCCCGTCCAGCACGACTGACCTACAGCCGTGACGGTCTCCTGATCCTGGCCATGATCGGCGGCCTCGTCGCGGCCGAGCTCTTCGCCCAGGTCTTCGAGATCGCGGCCTTCCACGACGTGCCGGGCGCCTTCATCGCGTCGTTCCTCGCAGTCCCGCTCGCCGGCCTCGACCACGGCGTCCTCGCGGCCGGGTTCGGGATCCTGTGGTGGACGCACAAGATCATCGTCGCCGCATTCCTGGTTCACCTTCCGGGGAGCAAGCACCTCCACATCGCGACGAGCTTCTTCAACATCTACTTCCGGAAGCTCCAGCCGCGGGGCGAGCTGCCGGCGATGGACCTCGAGGCCGAGGACGCGACGTTCGGGTTGCGGACCCTCCAGGACCTCGGCTGGAAGGACATGCTCGACGGCTTCACCTGCACCGAGTGTGGTCGATGCCAGGAGGCCTGCCCGGCCTGGAACACCGGCAAGCCCCTCAACCCCAAGCACTTCATCATGGGCATCCGGGAGATGTCGGTCGAGGCCGAGCACGGCCTCAACCTCATTCCGAACTCGCCCCTGGTCCGCGAGACGTACGGCCTTGACGACAGCGTCAAGCCCGAGCGCCTGGCGAAGGCCATCGTCGACGACGCGATTCCGTTCGATGCCGTCTGGGACTGCGTCACCTGCGGCGCCTGCGTCGAGGCCTGCCCGGTCCTCATCGAGCACGTCGACAAGATCGTCGGCCTCCGCCGCAACCTGGTCCTCGAGGACGCCCGTTTCCCGGCCGAGCTCAACGGGGCCTTCCGGAACATGGAGGGCGTCGGCAACCCGTGGGGCCAGCCGCCGGCCGCGCGGCTCGACTGGACGAAGGGCCTCCCGTTCGAGGTGCCCCTCGTCGCCGACGTGGCCGCGAAGGGCGAGCTCGGCGGGCTCGACGTCCTCTACTGGGTCGGCTGCGCGGCCGCCTTCGACGAGCGCAACCGGAAGGTCGCCCGGGCCTTCGCGACCTGCCTCGACGCGGCCGGGATCCGCTTCGCCGTCCTCGGCCAGGAGGAGTCGTGCACCGGCGATCCGGCCCGCCGGATGGGCAACGACTACGTCTACCAGATGCTCGCGACGTCGAACGTCGAGACGCTCAACCGCTACCGGATGGGCGAGAAGACGATCGTCACGGCCTGCCCCCACTGCTTCAACTCGATCGGCGTCGAGTACGCCCAGCTCGGCGGCCGCTTCCGGGTCGTCCACCACTCGGCGTTCCTCAAGGAGCTCCTCGCCGACGGTCGCTTGCGGGTCGTCGACGGCGATGGCGCCCCAAAGCGGACGGTCACGCTCCACGATTCCTGCTACATGGCCCGCTACAGCGGCGTCGTCGCCGAGCCACGCGACGTGCTGGGGGCGGTCCCCGGCCTCGATCTCATCGAGATGGAGAAGAACGGGACGAACACGTTCTGCTGCGGCGCGGGCGGCGGTCGGATGTGGATGGAGGAGACACGCGGCACCCGGATCAATGCGTCACGGACGGACCAGGCGCTCGCCACGGGCGCCGGCACCGTGGCGACCGAGTGCCCGTTCTGCATGACGATGCTCAAGGACGGCCTCGAGGCCGCGGAAGCGAACCCGGGCGGGACGGTCCGGGCGATCGACATCGCGGAGCTCCTCGCGGAATCGCTGGACCCGAACCAGGCCGGCGGCCGCCAGCTGCCCGTTCTGCAGTAGCGGCGACCCCGCGGCGCCGGCCACAGACGTGCTCCCGCTCAGCCCGGCAGGTCTGCCCCGCAGCTGATGCAGGTCCGGTCCACCACCTGGTTGCCCATCCCGCAACTCGGGCAGCGCTTCTCACCCTCGGTCGAGGTCGCGAACGGGCTCTCGCGCGGGCGACGCTCGCGCCGCACGATCGCCAGCGAGGCGAGGATCCCCGCGATCCCCGCGATCCCGGCGACGAGGATGATGAGCTGGTCGTCCATAGGGCCACTCCCAGGGATCACCGGTCCCAGGCCCCCGCGGCGAACCGGTGCTCCGGGGCACAGAGTACGACGGCCCGGCCGTAAGGGGTACGGGCGCCGGCTGTACGATGCATCCGGTGAGCATTCCACCGTCCGGCCACCGACTGACCGATGAGCAGGTCCTCCTCCGCGACACCGTCCGCGAGCTGGCGGACGCCCGGATCGCGCCGCGGGCCGCCGACATCGACCGGACGGGCGAGTTCCCGGAGGACATCC
>MGOD01000108.1:16605-18663 GCA_001795245.1 Chloroflexi bacterium RBG_16_70_13
CTCGCCGATCACGACGTCCTGGGCCTGCCGTTCCCGGCGGAGCACGGCGGCGTGGGCGGCGACCTCCTGACGGTCTGCCTCGCGATTGAGCAGATCGCCCGGGCCTGCACAACGAGCAGCCTCATCCTCGCCGTCCAGGACCTCGGTTCGCTGCCGCTGCGCCTCGGCGGATCGCCCGAGCAGCTGGCCCGCTGGGTTCCCCCGCTCGCGTCGGGGGAGACGCTCATCTGCTTCGGCCTGACCGAGGCAGAGGCAGGCTCGGACGCCGCGGCCCTCCGGACGACGGCCGTCCGGGACGGCGACGACTACCTCATCAACGGCACGAAGCGGTTCATCACGAACGGCAGCGTCGCCGGCCTCGTCACCGTCTTCGCCGTCACGAACCCCGACGCCCCGCGGCACCGGCGGCTGTCGTGCTTCGTCGTCGAGGTCCCGACCGAGGGCTTCCGGGTCGCCCGCCTCGAGCACAAGATGGGCATCCGGGGCAGCCCGACCGCCGAGCTCGAGCTCACCAACGTCCGGGTCCCGGCCGCGAACCGGATCGGGGAGGACGGCGACGGCTGGACGCTCGCGATGCGGACGTTCGAGCGGTCCCGGCCGGGGATCGCGGCCCAGGCCGTCGGCATCGCCCAGGGCGCCCTCGACGCCGCCGTCGACTACGCCCGCCAGCGGAAGCAGTTCGGCCAGCGGATCGGCGAGTTCCAGATGATCGGGGCGATGCTGGCCGACATGGACGCCCAGGTCGAGGCGGCGCGGCAGCTCCTGTACACCGCCTGCGAGGTCATCGAAGCCGGCGCCCCGGATGCGGCACGCTGGGCGGCGATGTGTAAACTCGTCGCCGGCGACACGGCCATGCGCGTGACCACCGACGCTGTCCAGGTCTTCGGGGGCTATGGCTACGTCGACGAGTTCCCCGTCGAGCGGATGATGCGCGACGCGAAGATCACCCAGCTCTACGAGGGAACGCAGCAGATCCAGCGGCTCGTCATCGCGCGGGCGCTCCTCGGTCGCGGCGACTGAGGCCGCCGACGCGACCGGGGGCCACGGGCCCGTTCCGCTCACCGTCGGAGGACCGCATCGGCGTGCACATCGTCGTCCTGACCAAGCCCGTCCCCGATCCCGCCGCCGCGGCCGAGCGCCTCGGCCCGGACATGCGACTCGACCGGGCGGCCTCGCCGGCGGTCGTCAACGGCAACGACGAGTACGCGCTCGAGGCGGCCCTCAAGCTCGTCGAGGCGCACGGCGGCGAGGTCACCCTTCTGACCATGGCGCCGCCCGGCGGCGCCGACACGATGCGCAAGGCCCTGGCGATGGGTGCGACCCGCGGCGTCCTCGTGACCGATCCCGCGCTCGCCGGCGCATGCGTCCGATCGACCGACGAGGTCCTTGCCGCCGCCCTCCGGGAGCTGACGTTTGATCTCGTCTTCAGCGGGTTCGATACGTCCGACGGCAACGCCGGCGTCGTTGGGGCGGCGATCGCCGCCCGGCTGCGGCTGCCGTACCTCTCGAACGCGGCGAAGATCGAGCCCGAGCCTGACGCCCGACTGGTGCGCGTCCGGCGGATCCCCCCGACCGGCTACGACGTCCTGGAGGCGCCGATGCCGGCCCTCGTCGTCTGCACCCAGGTCCTCGGCGAGCCACGCTACCCGACGCTCAAGGGGATCATGTCGGCCCGCTCCAAGGAGATCGCGAGCCGCTCGCTCGCGGATCTCGGCCTCGACGGAGCGAGGGTGGGTGGGGCGGCGGCCACGACCGAGGTCCTCGACAGCCGCAAGCCACCGGCCCGCGGCGCGACCACGGTCGTCCGCGGCTCGGCCGCGGAGGGCGCCGCGGCGATCGTGTCGCTGCTGGCGTCGCGGAGGCTGATCTGATGCCGCGCTTCTGGGTCGTCGGCGAGCCGAACGCCGACGGCTCGATCTCGAAGCTCTCGACGGAGGTCGCGACGCTCGCCCGGACCCTCGCGGCCGCCGCCGGCGGGGAGGCGGTCGGCGTGGTCGTCGCGGCAGAGCCTGACCGGGCGGCGGGCGAGCTCGCCGCGTACCTGCCGCGCGTCGTCGC
>MGOD01000108.1:18688-20147 GCA_001795245.1 Chloroflexi bacterium RBG_16_70_13
CACGCCTGGTCGGTGCCGGCCGCGGAACGGGTGGCCGCGGTGCTCGGCGACGATGCCGACGGCCACGTCCTGCTCGGCGCCGGCCCGGACGGACGCGACGTCGCCGGGACGCTCGCGGCGCTGACCGGGCGGGGCGTCCTTGCCAACGCGACGGCCGTCCGCTGGGAGAGCCGCCTCGTCGTCGAGATGGGCGCGTTTGGCGGCAAGCTCGTCACGAGCTCCGGCTTCAAGACGCCGGGCGGGATCGTCACGATCCGGCCGAACATGGTCACGGCCGAGCCATCCGCCGCGGCCGGCGTCGTCGAGGGTCGGAGCCCGGCCGGGGACGCGGCACTGCCACGGGTCGCGGTCATGGATTCGGTCGAGGAGGCCGGCGCCGCGGCCCCGATCGAGGAGGCCCGGATCATCGTCTCCGGAGGCCGCGGCGTCGGCGGACCCGACGGCTTCGAGCTCGTCCGCGAGCTGGCTGCCGAGCTCGGCGGCGCGGTCGGGGCGACCCGGGCGGCGGTCGATTCGGGCTGGATCCCGTACAGCCAGCAGATCGGCCAGACCGGCAAGATCGTCAAGCCCCAGCTCTACATTGCCCTCGGCATCAGCGGCGCGATCCAGCACAAGGTCGGGATGCAGACGGCGGAGACGATCGTCGCCGTCAATCGCGACCCCGACGCGCCGATTGCGGAGTTCGCCGACCTGCTCGTCGTGGGCGACCTGTTCGATGTCGGGCGGGCGCTGCTGGTGGCGCTCCGCGAACGTACCGGCTAGCCTTCGGGCAGCGCGCACGGCAGGAACGGGGAGAGGGGGTACGTGGAGACCGCACAGGTCGTCGCCCTCGTCGCCTTCCTGTTCGTCGCGATCGGGGTCGCCCTGGGCGCCCGGCGGACCGGCTCGATCCTCAGCCGGACCCGCGAGGCCGAAGGCTTTCGCGGCGGCGTCGCCGATCTCGCCCGCCGGGTCGAGACCTCCCTTGGCGACGTCTCGGTCCTCATCGACGGCGTCCGCCGGCGGGACACCGAGCCCGAGACGATCCGGGCGAGCCTGACCGCGGCAAGCGACGCTGTGGAGCGCTACGCCGAGGAGGCCCGCGGGTTGGCCGCGCCGCGGATCGCCGTCCCGCACCGCGACGCGATCGTCTACGAGCTGGAGCGCGCCGGCCGGGCCCTCGAGCTCGTCACTCACGGCTGCATCCTCTATGGGACCGGACGGCGGCTCGAGCGGGGCACGGAAGCCGACACGGCGGTGAAGCGCGGCTACCTCAACCTCATCCACGCCCGCGAGAGCATCGCCGAGCAGGCGAAGCTTGCCATCGAGCGGGCCGAGGACGCCTCGCCCGTCCGCCGGATCCAGCGCCGCGGGGTCTGAGTCCCGCGCCGAGCGCCAAACCCGGCGCGCGAGCGCCGGGTTTGGGCCACACCATGTAGTGGTATCCTCGACGCACACCACAACCCCTAGTGGTGGCGAG
>MGOD01000108.1:20261-22055 GCA_001795245.1 Chloroflexi bacterium RBG_16_70_13
TCCGATTCACGACCTACGAGCGGATCGAGGCCGCCCGCCTCGTCGTCGTCAAGCGCGACGGCACGCGCCAGGAGTTCGACCGCGAGAAGCTCGCCTCGGGCCTTCGAAAGGCGCTCACCCGTCGGCCCGTGCCGGACTCCGCCGCGGAGCAGGCGGCCGATGCGATCGAATCCGCCCTCAAGGCCGAGGGCATGACCGAGGTCCCCTCGTCGAAGATCGGCCAGATGGCCATGGCCAGGCTCCGCGAGCTCGACCACATCGCCTACATCCGGTTCGCCAGCGTCTACCAGAGCTTCGACGACCTCGAGGCCCTGAAGCGGGAGGTCGACGCCCTGTTCGGCGAGCGCGAATCGATGGCCATCGACTTCCGGCCCAAGTCCCCGGGGAGGCGCCCGGGGTGAGCGTCCTCTCCGACCGCGACATCCGCGCGGCGCTCGAGGCCGGGCAGGTCCTGATCCGCCCGTACGACCCGGTCGATCTGCAGCCCTCGTCGGTCGATCTCCATCTCGACCGGACCTTCCGGGTCTTTCGCAACAACCGCTACCCGTACATCGACGTCCGGCAGCCCCAGCCCGACCTCACCGAGCTCCTGAGGGTCGAGGACGACGAGCCGTTCATCCTCCACCCGGGCGAGTTCGTCCTCGGCCAGACGCTCGAGTGGGTCGAGCTCCCGGACGATCTCGTGGCCCGCCTCGAGGGTCGCTCGAGCCTGGGCCGCCTGGGGCTCCTGATCCACTCCACGGCCGGCTACGTCGATCCCGGCTGGAAGGGCAACCTGACGCTCGAGCTGTCAAACGTCGCGAACCTGCCGATCGCCCTCTACGCCGGGATGCGGATCGGGCAGATCAGCTTCTTCCGGATGTCGAGCCCGGTTGACCGGCCGTACGGCAGCCCCGAGCTCGGGTCGCGCTACCAGGGCCAGTCGGAGCCGACCGCGTCGGCCTACTACCGCGACTACGCGAACGGCCCGAAGCCGAAGGGCTGACGCTCGTGGCCATCAACGACGCGGTCCACTGGTCGGCTGACCTCGGTGCCGGGACGACGGTCGCGCTCATCCAGGCAGGTACGTTCCGCTCCGACGCGGGCGCGCTGTTCGGACCGGTCCCCCGGATGCTCTGGGATCGTCTCGTCACCGAGGAGATCGACCACGACCACCGCCTCCTCCAGGCCCTCAACTGCCTGCTCGTCGAGACGCCGGCCGGGCGCGTCCTCATCGAGACCGGGATCGGCGAGCGGGTCAGCGACAAGGTCCGCCAGCTGCGGGCCTACGAGGGCCTGCCCGTGGCGCCGGCGCTCGAGGCCGCGGGCTTCGAGCCAGGCTCGGTCGACATCGTCGCGCTGAGCCATCTCCATTTCGACCATGCCGGCGGCCTGCTTCGCGCCGACGGCTCGAAGGCGTTCCCGCGGGCCCGGATCGTCGCCCAGCGGGCCGAGTGGGGGATCGCCCTCGACGACAACAGCCGGATCGTCGCGTCGTATGACCAGCCCGAGATCCGACTCGCCCGGGACTGGGGCGAGGCCGGCTGGGCAGACGGCGAGACCGAGCTCCTGCCGGGGGTCTCCGTCGTGCCCACGGGTGGCCACTCGGCCGGCCACCAGGCGATCGTCGTCCGGGGCGGGGGAGCGGCCGGCCGGACGCTGGCCTTCTTCGGCGACCTGTGCATGCGGCCCTGGAGCGCCAACCCGCGCTGGATCACCGCCTTCGACGACTTCCCGCTCGACTCGGTCGAGGTCAAGGGCGACCTCTTCGCCCGCGCCGCGGACGAGCGGTGGATCGTGGTCCTGTCGCACGAG
>MGOD01000108.1:22067-29006 GCA_001795245.1 Chloroflexi bacterium RBG_16_70_13
GACGCCGGTGGGCCACCTGGTCCATGACCGCGATCGGTACGCATTCGAGACGCTCTGATGCGCCAGAGTTGGCTGGATGCACTGACCGACGCCGTGGACCGTGTACCCGGGCCCCGATGGCTCGTGTACGGCGTGGTCGTCCTCGCCTGGGTGTTCGTGGGCAGCCTGGTCGGCTGGATAGAGCGCCGCACCGAGTTCCCGACGATCGATTCGATCCTGCCGCTGGGGGCGGTCCTCCCCGCGATCCTGCTGTGGTCGATGCAGGGGCTCGACGACCTGGCGAGCCGAGCTCTCTCCACGCTGCGTCCGCTCCTCGATCTCCGCGACGACGAGATCGAGGTCGTCCGGGCGGACCTGCGGCGAACGCCGCCCGCCTGGGCCTGGGTCGCCCTGGTCGTCGGCGTCAGCGCGGGTATCGGCAGCGTGGTTGGTGGCCCGTCGGGCTGGGGGATCATGCCGACATCTTCGGCGGCGACCTGGGCGGTGGCCGTCGTCATGTCCACGTCGGCAAGCGTCGTCGTGTTCGGATTCCTGGCCCACGCCATCCACCAGCTGCGCCTGGTCGACCGGCTCCACCGCCGACATGTCGTCGTCGATCTCTTTCGACTCGAACCGCTCTACGCCTTCGCGACGCTGACGGCGCGGACGGGAATCACCCTCATCGCGGTGTCGGCGCTGGGCTTCCTCAGCCTCACGCTCGCACTCGGGGAGACGCTCGCGCTCTCGGCCGCCGACTTCCTGTCGGCTGCATTTCTCATGGTCGTCTCCTTTGCGTCGTTCATCCTCCCGCTCCTCAGTCTCCACGACCGGATCGTCGCCGAAAAGGATCGGCGGATGGCCGAGGCGAACGGCACGCTCGCGCTCGCGCTGGCCGAGCTCCATCGCCGGATCGGTGTCGGCGAGGTCGACGCGGCCGCGAAGCTCAACGACACGGTCGCCGCCGCGAGCTCCGCCGTCCAGGTTGTGGCCCGCGTCTCGACCTGGCCGTGGCGCCAGGAGACCCTTCGAGCGTTCCTCGGGGCGGTCCTCCTGCCGATCGCCCTGTGGGTGACGTTCGAGCTTCTTCGGCGCGTCCTGCCCGACTGATCCAGTTCGGCCCGCGAGCCTAGGGTGATGGCGACGGCGGACGAGCGCCGGCCGGCAGGATGGATTCCACGAGCCGGCTCGCGCCGGCGAGATCCAGGGGGCCGTTGACGACCGCCCGAATGACGCCGTCGGGGTCGATGAAGAACTGGGTGGGCAGGGCATAGACGCGGTAGGTCCGGAAGGCCGCTGCGCTGACGTCGGCCCCGATCACGTACTCCAGGCCGTAGCGACCGGCGTAGGCAAGCCCGTCCTCGACGGTCTGCTGGACCTGGACGGCGATGAGGGTGAGGCCCCGGTCGCGGTAGCGCTCGTCGATCTCGCGCAGGATCGGCGTCTCGGCCTGGCAGGGCGGGCACCAGCTGGCCCAGAAGTTGACCCAGACCGCGCGGCCGCGAAGATCGGCCAGGCGGATCGGGTCGCCCTCGAGATCCGTCAGGACGAACGCCGATCCGTCGCCGAGCGTCCCGGTCAGCTCCGGCGCGAGATCGCCGACCCGGAGCCCCGGGATCGGGGAGCGGAGCAGATAGGCCGACGCGGCCGGGTTCGGCAGGCCCGGCGTCGTGGAGCCGAGTGGCGCCGTCGCGATCGTCAGGACGACGGCCGCCACGACGACGGCACCGAGGGCGCCGGCGACCTGGCGGAGGCTGAACGGCCCGACGCCGCGGCGGCGCCGTGCCTGGACGGGGGACCGCGCCGGGACCGTCGGCGGCTCCATCCTTGCGTCAGATCGCGTTGTTGAAGGGCACGAATCGCGCCAGCAGCGCCAGCCAGTCCATGAGCATCGCCACACCGATGAAGACGACGAGCAGCCCCCCGACGACCGAAACCACCCGGCCGTGCCGGAGGAGCGGGCGGATCAAGGCCGGCGACCGGTCATAGACCGCGGCGATGACCAGGAACGGCACGCCCAGGCCGGTGGTGTAGGCGACGAGGAGGATCCCACCCTGGCCGACGCTGCCGGTCGTCGCGGCCATGGTCAGGATGCCGCCGAGGATGATCCCGATGCAAGGTGTCCAGCCGATCGCGAAGATCGCCCCGAGGCCGAACGAGGCGAGCCAGCCGCCTCGGGCCCCGACCAATCGTCCGCCCAGCCGGTCGCCCAGGCCGGGGCCACCAGCGGCGGCACCCGGGCTGCCCAGGGCCACGGTGCCCGTCCCCGTGGCCAGCGAGCCGGCCGCACCGGCATCGAGCGGCCGCCAGCTCCGGTCCAGGGCAGGAATCCTGAGGATCCCGGCCAGGTTCAAGCCGAGGAGGATTAGGAGGATCCCACCGACCTGGCGAAGGAGCGGCAGGACGTCGACGAGCGGCCCGGCGACGTAGGTCGCGGTGACGCCGAGGAGGGTGAAGACGGCGCCGAACCCGGCGACGTATGCGAGGGCGTGGCGAACCGCCAGCCATCGGCTCATCTCGCCGGAGGCTCGCCCGACCACGGCGACCGCCGAGAGCTGGCCGATGTAGGCCGGCACCAACGGCAGCACGCACGGCGATAGGAAGCTCAGGAGCCCGGCCCCGACGGCGACGGCGATCGTCAGGTTCTCGCCCATGTCACACGGGGGCGGGCGCGTCGACGTCGTCGAGGACGTCGGCCAGGAGGCGCCGGAGCCGGGCCACGCTCGTCGCCAGCTCAAGGCGGGCCGTCCCCAGCTCGACGACCGGGATCCGCTCGAGGAATCGGCGATGGAGCTCCGGATCGGCCTCGATGTCCCGCTCGACGACGGTCGGAACCGAAAGGCCCCGTCGCCGCCGATCCGCTAACACCAGCTCGATCGCGCCGCGCGCCTCGTCGCACAGGTGACAGCCCGGACGCGCGTACAGGATGAGTTCGGGGAGGGGGGTGCTCACGGCTGGCATCGTACTCCCGGCGACGTTCGGAGGACCCTGGCGGGTTCCCGGACGGGACGGACCCATGGGGTACGATCTCCGCACGCCCCCGTAGCTCAGTGGATAGAGCGCAGCCGTCCTAAGGCTGGCGTCGGCGGTTCGAATCCGTCCGGGGGCGCCACGGTGCTCGGTGCGATGTCGACCAAGGGTCTTCGCTTGTTGTTCAAGTTGGTTGTCGTCCTCTGGCTGAGCGCCGCCTGCACCGGCACCGCGCCGTCGCCCAGCCAGACCGTCTGCGAACGGGATCTCCAGCGAGATCGGCGGCTGCACCGCCTAGCGACATGACTTCACCGCAACGACGTGCGAGGATCTCGCCCGCGAATGGGCCGCCGTCCTCGACCGCCAGGCCGTCGCGATCCTGAACGGCCCGGCCGACCCCAGCCAGGGAGTGTCGGTCCGCCTGAAGCAGGCCCTCGTCATCGTGACCACCGACATGAACACACGGCTGCTGGAACTCGAATTGGTCGAAACGTGCGACATACCGGCGTTCATGGCCGCGGCCGAGCCGACCTTTTCTGCCGAGCTGCGTGCGAAGGTCGGTGGAGGGCTCTATGACGGGGACCCCATGGCCACATACGAGGAGTGGCTCGACGACGTGAAGCGAACCCTCCGCGTCATCGAATACGGGGAGTCGCCCGGGCTCTCGTGACGACCTGTGCCGGAGCGCTGGGTCATGACGACGATCGGCGTCGTGGGATTCACAGCCGGACCGCGCAGTCAGCCGGCGAGAGGCAGCTCCCCGTCCGTCATCTCGGTTGCCCCTGGCGAGGTTGACGAACTGACGACCCAGCGTTCGCGGAGCGCCCGCGTCCAGCGATTCGAGGGATCGAGGACGAGCTCGATCGGGTGGGCTATCCGCGGCTCCTTGCACCGGGCGGCATTCTCGCCGGCCGATTGCTGCACGGGGTTGACATCACTTCGCTGACGCCGCTGGACGCAGCCGGCCACCTCGACGGGCGGCGGCTGGCCATCGTCCACGGGGCCGCCGACACGCGCGTTTCGGTCAAGCACGCGACGATGCTCGCCGAGGCCGTGCGGGCGGGTGGCGCGAGCGCTGAGCCGTGGATCCTGCCGGGTGTCATCCATGCCCGAGCCGCGTTCGTCGAGCCAGACGAGTACGAGCGTCGCCTCGTCGATTTCTTGTCGAGGACCAGCCTCAGCTGGACAAGGCGGCGAACTCGTTCCGCGTGCCGCTCGCCGCTGGCCGCGCGATATATCGTAGGGACGTGCAGGCGCGGTGAGCTAAGGGAGGGCTGCTGATGTCTCGACGAGTGGCGACTGCCGCGATCCTCGCGGCGCTGGTCCTGAGCGGCCTGCTCACCAGCGGCGCCTCGGCGGCCGGCCCGACCCTGCCCCTCCCGGCATCGATGGCCGCCGTCGGCGACTCGATCACCCAGGCCGCGAGCACCGGGGGGTCGCTCGGTGCCGACTACCCCCAGAACTCCTGGTCGACGGGGACGTCCACGAGCGTCAACAGCCACTACCTGCGCCTCCTCGCCCTGGGGGCGCCGATCAGCGGGGCGAACCACAACCTCTCGGTCAGCGGCGCGAAGATGGCCGACCTGAACGCGCAGATGCAGGCGGTCGTCGCGCTGCCGACGGGTCCGGACTACCTGACCGTGCTGATCGGCGGCAACGACGTGTGCACGGACACCGCGGCCGGGATGACCTCCGTGGCGACGTTCCGGGCCCAGCTCGATGCGGCGCTGGCCACGCTCAAGGCCGGCACCCCCGACACCAACCTCTATGTCGTCAGCATCCCCGACGTCTACCAGCTGTGGTCGCTCTTCAAGGGCGACTTCTGGGCTCGCTTCGTCTGGTCGGTCGGGAACGTCTGCCAGTCGCTCCTGGACAACCCGACATCGACCCAGGAGGCCGACGTGCAGCGGCGGCAGGAGGTCCGCCAGCGCAACATCGACTTCAACGCTCAACTGGCGGCGGCGTGCGCCGCCTACGGGTCGCGCTGCCTTTTCGACGGCAATGCGGTCTTCAACACGCAGTTCGCGAAGAGTGACGTCTCGGGCGATTACTTCCATCCGTCGATCGCCGGGCAGGCGAAGCTCGCCTCGGTCAGCTGGGCCGCGGGCTACGCCTGGGGCGCTACTCCGCCGCCGCCCGACAAACCGATATGGATTGGGGCGATGAGCTCCACGACGACCTCGGGCCGGACCTGGACGGCGACCGTCACGATCGCCGTGACCGATGGCACGGGCCCCGTGTCGGGGGTGGTCGTCGCGGGCACCTGGTCGGCGGGATCGGGCGCGACCAGCTGCACCACCGGCGACGACGGAACGTGCGCCGTGAAGAGCTCGAGCCTCAACAAGAAGACGGCGAGCGTCCGTTTCACCGTGACCTCGCTGACGGCGCCAGGCTTCGTCTACACGCCGACCGCGAACGTCGTGTCGAGCTGGCTGGTCACCAAGCCTTGAGCCACCGGCGAGGCGACCGGCCGGGAGGCTGCCGATGACGTCCCTGCCCGGCCGCGTCGAGACGCTCGTAATCGGGGCCGGGCAGGCCGGCCTTGCGATGAGCTGGCACCTCGGGCGTGCCGGACGAGACCACGTGGTGCTCGAACGGCGAGCCACCCTCGGCGGCGGCTGGCAGGATCGCTGGGACGCCTTCCGGCTCGTTTCGCCCAATTGGTCGGCGTCGTTCCCGGGCGCCCCGTACGACGGGGATGACCCGGATGGCTTCATGCCCCGCGACGAGATCGCCGGCCGCGTGGCGCGGTATGCAACGACGATCGGGGCGCCGGTGGTCCTCGACGCCGGCGTCGATCGCCTTCGTGCCCGGGGCATGGGCGGGTTCGAGATCCTGACGAGCCAGGGCCGCGTCGAGGCGCGGACGGTGGTGGTCGCCACCGGTGGGTTCCACGTTCCGAACGTGCCGGCCCTCGCGGCGGCGCTGCCGCCGCGGGTCACGAGCCTGCATTCGTCCGCCTACCGCCGGCCGGAGGACCTGCCGCCGGGCGCCGTGCTCGTGGTCGGGTCTGCCCAGACCGGGGTCCAGCTGGTCGAGGAGCTCCGGGCGGCGGGCCGTGAAGTCTTCCTCTCGGTCGGCTCCGCCGGCCGGTTCCCGCGGCGCTACCGGGGCCGCGACTGCTTCAGCTGGCTGGCCCTCGCCGTCGAGCGTGGCCCCGAGCTGGGTGCGCCGCTCCCGCCCGTGGCTTCGCTGCCCGACCCACGACGGCGGCTGGCCGGCAACCCCCACGTGTCGGGCCACGGCGGGGGTCACGACACGAACCTCCGGCAGTTCGGGCGGGACGGCGTGCGGCTCCTCGGGCGGCTGCTCGCGGTCGACGGCGATCGGGTTCGCCTGGCGCCCGACGTGCTCGACAACCTCGCGGCCGCCGACCGCTTCTTCGACGAACGCTTCCGGGGGATCATCGATCGGATCATCAACGCCGCGGGCATCGATGCGCCCCCGGCCACACCGGCCGCGGCCGTCGACTTCGAGCCCGCCGTCGTCGAGGAGCTCGACCTCGGGAAGGCCGGCGTGTCGACCGTCCTGTGGACGACCGGCTACCGCCAGGACCTGGGCTGGATCGAGCCGTCGATCACCGACGAGATGGGGTTTCCTAAGCAGGTCCGGGGCGTGACCGACGTCCCGGGGCTGTACGTCATCGGCTCGCTCTGGCAGCACGACCAGGCGTCGGCGACACTCTTCGGGGTGCCTCGCGATGCCCGGTTCCTGGCCGAGCGTATGGGCCTCGGCCCGGGCCCGGAAGGGGTTCAGGGCGACTCGATCTAGCCCCGGGGCGGGGCCAGGAAGGCCACGAGGGCCACCGCGACCGAGGCACCGATCTCGACGATCCCGACGTGGATCGGGCGGAGCGGCCGCGGGCCACTGGCGAGGCGGCGCTGGAGGAGCGGGAGGCCGGCCGCGCGAAGGGCCAGGGCTGCGGCGAGGAGCGCGTAGACGGGCGGGAGGACGAGCGCCGCCAGCCCGACGAGGGCCGCGTGGAACCCGATC
>MGOD01000108.1:29178-29517 GCA_001795245.1 Chloroflexi bacterium RBG_16_70_13
ACCTGGGCGAGGCTGTTGGCGAGGTCGCGCCGGGTCCCGGGCCGGGCGCCGCCGAGGACGACGATGGCCGTGGGTCCGATGACCAGGAGGGCCAGGAGGAGCGCCGGGAAGGCGATCACGAGGGCCATGCCCAGGACCGCGAACGTGCTGCCGTAGACGACGAGCGGGGCCAGAAGGGTCGGCGCCCGACGCGCTCGGAACCAGCCTTGACCGACGGTCGACGCGAGGTAGCCGCTGAGCGCGGCACCGCAGAGGACGAGCTGCCACGGATCCGGGCGGCTCGCGGCCACCCCGAGGAGGAGCGGCAGGAGGAGCATCGCCCACGCGCCGTGCTGCTGG
>MGOD01000108.1:29591-29726 GCA_001795245.1 Chloroflexi bacterium RBG_16_70_13
CTGGGCCCGGGACGCCAGCGGCAGGGCGGAGCGCATCGCGGCGTAGGGCACAACGCCCAGGCACACCGCCCGGGCACATCGCCCGCGGGGCAGGCGATCGCCCGTGCCGTCCTCGACGCGGCGATACTTCGTTGA
>MGOD01000109.1:0-13940 GCA_001795245.1 Chloroflexi bacterium RBG_16_70_13
GCCGGGACGGCGGAGCCACCGCTCAGCCTCCGCGACGTGCGCTACGAGAACGGGACGATGCGCTACCAGGCGCACCGCCACCGGGCGCCGGATTCGGCGCTGCCCGGCTACCTCGACGAGGCGCGGCGGATCCTCGCCGGCCCTCGCCGGACCCCGGCCGGGTCGCCGCCGACGGCCGTCGGGCCCGACTTCGAGGACCTGCGCTGGTTCTGGCTGCCGCACGAGATCGAGGGGGAGCTCGCCGCGGGCACTCACTGAGGGCCGGTCGAAGGGCCGGCGAGGCCGTGCTGCGAGCCCTGTTGCCGAGCCCTGCCGCCGAGAGCCCTGCCGCCGAGGCTCGCCGCGGAGCGCTGCTGCCGGCCGGGGCGGGGTAGTACCCGGCGGGTACTGATGCGGGATGGTGCGCGCTGCCACCACCCGCGAGGATCTCGTCAGTCCGGCCCAGCGACGTCCCGATGGCCCGGTCCCGCCCGAGGCTCAGCCCATCTCCGCGCTCGCCCTCTCCCGTCCCCGCGTTCGGCGACGAGCCAGCCCCATCCTCCTGGTGGCGCGGTGGTTCGCGGCGGACATCCACGCCACTCTCGCCGTTGCCCTCGCGGTGCCGGTCCTGGTGGTCGAGGCGGCCCACGGCTTCGTCGGCGCGGGACCCGCCCTGGCCCTCACCGCCGCGTACCTCGCCCTCCAGGTCGGTCTCGGCGTGGCCGTGGGTCGCGCCCGCCGCGGTGCCCGCGGCATCGCCCGCCTCGTGCTCGCGGTGGCGTTCGTCGGCGCGCTCGAGCTCGTCGGGGTCCGAGCCGAGTCGACGCTCGCGATCCTCTACGTGCCGATCATCGTCCTGGCGGCCGCCATGAGCGCCCGGGCCGGCATCGTCATCTCGGTGGCGGCAATCGCCGTCTCGCGGCTTGCTCTCGCCGTCGCGGCCGGGCCAGCGGCCGCGATCGAGCAGAGCGTCCTGCCGGTCGTCGTCATCGCCATCCTCGCCGTCGGAACGCGCCATGTCGTGGCCTCGCTCGAGCGATCGCTGGAGCGGCTCCGGCAGGCCGTCGCGACGGACCGTCGTCGGGCACGTCGGATGCGTGCGATCGAACAGCTCGGCCGGGTCCTCGCCCAGGACGGGCCCAGCCCGGAGGCCCTCGGCACGATCATGGCGGTCCTCGAGGGAACGTTCGGGTACCACTACCCGTCGGTCTACCTGTGGACCGGGAGCGCTCTCCGTCTCGGGGCTCATCGCGGCTACGCGAACCCCATCCACGAGTTCCCCCTGGACGTCGGAATCATCGGCCGGGTCGCCCGGACGCGGGAGGCCGTCTTCGCCCCCGATGTGACCGTTGAGCCGGACTACGCGGAGGCCGATTCCGACGTCGTCTCCGAGATCAGCGTCCCGCTCCTGGCCGACGGCGAGCTCCTGGGCGTCCTCAACGTCGAATCGACCGCCGCCGAGCGGCTTGACCGCGACGACCTCGCCTCGATGCTCACGATCGCCGACCGGCTGTCGGCGTCGATCGCCCTTGGGCGCGAGCGCCAGGAGCTGGCCGAGCGGTCGGCGCTCCTGGGCCGGCTGACCGATGCCTTCGCCAGGCTCGGGGCGATGCTCGACCCCGGGCCGCTCCAGGCAGCGGTCGCCGAGGCGGCGACGACGGTCATCACCTGCGACATCGGGCTCCTGACCCTGCCCGACGGCCCGAGCGGCGCCTACCGGATCGCTGCTGCGACCGGCGCCGATTCGATCGTCGGGATGCAGATCGACCCGGGCGAGGGTGCCACCGGCACCGCGATCGCCACCCGGGCCCCGGTCCTCGACGACCATTTCGACAAGGCCAAATACCCCCGCGCTGCGAGGCGAGCCGTTCACGAGCCGACCGTCGCGGTGATGGCCCTGCCGATGGTCCGCGATGACCGCGTCCTCGGGGCCCTGACCTTCATCCGCCGCGAGGAGGGCCGGGGCTTCACCGACCAGGAGCGCGAGATCGCGGCCCTCCTCGCCGCCCAGGCAGCCCTGGCGATCGCCAACGCCAACCTCCACGCCGAGACCCGCGAGGCCGCCATCCGCGACCCGCTCACGCGGCTCCACAATCGCCGTCTCCTCGATGACGTCCTGGCCCGGATGAGCGCGTCCCGCGCCAGGCAAGCGCCCGCCGAACGCCGCCCGGTGGCGGCGATCCTTTTCGACCTCGACCATTTCGGCGACCTGAACAACCGTCACGGCCACGTCGCCGGTGACAACGTCCTGCGAGCCTTCGCCGGCCTGCTCGCCGCCCGCTTCCGCTCGTCGGACCTGGTCGCCCGCTACGGCGGTGAGGAGTTCCTGGTCGTCCTCGACGGCGCCTCCCGCGACGATGCCGTCCGGGCCGCCGAGGACATTCGGCTCGCCTTCCGCAACCTCGATGTACCGATCGCCGGCGGGGCCGTTCGGGCCACCGTCTCGGCCGGCTGCGCCGCCCTCGACCCGAGCGTGGCCGGCCTGGACGTCATGGTGGAGGTCGCGGACGTCGGCCTGGCGATGGCCAAGTCCGGCGGGCGGGACCAGGTCGTCGCCGCCTGACCCGAGCGACGCCCGACCCGGCGCCACGGCCCGGGCACAGAGCGACCCGGAATGGAAAAGCCCATCCCGGGTCGGATCATTCCCCCGACGGAGCACGTCGGCCCTCGTACTATACCCGGCCGCCGCTGGAATCGGAACCCGGAATCTTCGTGACCGCCCTGATCGTGTTCGGTGCCCCAGCGCACCGGCAACGCGGTTCCGGGGATCAGCCGTCGCCGAGCGGGACGCCCATGACGTTGAAGCCGCCGTCGACGTAGACGACCTCGCCGGTCACCGCGGACGACAGGTCGGAGCACAGCCAGAGAGCGGTCTTCCCGATGTCCTCGGGAGTGATGTTCGATCGCAGGGGAGCGACCTCGGCGAACGAGCCGTAGAGCTTCTTGAAGCCGGCGATCCCGGCCGCGGCGAGCGTCCGGACCGGCCCCGCGCTGATCGCGTTGACGCGGACCCCGTCGGGACCCAGGTCCGCGGCGAGATAGCGGACCGAAGCCTCGAGGGCGGCCTTCGCGACGCCCATGACGTTGTAGTGGGCGACGACCTTCTCCGCCCCGTAGTAGCTGAGTGTCAGGACGCTCGAGCCCGGGTGGAGGAGGGGACGCGCCTCGCGGACGAGGGCGACCAGCGAGTAGGCGGACACGTCGAGGGCGAGGGCGAAGCCGTCCCGCGACGTGTCGACGAACGCTCCGTCGAGGTCCTCGCGCTTGGCGAAGGCGAGGGCATGGACGAGGATGTCGAGTTCGCCGTGGGCCGCCTGCCACCTCGACATGACGGCCCGGATCTGCTCGTCCGACTGGACGTCGCACGGCTCGACGAAGGTCGATCCGATGGACGCAGCCAATGGCCTGACGCGCTTCTCGATGAGGCTCTCGACGGACGAGAAGCCGACCGTCGCCCCCGCGTCGTGGAGCGCCCCCGCGATGCCCCAGGCGATCGAGTGGTCGTTGGCGACGCCAAAGATCAGCGCCTTCTTGCCGTCGAGGAGCCCCATCGCCTGACCTCCGTCGGTGCGCACTCGTGGGTCCGCCGGGAGACTACCATCGCCGGCGATGCGCACGACCGAGCTCGCTTCGGCCCTCGCCGGCGTCCGCGCCCTGGTCCTCGATGCCGACGGCGTCCTGCTCTACGCGGGCCGGCCGCTCCCTGGCAGCGTCGACGCGCTGGCGAGGCTGGAGGGTGCCGGCATCCCGTACCGTGTCGTGACGAACTTCTCGCTCGCCCATCGCGAAACGCTCGCGGCCAACGTTTCGCGCCAGTTCGGGCGGCCGGTCCGCCCGTCGACGATCATCACTGCGGCCTCCGCCGCCGCGGCCTTGACGGCGCTCCATCACCCGGGCGAGCCGCTCCTTGTCTTCGCCTCCGACGACGCCCGTCGCGAGTGGGACGGGCAGCGGCTCGTGACGCCCGCCGAGGCCGATGATCCGGCGACGAAGGTCGCCGCGGTCGTCATCGGCGACGCCGGCGACGAGCTGTCATTCCGGAATCTCGACATCGCCTTCCGCCGGCTCCGGGCCGGCGCCGCCTTCATCGCCATGCACCGCAACCTGTGGTGGATGACGCGCCGGGGCATCACCCTCGATGCCGGGGCCGTTGTCGTCGGCCTCGAGCATGCCCTCGAGCGCCGGGCGACCGTGGCCGGCAAGCCCTCGCCGGTCGTCTTCCGCGAGGCGCTCCGCGAGCTCGGGGCGGAGGTCCGGGCCACCGGTGGCCGGCGCCTGCTCGCGCGGGATGTCGCGATGGTCGGAGACGACCTCGATTCGGACGTGGCCGGGGCCCATCGGGCCGGGCTTCGCGGGCTCCTGGTCCTTACCGGCAAGACCGATCGGGCCGCCGTCGACGCGACCGCCGCGGCCGGGCGCCTGAAGGGCCCCGCGCGCCCCGATGCCGTCGGCGCGGACCTCCGTGAGGTCGTCGAGGCGCTCCTCGAGGGGCGCGACGCGGGGCGCTAGACTGGCCGCAACGACCCCACCCGCGCCGTGCGGATCGCGTCCGCCGCGACGGCCCTCCACCACTGGAGTCCTCCGATGACGATCGAGTCGAAGCCGCGGATCAAGATCACCTACGCCACGCTCCGGAACGACAACGAGGAGCTGCACGCGCTCTACGAGGCCGGAGTCCAGGCCTCGGAGGCGGGCCTCGGGGCCTACCACCGGAACTATGTCGACGGACGCTGGGTGGACGGCCGGGCGGGGACGTTCGAGGCTCGCTCGCCGATCGACACGGACATCCTCCTCGGGACCTTCGCGAAGGGCGACGCGGACGACGTCCGCGAGGCGATCTCGGCGGCCCGGCGGGCGCAGCCGGCCTGGCGCCGGACACCCTGGCAGGACCGCCTGACGATCCTGCGCCGGGCGGCCGAGCTCATCAGCGAGCGCCAGATGAAGTACGGCGCCGACATGGCCTACGAGGTCGGCAAGAACCGGCTCGAGGCGCTCGGCGAGGTCGAGGAGGCGGCCGATCTCATCCGCTACTACGCGACGACGATGGAGGACAACGCCGGCTACGACCACCCGATGGACAACCTCGGGGACATGACCGTCCACACCCGGACGATCCTCCGGCCCCACGGCGTCTTCGCGGTGATCAGCCCCTTCAACTTCCCGATGGCACTCGCCGCCGGGCCGATCTCGGCGGCCCTCATGGCCGGCAACACCGTCGTCTTCAAGCCGGCCTCCGCCTCGCCGCTTTCGGGCGTGAACCTCATCCAGGCCTTCGCCGACGCCGGCCTGCCGGCTGGGGTCGTCAATCTCGTGATGGGGCCCGGTGACACGGTCGGCGAGGAGCTCCAGTCGAACCCGGGCATCAACGGCATCGTCTTCACCGGCTCGTACGAGGTCGGGTTCCGGCTCTTCAAGTCGTTCTCGACCCGCTGGCCCCGGCCGTGCATCGTCGAGATGGGCGGCAAGAACCCGGCGATCGTCGCGCGCAGCGCCGACCTCGAGGAGGCGGCCGAGGGCATCATGCGTTCGGCCTTCGGCTTCGGCGGCCAGAAGTGCTCGGCCAACTCGCGGGTCTACGTGGAGCGGCCGGTCCACGACGAGCTCGTCCGCCTGCTCGTCGAGAAGACCGAGAAGATCACGATCGGCAACCCGATCCCCCGCCAGAACTGGCTCGGCCCGATCATCGACGCCAAGGCGGTCGGGCGACACCAGCAGGCCGTCACCGAGGCGCGCCGCGACGGCACCGTCTTCACCGGCGGCGAGCACCTGACCGACGGCGACTTCGCCCGCGGGTTCTACGTCGAGCCCACGGTGGTCGGCGTCCCGGCGGCGCACCGGCTGTTCCAGGATGAGCTGTTCGCACCGTTCACCGCGGTCGCGGCCGTCGATTCGCTCGACGAGGCGCTGACGCTCGCGAACGACTCGACGTACGGCCTGACGGCCGGTGTCTACAGCGAGGACCCGGCCGAGGTCGAGAGCTTCCTCGACGAGATCCACGCCGGGGTCCTGTACGTGAACCGGCGCGCCGGCGCGACGACGGGCGCGTGGCCGGGCGTCCAGGCCTTTGGCGGCTGGAAGGGCTCGGGCTCGACCGGCAAGGCCGGCCTGTCGATGTACTACGTCGCCCAGTTCATGCGCGAGCAGAGCCACACGGTCGTCGACTGACTCGGTGCGGCGACCTGGCCGCCGAGCCAGGCGTCAGGCCCAGACGGCGAACGGATGTGGACCGCAGCTCTGGCGGACCACTAGCACTCCGTCGAAAACCGTCCGCTCCGGCCCACTCGAGTCGCCGGCGATGATTCGCTGAAGCGCGCTCATCGCCGCGACGCCGACGTCGTATGTGGGCAATGACACCATGGTGAGCGCGGGAGATGTGAACTGCGCCACCTCGGCGTCCGCGTACCCCACGATGGCCAGATCCGTCGGGACATCGATGCCTCGCTGTGATGCCTCCTGGAGCACCCCAAGAGCCAGCATCCCGCCACTGGCGATAACCGCGGACGGTGGATCGGGCTGATCGAGGAGCATGCGCAGACCGCGGCGACCGGACGCAACGTCGAATGCACCGACTGTCGCGAGCAGGTTCGGGGCCGTTGGCCAACCACGCTCATCATGGGCGCGCTTGTAACCGGCGAAGAGCTCGCCCTGGTTGGGCCAATCGAGCGGGCAGGTAACGAAGCCGATTCGCTCGTGTCCATGCTGCGCGAGGTGCTCAGTGGCCTCGAAGCCGGCCTTGTCGGCGTTGAAGAGCAGTACGGTCCCGGTGCGATCCGGCTGGTCGACGTAGACGATCGGCGGGCCGGCGCCGCTGCTGGCGTCCTCACCCAGACCGCCCATCGATATCGCGATGACGCCCTCCGCCCCGCGGGCCGACAACTGCCGGATCGCAGCACGAGCCCGCACCTCCGAGTCCTCGATATCGACGATGAACAGGAGGGTGCCCTGCTCGTCTCCCTTCGCCTCGATCCCACGGAGGAGATCGATGTAGAACGGGTCGAGGCCGGCAATGAGCACTCCGACGGAGTTCGTCAGGTACTTCGGCACTCCCGGTGACAGGCTGCCGGATTCGTCCGACAGGACCGTCGTACCGACGCCGTGGTGAGTGGCGACGACACCATCCGCCTGGAGCTTTGCGTATGCCGAACGAATGGTGTTGACGTTGACCCCGAGCTGCTTGGCGAGGGCACGGACGGACGGAAGGCGACTTCCCGGCGCCAGCTTGCCATCGGCAATGAGGAGCGTCAGCTGGGCGCGAATCTGGCCGGTGAAGCTCAGCTCGGACGTCGGATCGAGCCGCATCCTCCCGAGTGTGGATTCCACTGTTGCGCTCCACTAATACAGTGTGTTATAGTGAACCAGTACAGTATGACACTTCGGTCGGGGCTCGACACGAGCACACGGAGCGTCTCGAGGAGGTCGTGACCTGGATCCTGGACCCTGTCGACGACTGTCCGACCTGCGGGCCGGAGCGGTGGAATGAGGAGGGCAACGTGAGACGACCAGGTAGCAGCGAGCCAATCGACCGAGGAGATTCGACGTTCGGCCCGGAGCGTGGTGAGCCCGCCTCACCAACGCGACCCGCCCCTAACGGAGGCGAGGTATCCAACGCGAGACTGTTGCGACGCCGAATCGTCGCCGCTGGACTCGCCGGGCTGATTGGAACGTTCGCCCTGGTGACGACGGCATACGCGGGACCGGGAGCCACGGCCGTCCTGGGCCGCCAGGTAGCAGTTGACACGTGCGGTGGCGCGTCGGGCGGGGCCGCTACATTCGTGATGACCGGGGATCTCGACGGCTGCTGGTATACGGATACGTTCGATCTCGTCGCGGCCGGCCCGAATGGGCTCGTCGTGGGCGTTGGCCAGGAGCGCTTTGTCGGCTGCATCGACGACAGCTGCGGAACGCTCTTCCTCAAGTTCGTCTTTGTCGGCAAGTTCGATGCGGGCGGCGCTGAACTTTGGGGAGGCTGCCATCACCCCATCCTTGGAGGGACGGGTGACTTCGCCGGGGCGACCGGCGCCGTCAGCTTTGTTGACGATCCGGACGGATCTGGCCTTCCCCCCGCGGATTACACAGGCCGGGTCATTCTGACCAACTGAGTTCTAACGCGGGCCCATAAGAGGTCGCATCGCGGCGCAAGGTCGGCTCAGCGACGGGCGACAGCACGGCGCCGACACCCATCGTCGGCGCCTCGTGCGGCGGAAGGGCAGCGTGGCGGGTCGGAGTGGAATCCTGTCACACAGGCGGAGAGGTCAGTGACATGACAGCGGCGATCGATCCAGCGAAGGTAGCGGAGATCGGCGAGAGGACCATCGGGTACCTCGCCGGCGCGAGCGTAGCCGCTCTGGTCTACATCGGAGACCAGCTTGGGCTTTATCGAGCGCTCCATGGGGCCGGCCGAGTCACCAGCACGGAGCTTGCGGCGAGGGCGTTGCTCGATGAACGGTGGGTGCGCGAGTGGCTGCATGGGCAGGCCAGCGCGGGGCTGGTGGGTTATGCGGGCGCGGGTCGCTTCGAACTGAGCGCCGAGCAGGCCGCCGTGCTGGCCGATGAGGACGACCCGGCGTTCGCCGCCGGCGGGTTCGCTCTCGTGGTCCCACTCCTGAACCGGTGGGAGAGCCTATTCGAATCATTCAGATCGGGGCGAGGTGTTCCCTACAACCAGCTCGGCGCGGATCATGCTATCGGAGAGAGCAGGTTCAGCGCTCCATGGATGCGAGCGAACCTCGTCCCGGTCATCCTCCCTGGGCTACCGGGCGTGGCGGCCAGGTTGGAGGCCGGTGCGAAGGTCGTGGACGTCGGCTGCGGCTCGGGCAAGGCGCTACTCGAGATGGCGAAGGCCTATCCAAAGTCGGAGCTCCACGGCTATGACGCTTCCGAGCTGGCCATTCAACTGGCTCGACGGAACCTCGCGGACGCGGGGGTTACGAACGTCGCCTTCCATCACGCAGCGGCCGAGACGCTCAGCGCCGATGCCTCGTCCGACTTCGTGCTCACCTGGGACTGTCTGCACGACATGACAGCGCCCGCCGAAGCTGTGCGCGCGATCCGGGCTGCCATCAAACAGGACGGCACGTGGTTGATCGTGGACGTCAATGGCATGGCCACGCCTGAAGAGAACCATGACCATCCGCTCGGCGGGCTCCTCTATGGGTTTTCCGTGTTGGATTGCCTGGCGTGCGGAACGTCCGAGCCGGGAGGAGCTGGGCTTGGCACGCTGGGACTGCCGGAGGCGGTCGCCAGGCAGATGACCAGCGATGCCGGCTTCACGCGGTTTACCGTCCATGACTTTGGCAATCCATTGAACTCCTTCTACGAGGTCCGCCCGTAAGGCCGAGCCATCGGGGTGAAATCGAGGGCCATGGGTTCAGGATCTCCTCCTACCGCCGAGCCATCGACTGTCGAGCACTCGTGTGGGAGCGAGGCCACGCTGTTGTTGACTTTGAGGAGGGCCCCAGGACGCGCCAGAAGCTCGGGGAGCTGGAACCGTCGGCAACAGTCCGGTGTATCTGGGGTAACTCGATCCTCGGAGGTGTCCCCGATGTCCCGCCGACTCCTGGCCTCCCTCGTCACCCTCGCGCTCGCGATCGCGGCGCTCATCGCCGCGCCGACGGTGGTCGTCGCCGGCGACCCGTGCTTTCACGCGTTCGACAACCGGCCGGCGCCGTCGAGCGGCAGCACGAGCCATGTCACGCTGGGCGACTGCGTCTTCACGCCGACCGTGAACCGCGTCGCGGTCGGGGCGACCGTGACCTGGCGGAACGGCTCGAGCCAGGCCCACGAGGTCGTCGGCTCGAACATGACGTGGGGCGCCCACGACAAGCTCCTCGAGCCGGGCGACACGATCGGCTGGACGTTCGAGACGGCCGGCGTGTACGGCTACAGCTGCATGATCCATCCCGGCATGACGGGCGTGGTCGTGGTGGGCGAGTCGGAAGAGGCGGGTCCGGTCGCCGTGGCCGCAACCGACCCCTCGGGAGATCCAACGGTCGATGGGACGGCCACACCCATGATCGCCGCGGGCGCCGGGATCGGCGGCGTGGCCGTGGGTCTCGCCCTCGCCCTGCTTTTGAGGCGCCGCAGCGCGACGCCGGACAGCTGAGGCCCGACCGCGCGCTACGAGTTAGTGGGACGGCCCGTTCGCCATGCGGCTCGCGGACAACCGGCCGCCGGTCCCTGATCACCCTCGTCATGGACCAAGGATCGCGCGGCCGATCGCTCGCGCGCGCCGCGCCTTGGCTCGCGAGCCTTGCAGGGGGCTGCCAACGAGTGACAGCACGGGCCGTGGGACCGCGCGTGGCGCCACGTCGGGGCCTGCTGAATCGACTCCGGCCTCGTGCTAGACTCGCCATCCAGTCTGCATAAACCCTATGCGTTTCCCCGGTGCCCGCCGGGCCGACCGCAGGCGTCCAGCAACCGCTTCGAGGTGCTTTGTGGCCCACGCCCCGTCTCGGCTCGCCCACGCGCGGCCGGTTCCCCACATCGTGACCGAGATCCCGGGGCCCAGGGCCCGTGCCCACGTCGCCTACGACGAGACCTGGACGTCGCCGAGCCTGCCGCGGGCCTATCCGATCGTGCCGGTCCGCGGCGAGGGCCTGACGGTCGAGGACATCGATGGCAACCTCTTCCTCGACTTCGCCGCGGGCATCGCGGTGACCTCGACCGGCCACAGCCACCCCAAGGTCGTGGCCGCGATCAAGGAGCAGGCGGCCGACCTCATCCACTTCTCGGCGAGTGACTTCTATCTCCCGATTTACGCGGAGCTCTGCGAGCGCCTCGCGAACCTCGCCCCGATCAAGGGCGGTCGCGCCCGGACGTACCTCGGCAACTCCGGGGCCGAGGTCGTCGAGACCTCGATCAAGCTGGCTCGCTACGCCACCGGGCGGCAGAACGTCGTCGCGTTTCTGGGCGCCTTCCACGGCCGCACATACGGAGCGGTGAGCCTGACGGCCTCGAAGTCGAAGTACCACGCGCACTTCGGGCCGCTGCTCCCGGGCGTCTACCACGCGCCGTACGGCACGGTCGAGAGCCTGAAGTGGTTCGACGAGGTCCTGTTCGACAAGCTCGTGCCGGCCAACGAGGTGGCGGCGATCATCGTCGAGCCGATCCAGGGCGAGGGCGGCTACCTCGTCCCCGAGGAAGGCTTCCTGCCCGGTCTCCGGGAGATCTGCGACCGCCACGGGATCCTGCTCATCGCCGACGAGATCCAGTCCGGCGTCGGCCGGACCGGCGCGATGTGGGCGGTCGATCTCTGGGACGTCAAGCCGGACATCCTGCTGACGGCGAAGGGCATCGCCTCGGGCATGCCGATCGCCGGCATGGTCGCCCGGGCCGACCTCCTCGAGAAATGGGGCGCAGGGGCCCACGGCTCGACGTATGGCGGCAATCCCGTCGCCTGTGCCGCCGCCCTGGCGACCCTCGACCTCATCGAGGCCGGACTGGTCGACAACGCTCGCGCCCGCGGCGACCAGGCGATGGCCGGGCTGCGGCCGCTCGTGACGCGCTTCCCGCGGCTCATCCGTGACGTGCGCGGGCGCGGCCTGATGATCGGCCTCGAGCTGGACACTGCCGCCCACGCCGAGGAGGTCCAGTGGGCCTGCTTCCAGCGCGGGCTGCTCGTGCTGCAATGCGGCAAGTCGGCCGTCCGGATGTCGCCGGCCCTGACGGTCAGCGAGGACGAGATGGCGACCGCCCTGCGGATCGTCGGCGAGGCGGTCACCGAGGTCGCCGCCCGCACCGATGGGATCAGTACAGCGGTGCCGTCCGGTCGATTCGGGTCGCCACGACCGCGCCCATGAGGCTGAGCGCAGCGCCGTAGGCGAACATCTGGCCGGCGGCCAGCGTGCCCACGACGGCCATGACGGCGACGATGGCGGCCAAGCGCCGCGGGTCACGGACGAGCATCAACCCGACCCCGGCTACGATCGTGGCGCTCCCGATGGCAAAGCCAAGCATCGCGGCCTCCGGGCGGGTGTCGCTGCCGACCAGCCCGAAGAGGAGGCCGTGGCCGAGCACGCCCTGTCCGTAGAGGGCTCCGAAGAGCTCGATGCCGCCGCCGAACGCGGCGGCCAGGAACGCGGCGGTTCGTTGACCCATGGGGTCCTCCTCGCGCGGTTGGGACGCGCCTGATTGCCCCCGATCGTCGCGTCAGTGGCGCCGCTCCAGGACGGGTGAAGCGGCCCATCGGCCCGGGCAGTTCGGCCCTGAAAACAGGTGCCGTTCGGCTCGGGTGGTCGGTCCCTGGGGGCCCTCGGCGGTCGTCGTCGGCCGGGGCAACCTGCCAGTGACACGAGGACCGAAGCCGCCCGGCAGGTGTCAGCGCCGGGGATCGATCCACGAAGGAAGAGAGGGCATTCATGGAGTTCACCGATCGGGAACTCTGGGCCGTCGGGCACGGCCTCGTGCTCGGGTCACTGTTCCTGCTGGCGTTCGGCGGCGGGCTCGCCGGGCTGTACAGCCTGAAAGCCCACTACCTGACGGAGGAAGGCATCGCCGAGCGCACGCCGCGCCTGCTCATCGGATCGGTGGTCATGGCCGTCGTGGCCTGGCTCACCGTCATCAGCGGCACGTTCGTCGTCTACCCGTGGTACCGGGCCACGCCGCCAGACGGGATCGACAGGACCGTCCAGAGCGACGCCCTCGCCGACTTCCCGCGCTACTGGCTGCTCGCTTCTGAGAAGACCGCCGAGTGGCACAAGCTGGGCATGGAGTGGAAGGAGCACGTTGCCTGGATCGCCCCGTTCCTCGCGACCGCCGTCGCGTTCGCCGTCCTGTACTACGGCGCCCAGCTCGTCCGCAGGGGTGAGATCCGACGGGCGGCGATCATCTTCTTCACCCTCGCCTTCCTCGCCGCCGGCGTGGCCGGCCTCTTCGGCGCCTTCATCACGAAGGCCGCCACGGTCGCCTAGGAGACAGAACGATGCAGGACATGCAGACCAAGCCAAACGGTCCGGTGGCTGCGGCGTTCGTCGCCGCCGGGATCGGCTCTCTCGTCCTGGGGATCTTCGTGGTCCTCAACGAGGTCTCACCGGACGTCAGCAACTTCCTGAAGTTCGACGCGAACTACGGGCTCGGCGCGGGCGTCGGCCCGCTGTCGGGCAAGGTCTTCCTCGGCACGGCCGCGTTCCTCGTCTCGTGGGTCGCCCTCCACCTCGTCGCCCGCGGCAAGGAGGTCAACTTCGGCCGCTGGTTCGCCGCCGCCCTGATCCTCGTCTTCGCCGGGTTCGCACTGACGTTCCCGCCGATCTTCGAGTTCATCGTCAACCTGGTCCCCGCCGCCGAGTGACCGCCGGCCGGCGTCCACCGGCATCGCTCGACCCCAACTACGGAGCCGCCGGCGTCCCACCGCCCGCGTCTCCGGGTGGCCGCGGCTGCCGCGGCGGGGCCTACGCCTCCGCCGCTAGCTCCGAGTCCTGGAGGCGCATCGCCAGGACGGCGAGGCCGACGAGGAGGCTGACTCCCATCACCGGGGCGCCGACCATCTTGAGCGTCGAGCTCTCGGCGACGAGCCCGACGATGAAGGCGACGAGGCCGAGGTTCGTGCCCCAGAACCCGACCTGGGTTGCCCACGGCCAGCGGTCGGCGCGGTCGGCAGTGAGCGTGAGCAGCAGCCCGAAGACGAGATTCGTGATGACCCCGATGAATGCCGAGTGGTCGCTCGCGACGAGGACGCCGCCGATCGAGGTCGGGTCGGCCGCGATGGCCGGGTCGCTGATGAACTTGTAGACGACGTACAGGAAGATCGCCATCGCGACGAGGACGAAGACCGCGGCTGCCGCGACGTGCCGGCCGGCCCCGGCCATCCAGTCGGTCCGGAGCGCCGCCGGGACGACCCGGACGGCGAAGATCACGACGGCCACGATGTTGACGAGGAGATCGATGCCGCCGGCGGCCTGGATCGCGTCGCCGGACAGGAACAGCAGCGTGCCCGACAGGACGAGCCCGCCGGCGAACAGGGCGCC
>MGOD01000109.1:13948-15676 GCA_001795245.1 Chloroflexi bacterium RBG_16_70_13
GCCATCGGCAGGCCGCTCGTCCCGCGGACCCGCCACTCGAGGAGGCCCATGGCGACGAGGATCAGGTAGCTGAAGACCATCGCCGAGGCATGGGCGCCGATCGGGTCGGCGGTCGCCGGGAAGAGGTTCGGGCCGTCCGCCAGCTGGACCTGGCGCAGGACGCCGATCACCGCCCCGTAGGTGAACGTCGTGAAGCCGAGGGCGATGGCCAGGGCCGGCAGCGATCGTCGGCTGGTGTAGATGCCCCAGGCCCAGACGACGAGCCAGAGGATGACGATGAGGAGCGCGCCGCCGACGACGGCCCGCAGCCAAGGCACGGCCAGGTAGAACGCGAGGACGTAGACCGGGATCACGATCGCAAGCGCCCAGGCCAGGCGGGCGTCGATGCCGCGGGCGAACCAGGCGCTCGCCGCGACGAGCGTCAGGGTGATCCAGCCGAGCGTCCCCGAATGGACGTGCGTCAGCAGTTCGTCGGGGTTGAACTCGACGATGTCGAGCCCGTTGAGGAGCCCGATCCCGATCGTCACGAGGAAGACCGCCATTGCGACGTAGAACAGCGCCCTGACCTGGTTGGCCCACGAGCCTGCCGATCCGGCCATGCCCATCGATGTCATCCGTGCCGCCCTCCATCGCGCCGGACCCGCGCCGGCGCCTCCGCATCGCATCGTAGTCAGCGGGGAGAGCCTCGTGGCCGCTGTTTCGCAACCCCAGCGCGGCTCTCGGCCGGTGCCGGATACTTGGCCGATGAGCACCTTCAAGGTCGCGTCGATGCGCGACGCCGTCGCCGATCTCGTCCGCGACGGGGATACCGTCGCGATCGAGGGCTTCACCCACCTCATCTCGTTCGCTGCCGGTCACGAGATCATCCGCCAGCGGAAGCGCGACCTTGCCCTCGCCCGGATGACCCCGGACCTCATCTACGACCAGATGATCGCGGGAGGCGTGGCCCGAAAGCTCATCTTCAGCTGGCTCGGGAACCCCGGAGTCGGTGGGCTGGGAGCGATCCGGCGACGGATCGAGACCGGCGAGCCGGCGCCGCTCGAGGTCGAGGAGTACAGCCACTTCGGGATGGTTGGCCGCTACACGGCGGGTGCTGCGAACCTGCCGTTCTATCCGTTACGCAGCTACTTCGAGAGCGACCTGCCGGTCGCGAACCCGCTCATCCGGGAGCTCGATTCGCCGTACGGCGACGGGAAGGTCTACGCCGTGCCGCCGCTCCGGCCGGACGTCACGATCGTCCACGCCCAACGGGCCGACGCCGCCGGCAACAGCCAGGTCTGGGGGCTTCTCGGCTGCCAGAAGGAGGCGGCCTTCGCCGCCGACCGGGTGATCGTGGTCGTCGAGGAGCTCGTCGACGAGGCCGTCATCCGGGCCGACCCAAACCGCACCATCATCCCCGGCCTCATCGTCGACGCCGTCGTCGTCGAGCCGTTCGGGGCCCACCCGAGCTACGTCCAGGGCGCCTATGACCGGGACAACCAGTTCTACCGCGATTGGGACGCGATCACCCGCGACGAGGCGAGCCTCCAGGCCTGGCTCCGCGACTGGGTCTACGACCTCGACGGCCGGCCCGCCTATGTCGAGAAGCTCGGTCCGGAGCGGATCGCCGCCCTGAGGCCGACCGCCGCGGCGCCGTCCGGTGTCGTGGACTACGGGGAGTACCGGTGACCGGGCCCGTCGGGCCGGCGACGTCGGCCGCCTTCTCGAAGTCCGAGATGATGATCGTGG
>MGOD01000109.1:15702-17510 GCA_001795245.1 Chloroflexi bacterium RBG_16_70_13
TCGCCGGGCAGCGGGTCTGCTTCGTCGGCGTCGGGCTGCCGAACATCGCGGTCAACCTCGCCCAGCGGACGGTCGCGCCCGATCTCGAGCTTGTCTACGAGGCCGGGGTCTTCGGGGCCCGCCCGGCCCGCCTGCCATTGAGCATCGGCGATCCCACGATCGTGACCGGCGCGACCGCCGTCGTCTCTATGGTCGAGCTCTTCAGCTTCTATCTCCAGGGCGGGCTCGTCGACGTCGGCTTCCTCGGGGCCGCCCAGATCGACCGCTTCGGGAACATCAACACGACGGTGATCGGGGACTACACCCATCCAACGACGCGGCTGCCGGGCAGTGGCGGGGCCTGCGAGATCGCGATCAACGCCCGACAGGTCTTCGTGATCATGCGCCAGAGCGCCCGCTCGTTCGTCGAGCGGATCGACTTCCGGACGTCGCCCGGCAACCTCGGCGGAGCCGAGCAGGCGGAGCGGATCCGGCGCGAGGGCGGCTGGCTGGGACGGGGCCCGTCGGTCGTCGTGACCGACCTCGGGATCTGGCACTTCGACGACGACGGCGAGATGCGGCTCGACTCCCTCCACCCGGGCGCGAGCGTCGAGGAGGTCCGGGCGACGGTCGGCTGGCAGCCGCGCATCTCGGACCCGCTGACCGCCACCCCGGCGCCGAGCCCGGAGGAGCTGCGCCTGATCCGCGAGGAGCTCGATCCGGCCGGCGCGTACACGCGCTAGGCGGCGCGTGGACCGCGTGACCCGCGCCGCAGACGTCGCGATCATCGGGGCCGGCTTTGCCGGCCTGAGCGCGGCGCGCAGGCTGCGCCGGGCGGGCGCCTCGGTCGTCGTCCTCGAGGCCCGCGATCGCGTCGGGGGGCGGACCTTCGACGTGACCCTCGACGACGGCACGCTGCTGGAGCTCGGCGGCCAGTGGATCGGGCCGACGCAGTCGCGGATCCACGGCCTGCTCGACGAGCTCGGGATCGCCACCACCCCGTCGTTCCTCGAAGGGGAGACCGTCACGGTCTTCGAGGGTGAGGCCCGTCGCCATGAAGGCAGCTTCCCGACGGATCTCGGCGCGACGACATCCGCGGCGGTCGGTGACGCGTTCGAGGACCTGGAGGCGCTCGCCGCCGGGATCTCCCTGGAGCGTCCGTGGGCAGCGCCCGATGCCGAGCGGATGGACGGCCAGACGATGGCCGGTTGGCTCGACGGCAACGTGCCCGACGCTCGCGCCCGCGCCCTCGTCCGGTCGGTGGTGGAGTCCATCTTCGTCCGGCCGGCGGGGGAGGTTTCGCTGCTGGACTTCCTGTTCCACGCCCGGACGGCGGGTTCGCTCGCGGAGGCACTCGGCTTCGAGGGCGCCGCGCAGCAGGATCGGATCGTCGGCGGCCCCCAGGCGGTCGCCGAACGCATCGCCGCGGAGCTCGGTCGCGACCTGGTCCTCTCGGCGCCGGTCCGTCGGATCGAGCAACGGATCGCTGGCCTCCTCGTCGATACCGACCGCGGGCGATTCGAGGCCGACCGTGCGATCGTGGCCGTGTCGCCGATGCTGGCCGGTCGAATCGAGGTCGATCCGCCGCTCCCGGCGCTCCGCGATGGCCTGGCCCAGCACATGCCCCACGGCTCGGTGATCAAGATCCAGGTCGTTTACGCGGCGCCGTTCTGGCGTGCGGCGGGCCTGTCGGGGCTGTCGTTCTCGACCGACGGCGCCGTGAGCTTCACGGCCGACAACTCGCCGCCGGGCGGTGGACGCGGCGTCATCGTCGGGTTCATCGAGGGTCGCGAGGCCCGTCGCCTCGGCGCCGCTCCCGCGGTCGCGCG
>MGOD01000109.1:17521-18956 GCA_001795245.1 Chloroflexi bacterium RBG_16_70_13
ATCGCCAGCCTCGTCCGCGTCTTTGGACCCGCGGCCGCCGAGGTCGAGCAGCTCGTGGAGCTGGACTGGTCGGCCGAGCCCTGGACCCGCGGCTGCTACTCGGGCCACATGGCGCCCGGTGGCTGGTTCGCGTTCGGGCCTGCACTCCGGGAGCCGTGCGACCGAATCCACTGGGCAGGGACCGAGACCGCGGCCTGGATGGCCGGCTACATCGACGGGGCGATCGCGTCCGGAGAGCGGGCTGCCGCCGAGATCGTCACGGCCAGAGGCATCGACGCGAGCGGCTGACGGGCGGATCCCGTGGGTCTGGGATCCCCGAATCAGGAGAGTGGCGGCTCGGGTGAGGGCTGGGCCCGGACGACGAGGACCGGGCAATGGGCGTGCCGGACGACGTGGTCGGACACGCTGCCGATGAGGAACCGACCGACCTGCCCGCGGCCGTGGCTGCCAACGACGATCAGGTCGACCTGCTCGCTCCTGGCCGCATCGACGATCGACTCGCCTGGGTCGCCGTCCCAGATGAGGAAGTTGACCCGGACGCCGGCCGCGCGACCGCGGGAGACGAGCTCCTGTGCGGCCGCCTCGCGGCCGGTCCGGACCTGGTCAACGCGCACTCCGAAGCGGCCGCCGGGCAATCGAAGGGACCGCGGATCGATGACGCTGACGATCAGGAGATCGGCGCCAAGATCGTGAGCCAGGTCCAGCGCCTGGATGGCGGCGCCCTCCGACGCCGGCGACAGGTCAGTCGCCAGGAGGATACGGCGTATCCCTCCCATCGGGGACGGTCGGGCCTGAGCGGACGACATCGGCAGGGCAGTCATGACTGTGTAGGTACGCATGGTCGTCAGCCGGCCCATGTACCGAAAGTGACGTCTGGCACATTGATCCGGGCCGGTGGTCGCCCCGCCGTGGCCCGCGTCGTGGCCCGCGTCGTGGCCGTTCGTCTCGATCCGGGGCGCGCCGACGCCGCTGCTACGCTTGCGCCATGACCGATCAGGCCGTCACGCGACGGCTCTCCGAGGCCCAGGGCGGCGACTTCTCGGTCGTCGCGGCGATCGACGCCCTCGACCTTGCCACCCGGGCGATTGCCGGGGAGCTCGATCTCGACCGGGTCCTCCAGCTCATCGTCGACAGCGTTCGCGACCTCGTCCACGCCCGCTATGCCGCGCTGGGCATCGTCGATGCCAGCGGGCGTATCGAGACGTTCATCACCGGCGGGATCACGGCTGCCGAGCGGGAACGGATCGGGGCGCCGCCGCGGGGCCACGGCCTCCTGGGCCTCATCATCCGGGACTCCCAGGCCTACCGGATCGCCGACATCTCGAGGCATCCGGATGCCTACGGATTCCCGGCCCACCACCCAACGATGCAGTCGTTCCTGGGCGTGCCCGTCCGGACCGGCGGCGAGGCGATCGGCAACTTCTACCTGACCGAC
>MGOD01000109.1:19087-20805 GCA_001795245.1 Chloroflexi bacterium RBG_16_70_13
CATCCGCATCGGGCGCGACCTCCACGACGGGATCATCCAGGGCATCTATGCGGTCGCCCTCTCGCTCGAGGACGTGCCCGATCTCATGACCGAGGATCCCGCCGAGGCGAACGCGCGCGTGGACCGGGCGATCGACCGACTGAACTCGGCGATCGGCGACATCCGGACGTTCATCGAGGGCCTCGGTGGCGAGCCGTCGGCGGCGTCCATCGGCTCACGGCTGGCCGGCCTCGCCGACGAGCTGCTGACGTCGGGGGCACGGATGGCCCTCGACCTCGATCTCGCTGACGTCGCCGAGGTCGACGAGCGCCTCTCCACCCCGGCCGCGACGCAGCTCCTGCAAATCGCCCGCGAGGCGCTCAGCAACGCCGTCCGCCACAGCGGCGCGCCGCGAGCGCGACTCTCCCTGCGAGCCCACGATGCCGAGGCGGAGCTATCGGTCGAGGACAATGGCGTGGGCTTCGATCCCACGACCCCGGCCGCGAGCGGCCACCTCGGCTTCGCCAACATGCGCGATCGAGCCTCGTCCGTCGGCGGCGCCATCGAAGTCACCAGCCGAATCGGCGGCGGGACCCGTATCATCGTCCGACTGCCCCTCGCCAGCCCGGAGACCGAACGACCGTGACGGAACCCACGCCCACCCGCCCGCTCCGCATCCTCGTCGTCGACGACCACGAGGTCGTCCGGCAGGGCCTCGTCGCGCTGCTCGACCGGCGTGAGGGATTCCAGGTCGTCGCCGAGGCGGGCACGGCGGCCGAGGCCGTCGAGCAAGCACTCCGTTTCCAGCCTGACATCGCGATCATGGACGTCCGCCTGCCCGACGGCTCGGGCATCGAGGCCTGTCGCGAGATCCGGGCCGAGCTGCCCGGGACGCGGGTCGTGATGCTGACCTCGTTCCCCGACGAGGAGGCGGTCCTGTCTGCGATCGTCGCCGGTGCCTCGGGCTATCTGTTGAAACAGATCCGGGCTCGCGACCTCGTCTCCGCCCTCGAGTCTGTGGGCCGGGGCGAGTCGCTCCTGGACCCGGCCGTCACCGAGAAGGTCCTGGAACGGGTCCGCCGGATCGCGACCGGGACGTACACGGACGAGCTCGCCCAGCTGACCGCCCAGGAGCAGAAGATCCTGCTCCTCGTCGCCGAGGGCAAGACGAACAAGGAGATTGCCTCCGACGTGTTCCTGTCCGACAAGACCGTCAAGAACTACGTCAGCTCGATCCTCTCCAAGCTGAACCTCGAGCGGCGCGCCCAGGCCGCCGCGTTCGTCGCCAAGCACCGCCTGGACCGCGGCAGCAACTAGCGCTCCGCCCGCTCCGCGCGGGCCACGATCGCCGACATTCGGCCCGCAGATCGCGGGTCGTCCGGACCGCCGTTCCGGACCCTCCGCCGCCTATCCTCGACGCATGAGAATCGTCACCGCCGAAGAGGCCGTCGCCGGTATCCAGTCCGGCGATCAGATCTACCTCCACTGTGCCGCGGCCACGCCCTCGGTCCTGCTCGACGCCCTCGTGGCCCGGGCCCCCGGGCTCCACGACGTCGGCATGGTCCACCTCCACTGCGAAGGGCCCGGACCTCACCTTGCGCCCGAGATGGCCCCCCATTTCCGGCATCGAGCGCTGTTCATCGGTCCCAACGCGAGGGCCGCGATCAACGAGGGCCGGGCCGAGTACATCCCGGCCTTCCTGTCGGACGTGCCGCGTCTCTTCGACAGCGGCCTTCTCC
>MGOD01000109.1:20863-24030 GCA_001795245.1 Chloroflexi bacterium RBG_16_70_13
CATGGGTTCTGCTCGCTCGGGACGAGCGTCGAGGCGATGCACTCGGCGATCCGTGCGGCGAAGACCGTCATCGTCCAGTTCAATCGGGCGGTCCCCCGAACCCTCGGCGAGAGCTTCATCCACGTCGACCAGATCGACCTGGCCGTCGAGTGCGACGTGCCGGTCTACGAGCACACGGTCGGCGAGCTGGGCGAGATCGAGCGGCGGATCGGCCAGTTCGTGGCCGACCTCGTCCCCGACGGCGCAACCATCCAGATGGGCATCGGGGCGATCCCGTCGGCCGTCGGCGCGGCCCTGGCCGACAAGCGCGACCTCGGCGTCCACACCGAGATGTTCACCGACGTCGTCGTCGATCTCGTCGAGAAGGGCGTGATCAACGGCAGCCGCAAGGAGCGCAACCGCGGCAAGATCGTGGCGGCCTTCATGCTCGGCACCAAACGGGTCTACGACTTCGTCCACGACAATCCGATGGTCGAGATGCGCCAGGTCGACTTCACCAACGACACCCATGTCATCCGCTCCTTCAGCAGGATGACCGCGATCAACTCGGCGATCGAGGTCGATCTCACCGGCCAGGTGGTGGCCGACAGCATCGGCCACCGGATGTACTCCGGCGTCGGCGGCCAGATGGACTTCGTCCGCGGCGCTTCGCTGGCCTCGGAGGGCCGGGCGATCATCGCCCTGCCGTCGTCCGCGGCCGGCGGCACGATGTCGCGGATCGTCTCGACGCTGAAGGAGGGCGCCGGCGTCGTCACGACCCGGGCCCACGCCCGGACGATCGTGACCGAGTGGGGCGTCGCCGAGCTGTGGGGTCGCTCCCTCCACGAGCGGGCCGAGGCGCTCATCGGCATCGCCGATCCGAACTTCCGCGACGAGCTCCGCTCGGAGGCGCGGCGACTCCACCTGGACTGAGCTCACGTATAGAGGGCCTGCCAGCGCCATCTGCGACCGCCAACGCCGCCACACGTCCCCGGCGCCACAGGTCCCGCCGCCCCACGTCCCCGCCGCCACACCTCGCACGTCGCGGTGCGACGCACCCCGCCACACCTCGCACGTCGCGGTGCGACGCACCCCGCCACACCTCGCACGTCGCAGCGCGCGGCTTTCTCAGACGGTCCTGGGGGGAATGTTCGACGGCCTCGAGTCACCCCTGAAGCACTCCTCGGGCGATGCCGAGTGCCGGTTCGTGCTCAGCCGATTGGCGATCTCCCCTGCGCGAAGCCGGCGACTGCCCGTGAGCGTGTCCAACGTTCCCCGGGGGACCGTCTGAGACCTGCGCCGCTCGAGATCGATATCGGAGCCCTACGCCCTCGCCAGCGAGATCAGGAGCTCGAGGGTCGCGTCGTCCTCGACCTGGACGAAGCCCGCGACGTCGGGCGGGGTCATCCCGAAGTCGGAGAACGGGAAGGTCAGCGAACCGGCGACCTCGATGGCGGCGCCGGTGAGGCGTGCCTGGCCTGGGATCGAGACCCGCCGCGCGACGCCGTGGATCGTGAGATCGCCGGTCAGCGTGACGTCGACCGTCGTGCCGGTCAGTGCCGCGGCCGGGACCTCGATCGGCTCGGCCAGGACGAAGGAACCGGTCGGGAACTGGTCCGACTCGAGGCCGATCGAGCGAATTCGGTTGTCGCGCCGGCCGTCGTCGCTCTCGAGTTGGCTGAGGTCGGCCTCGAAGGCGGCCGAGGTCACGATGAGCGACGTGCCGTCCGCCTCGAGGGTTGCCGTGCCAGTGACCGCGCTCGTTCGGCCGACGGCGTCGGTCAGGGCCGAGATCCCGCCGAGCTGCTCTCGGACGCGATAGCCGACGACGCTGACGTCGGCCACCGTCCACGTCCCGGCGAGCTCGGCCGCGGTCGCCGTCCCGGTTCCAGCGCTCGGATCCGTGCTGCCCGGGGGGTCGGCCGAGGGGTCTGTCGACGCGTCGCTCGTCGCGGACGGGTCGGCAGACGCGGTGGCCACGGGGGCGAGGGTCAGCCGGGCGACGTCGTCGCCGGCGAGGAACTGTTGGACGGCCACGAAGCCACCGAGCACGACGGCGAGCGCGACGGCGGCGAGGGCAAGCGAGAGGCGGGACGACGGCATCGGGGAACCTCGTGGGGCCGCGTCGCGCGGCCGGGTCGATGTGATGCCCGAATGATGCCGCGGACCTCATGAGAGGCTGATGAGAGCGCCCCGCATCTCCCGAGCGGCGCCCGAGCGGCGCCCGAGCACCCCCGAGCAACGCCCGGTCGGCACCCGGTCGGCACCCGGTCGGCACCGGTCGGCACCGCTCGCGAAGGGCCCGGCGGGAATCAAAGGGTGGATACCGGGCGTCCCCTCCGGTATCCACCGCGAGCGCATCGTGGGCTGGGCCCCGGCTCACGGGTAGGGCCGAAGGTCCCGGATTCCTCGGGACTCCGCGTTCGCGGTCCCGGCCCGCGGGGGCCGGCGGCGGGCCCCGATCGGGACCGATGGCGCTGCTGGGCTGAGGCTTCTCGCCCGTACCGTCGGGGCTGGAGGTCTCCACGATGTCGAGCGCCCACCAGGCCGATCCCGGCGCCGCCCCCTCCGCCGAAGCGCCCGATCCGTCCGGGCCCTCCGGTCCGGTTCCGATCATCGATGGCCTGCCGCCCGGTCCCCGCGAGCGCCTCCTGGGCCTCGTGACGCGCCGCGAGCTCGACCCCGGGGCCACGTTCATGCACGAAGGCGACGTCACGAAGTCGATGTCGATCATCGTGCGTGGGCGCGTCGCCCTCCGCCTGCGAGTCCCCGAGCGCGGTGCCGTCACGATCCTGACGCTCGACCCAGGCGACATCGTGGGCTGGTCCGCGATCGTGCCGCCCTACCGGGCCACCACGAGTGCGACGACCCTCGAGCCGACCGAGCTCGCGACCCTGCCGGCCGACGACCTCCGGGCGATCCTGGCCTCGGACAACGAGGTCGCCGGCGCCTTCCTGCCGCGCGTCATGGAGACGATCGCGGCGCGAGTCGAGGCGACGCGCGACCAGCTCCTCGACCTGTTCCGCGGCGCCGAGGTCGACCCGTGGTGATGGGCTCGGGCGGAGCGCTGGCGACGACACCACCGAGATTCCTGCCGCGCGAGCGATTCGACGAGCTTCTCGCGTCGCTCGGCACGGGCGGCCGGCGGGTGGTTGGCCCAACGATCTCCGACGGCGCGATCGTCTTCG
>MGOD01000109.1:24074-24396 GCA_001795245.1 Chloroflexi bacterium RBG_16_70_13
GAGACTTCGCCGGGACGAGCCCGCCTGGAGCGCCTGCCCGACGGTCCCGGCCGGGTCCGGACCTTCCAGTACACCGTCTCGGGTGAGGGGATCAAGCGCTTCACATTCCCGAGCCGCGTCGATGCGCTGTCGATGGAGACCGCGGACGACGGCAGCGTCCGCGTGCGGGTGGAGGCGCCGGCCGAGCCGGTGCCGCTGGCCATCGTGGGCGCAAGGGCCTGCGACCTGGCCGCGCTCGCCGTCCACAATCGCGTCCTCCTCGACGGCCCGGCCGTGGACCCCGACTATGCAGCTCGCCGCCGGGACCTGCTCATCGTGGCCG
>MGOD01000109.1:24406-26600 GCA_001795245.1 Chloroflexi bacterium RBG_16_70_13
CGCCCTCGCCTCGAGCACCTGCTTCTGCGCCTCGATGGGCACCGGCCCCGAGGTCACGACCGGCGCCGACCTCGTGCTGAACGAGCTCGACGACGGGTGCGTCGTCCGCGCGCCGACGCCGGCCGGCGAGCGCGTGCTGGCGGCGATCGACGGGCTGGCGCCGGCAGCGGCCGCCCGTACGGTGGTCGCCGCCGCCCAGACCGCCGCGGCCCGCGCCGCGATGGGCACGTCGGCCGTCCCGGCGAAGCCGCGGGACCTCCTGCTCGCGAACCTCGATCACCCGCGCTGGGATGCCGTCGCCGAGCGCTGCATCGCGTGCGCCAACTGCACCCTTGCCTGCCCGACCTGCTTCTGCACCGGCCTGGAGGTCCAGTCCGGCTTCGACGCCGCCGCGTCGAGCGCGACGCGGGCCTGGGACTCGTGCTTCACCGAGGGCTTCGCGCAGATCGCCGGCGGCAGCTTCCGGCCGCGCCACCGCGACCGCTACCGGCAGTGGCTGACCCACAAGTTCGCGACGTGGTGGGACCAGTTCGGGACGTCGGGCTGCATCGGCTGCGGCCGCTGCATTGCCTGGTGCCCCGTCGGCATCGATGTCCGGGAGGAGCTGGCCGCGATCGCCGCCGCGCCCACAGCGACGCCGTCTCCCATTGCCGCGGCCACGACCGGCATCGTCGAGCTGCCCGCCCTCGCGCCCGATCCCCTCCAGTTCACCCCGGCGAGGGTGGTCGCCGTGACCCCCGAGACGGCCGACACCACGACCCTCCGCCTCGCGACCGGTGACCCCCGGATCCTCGCCGGGACCCCGGGCCAGTTCGTCATGGTCGGCGTGCCGGCCTTCGCCATCCCGCCGATCTCGATCTCGCGCTTCCATCCCGACGGCATCGAGCTCACGATCCGGGCCGCCGGTGCCGCGACGAGCTTCCTGACCCGGCTCCGCACGGGCGCCACGCTCGGGCTCCGCGGGCCGCTCGGACGCGGTTGGCCCGTCGCCGACGCGCAGGGCCGGGACGTCGTCATCGTCGGCGGCGGGATCGGCCTGGCGCCGCTCCGCCCGGTCATCGATGCCGTCCTCCGCGAGCGCGACCGCTTCGAGGACGTCCGGATCTACCTCGGCGCCCGCACCCCGCGCGACAGGCTGTTCGTCGACGAGATCGATGCCCTGGCCTCCCGCGACGACGTCCTCGTCCGGGTGACCGTGGACCGGGCCGGGCCGGAGTGGCTGGGGCGGGTGGGCATCGTCACCCAGCTCTTCAAGACGGTCCGCGGGACGGGCGCCGATGCGACGGCCTTCATCTGCGGCCCGGAGCGGATGATGTCAGCCACCGCCGACGTCCTCGGCGACCTCGGCGTGCCCCGCGAGCGCACCTGGCTGACGCTCGAGCGGCACATGGAGTGCGGCGTCGGGCTGTGCGGCCACTGCCAGCTCGGCACCCGGTTCGTGTGCAGGGACGGGCCCGTGTTCAGCATCGCCGAACTCGGCGAGGACCTCCGGCGGGAGGGCCTGTGATGGACCTCGCGATTCGCGCCGCCGCGACCGGCGCCCCGCCCGTCCCCGCCGGCACCGGCCACCTTGGCACTGGCCACGCCACGGGCCGCTCGACCGCCACCCGCCGCCCCCGGGTCGGCGTCGTCAAGTTTGCCTCGTGCGACGGCTGCCAGCTGACGATCCTCGACGTCGAGGACCACCTCCTCGAGATCGCCGAGCGCTTCGAGATCGTGGAGTTCGCCGAGGCCACCTCCCGCCGCTCGTCCGGGCCGTTCGACGTCCTCCTCGTCGAGGGCTCGATCGCCACCCCGGAGCAGGTCGTCGAGATCGCCCGGCTTCGGGCCGAGGCGAAATTCCTCGTGACGATCGGCGCGTGCGCGACCGCCGGCGGCATCCAGGCCCTCCGGACCGCCGTCGAGCACGAGGCGTTCCGGGCCGCCGTCTATCCCGTCCCGGCGTACGTCGATTCGCTCGCCACGGCCCGCCCGGTCTCCGAGTTCGTCCACGTCGACGCCGAGCTTCGCGGCTGCCCGATCTCGCCCGAGCAGCTCCTCGAGCTCCTGACCTCGCTCGCAACCGGCCGCCGACCGCAGCTGCCCGACCAGGCGGTCTGCCTGGAGTGCAAGCGGCGGGGGATCCCGTGCGTCGTCGTCACCCGTGGCCTGCCCTGCCTCGGGCCGGTGACGCGGTCCGGCTGCGGCGCGATCT
>MGOD01000110.1:0-3006 GCA_001795245.1 Chloroflexi bacterium RBG_16_70_13
GCCCGAGGCGGGCTCGTCGAGGAGCAGGACCTTCGGATCGTGGACCAGGGCGTGGGCCAGGCAGAGCCGTTGCTGCATGCCCCGGGAGAGGCCCTGGACATAGGCGTTCCGCTTGTCGGCGAGGTCCACGAGCTCGAGCAGATCGCCGATGATCCGCTTCCGGGTCGCGGCGGGCAGGCCGTAGCAGCGGGCGAAGAAGTCGAGGTACTCCCAGACACGCATGTCGTCGTACACCCCGAAGACGTCCGGCATGAACCCGAGGACGCGCCGGACCTCGTTCGGGTTCCGCCGCACCGACCAGCCCGCGATCTCGGCGTCGCCGGCCGTCGGCTCGAGGAGGGTGGCCAGGATCCGGAGGGTCGTCGTCTTGCCCGCCCCGTTGGGGCCGACGAGGCCGAAGATCTCGCCCTCCGCGACATCGAGGTCCACGCCGGCGATCGCGAGGGTGCGGTCGTAGCGCTTGACCAGGCCGTCCGAACGAACGATCGCCGTCATGAGATCACCCCGCTGATGGCGATATTGAACTGGAAGCCCACGCCGCTGTCCTGCTGGTCGTTGACGAACCGGACGAGGACCTGTCCGGTGACCGGATCGATGTAGCGCTCGGGTTCGGCGATCCGGTAGACCGCGCCCTGGCCCATGTGCGGGAAGCGGATCCAGGCACCATCGCCGGTCCGGTCGAAGAGCTCGACCTCGGGGATGCCGTCGAAGCGGGGTTGCTCGCAGCCGGGTGGGTCGTCGACCGCGGGATCCTTGCAGACGACCGGGATGACGTCGAGCGGCTTGAGGTCGGCCGCGCCGTCACTCGGGAACGAGCCGCCCCCGAAGTTCAGCGAGACCTGCAGCTCGGTTGGGGCGATCGAGCCCTCGAAGCTGATCGGCTGGTAGGCGATCGTGGCCGAGCCGGCACCCATGTTCAGCCACTGGAACTCCTTGCTGAAGAACGCCGCGTCGGACGACACGATCGTCGCCTGGACGAGGTCGGTCGGGAACGTCGTCGCGCCGCTGACGTCGAGGTCGACCGGGTAGTAGTAGAGGGTGTTCGTGGTCCGCCGCGCGGTCTGGTTCTCGATCTCGATGTCGAGGACGTTCGCCCGTCCCCAGGCCAGGACGACGGGGCCCGTCGCGGCGAACGATGTCGTGTTGCCCGTCATCGGGTCGTAGCTGAGCTGGCTCAGGATGGCGTGCCGGACCCGGAGCCTGAGCCCGTCATCGGTGAGCTGGCCCGTCTCGCCGAAAAAGACCTGGCCGAAGACCCGGTCCGCGAGCGACTCGAAGAAGGCGTTGCCGGTGAGCCGCAGCTTGACCTCCTTCTCGCCGCCGGCCGCGATGTCACCGATGACCGCGACGGAGCCGCCGAGCACGACGGTGACGCGCTCGAGCTCCACCTCCGAGCGGTTCCTGACCGTCCCGCTGAGCAGCCCGCCGTTGAGCTCGAGGCTGGCCTCGATGAGCGGTACCGTGGTGGCCGATTCGGCCCGGATCGTTCGCAGGGAGCTGAAGCCGACGGCCAGGTCGCGGATGAGCGATGGGTCACCCTGGACGACGTCGAGGAGGCCCTGGTCCACGCCGCCACCGCCGATCACGAAGTCGCCGCTGATCGGGGCGGCGAGGAGTGCCCCGCCGGGAACCCGGATCTGGTAGGTCGATCGCGAGGGCGAGTAGATCCCGAAGTAGACCTGGGCCGTGCCCTCGGTCGCGCCGGGTGCGCCGCGCACGATCGCGACCTCGTTGAGGATGAGGTCGTTGCCCCGGAGCGCCGTCCCGAAGCCGTAGGCGACGACGGCGAAGATGGCGATCAGGACGGGCATCGTGACCCAGGCCAGCTCGCGCCGGTCGAGACGTCGGAGGACGAGGTAGTTGATGGGGCCGATGAGGAGGATGTAGCCGCCCAGGATCGCGATGAGCCCGCCGATCGGCGGCAGGGCGAGCGAGGCGAGCTGGTTGACCGCGTTCACGATCTGGCTGTCGTCCGACGTGATGATCGGGCCGCCTCCGGTCCGGTTGGGCAGGAACCGTCGCCACATCGACTCGACCTCGTTGCCGGAGGCGAGCCACGACGTCGTCGGGTCGAAGCCGAGGAGCGTGACGCTGCCGTTGCCGTAGTCGAGCTGGCCGGCGACGACCCGGTCGCCCGAGGTCGCCAGCGCCCGTCCGACTCCGAGGTCGCCGGCGTAGGCCGGCAGGTCCGCGGCATCTACCGGCAGCGGGCCAACGAGCCCGGCGATCGACGCCGGGGCGATGTCGACGGTCGCGGTCGGGCGGAAGGGGATGAGGTCATCGGGAAAGCCCGAGAGGGTGCCGATCCCGGCGGTCCCGCCGGCCACGATGAGCCGCCCACCGCCGGCGATCCAGCCACGAAGGGCGTCGAGCTGGGCGTCGGTGAGGAGGTTGCTGTCGACGTCCTGCCAGATGAGCCGATCGAGGGTGGTCCAGCCTTCGACCCGCTCGGGGAGGTCGGCGATGCCGAGACTGACGATGGCCGGGGCGGCGCCGTTGATGCTCGGGTCGAGGTCGAGCTCTCCGATGATCCCCTGGGGCCGCTCGGCGACGACCCCCACGATGAGCTGGGAAGAATCGTGGGCCAGGTAGGCCACGTCGGCCGAAGCGACCGTCGTGCCGCCGGACACGAGCTCGACCTTCACGTTCCGCCCGAACGCCGGGGGCTGGGCGTGCAGGACGTACGTCTTGCGGGAATCGGTCGGCAGGTCGACCGCGACCGAGAAGCGGGTCCTGCCCTGCGTGCCGCCGGCGATCCGGAGCTCGCCCCGGACGGCCGGGCCGTCGTTCGTGAACTGGACCTCGATCGCCATCCACGACCCGACCCGCGTATGGCCCTGGAGGAGGACCCGGGCCTCGAGGCCGACGCTTTCGGCCGCGCTGGCGGAGAGGGCCACGGGGCCGAGGGCGACGGCGGCCGCGAAGAGACACGCGAGGGCGTGGCGGAGCCAGCGGGCGGCGGGACGCGGCAGAGCGGTCGCGAGCGGCACGTCGACTCCTGCGGCT
>MGOD01000110.1:3015-4789 GCA_001795245.1 Chloroflexi bacterium RBG_16_70_13
CGACGGCGAGAGCCGTCGCCAAACGGGATCGGCTCCCTGGGTCGCAGCATCGACGCGGGACCCAGGCGAAAAGTTGCGCCGCCCGCGAGAACTGCCCGATCGCGGTCCGACGGCGGCTATCGTACGATCCCGATGCCAGCGCCCGATCGAAGCCGGAGTCCCGGCGGCGAGCGCCCGGCTCCCGGCCCGTCCCAGGCCCAGCGTCGAGGTCCACGTGCCCGTCGTCCGCCCGTTTCGCGCGCTTCGCTACTCGCCGGACGCGGTCGGTGACCTGGCCGCGGTCATCGCGCCGCCCTACGACGTCATCGGTCCCGACGAGCACGGCCGGCTCCTCGCCCGCGACCCCCGGAACGTCGTCCGCCTGGACCTGCCGGCCGCCGAGCCGGGCGACGCCGACCCCGACGACCGCTACCGCCGGGCGGCCCGCCACCTCGGGACCTGGCGGGGCAGCGGGATCCTGCACCGTGACCCGCGGCCCACGATCTCGGTCCTCGAGGACACCTACCACCTACCCGGCCGCGACGAGCTGCACGTCCGGCGCGGCTTCTTCGCCCGGGTCCGCCTCGAGCCGTTCGGGGCGGGGATCCGGGCCCACGAGCGGACGCTGACCGGGCCCAAGGAGGATCGCTACAAGCTCCTGCGGGCGACGGGAGTCAACACCAGCCCGGTCGTGGCGATGTACGAAGATCGCTCCGGGCGGGCGGCAGCGCTCCTCGAGGGGGTCGCGGCGACGCCCCCGACGGTCGAGGTGACCGACGAGGCCGGTGTCCGGCACCGGCTCTGGCCGCTCGTCGCGGGTGACGCGCCAGTGGCGCAGGCGCTCTGCGACCTCGCCTCGGCGGCGACCCTCACGATCACCGACGGCCATCACCGCTACGAGACGGCCCTCCGTTACGCGCGCGAGCGGCGGGCCGGCATGCCGGATGGGGTCGAGCTCGACACGGACGACGTCCTCATGCTCCTCCTCGAGCCCCTTGCCGGGCCGATCGACGTCCTGCCGACGCACCGGGTCGTCCTGGGTCTCGGCGGGGAGGGGCTGGCCGCCCTCGCGACCGGCTTGCCGGAGCTTTTCGAGGTTCGGCCGGGCGTCACCGGCGAGCAGCTCCTCGGGGCGTTCGGTCCGCTCGGCGGTGCGCCCGGCGGCGAGGGCCGGTTCGGGCTCTGGACGCGGGACGGCGGGTGGGTCCTCCGGGCCCGCCGCGATGTCCTGGCCGCCCACCTCCCGGCGGGCGGGGCCGCCCTTCGCCGCCTCGACGTCTCCCTCCTCGGGGCGGCCCTCGAAGCGCTCGTCGGCCTCGATGCCGGGGCGATCGCCGAGGGCGGCCGGGTCCGGTACACGATGGACGCTGCCGAGGCGATCGCCCTCGTCGACGCTGGCACGGACGGCGCCGACGCCGCCTTCCTCCTCGAGCCGACCCCGGCCGCCGAGATCGTGGCCGTCGCCGCCGACGGCGACGTCATGCCCCAGAAGAGCACGTACATCTACCCCAAGGCCCTGACCGGCCTCGTCATCAATCCATTGGAGGGTTGACGCCGTGCACCCGAGGGAACCTGAGCCGATGCCCGAGACGACGCCCGACGACATCCTCGCCCGCGCCCAGGCCCCGTCCGTCAACGGCCGGCCCGTCCGGAAGGACGAGATCGAGCTCCACGACCGGGGCATCTACGTCGAATCGTGGCTGCCCGAGCGACGCAGCCGGCGCAAGCCACTGCTGTTCGTCCATGGCGAGCTCGGCGGGTCGTGGGTCTGGGAGCGGTTCCTCGGCTACTTCGC
>MGOD01000110.1:4846-5352 GCA_001795245.1 Chloroflexi bacterium RBG_16_70_13
CCGCCGATCCCGCCGATCTCTCGTTCGAGCTCTACGTCGACGACGTCGGCGCGGTCATGGATCGGCTCGGCAGCGGGGTCGTCGTCGTGGGCCACGGGATGGGCGGCCTGCTGGCGATGAAGGCCGCCGAGCGCCACCCGATCGCCGGGCTCGTCCTCCTCTCGGCCGAGGTGCCGGGCGACCTTCGCCCGCCCGCCCACCAGCACGAGTTGCGCGAGATCCCCGAGCTCTACGGACGCTCGCTCATCGGCTGGGAAACCCTGCCGGAGAAGCTCCAGCGCGACCACCGCGATCTGACGATCGCGGACATCCTGCGGATCCAGCACCTCATGGGCCAGAAGCCGCACGAATCCGGGCGCGCCCGCCGGGCGATGCTCCGCGGGATCCGGGTCGACCGGCGAGTCTTCACGGAGACCCCCCGGCTGGTCGTCGGCGCCGGCCTCGACCAGCAGGTCCCGGCCGACCTCTCCGAGCAGCTGGCCGAGTGGCTGGACGCGCCGTACGAG
>MGOD01000110.1:5378-23387 GCA_001795245.1 Chloroflexi bacterium RBG_16_70_13
TCTGGTCCTCGGCGAGCAGAGCTTCCAGCAGGTCGCCGAGGCCATCCGGGCCTTCCTCGAGGCGAACCGGCTGTAGGCCTCCGGGCGTTTGTCGAGAGGGCGTTTGTCAGCCGGGCGTTTGTCAGCCGGCGCCCTCGATTGGTATCATCCGCCGGCTCGCGAGGCGACTCGCTCGGCCGTGCCGCATTCGTCTAGAGGCCCAGGACACCGCCCTCTCAAGGCGGAGATCATCGGTTCGAATCCGATATGCGGTACCAACCTCGCCATTAGCGGCCGGATCCGAGTTCCGGTCGGGGTCGCGCCGGCAACACCCCGGGTCGTGGCTGAGACCGAGGCGGTGCGCAGGCGCACCGATTGCCTCCGCGCGGTAGTTGTGCTGGCGTCCCAGCCGCGCGATCCTGTGCGCTCCACGACCACGGTGTGTTGCGCCCTAGGCGGGGGTCGGGCAGGAGGAGTGACATGACCCGCGCGACCGCACTGGGTGCTGCTCTCGCCCTGTTGCTGGGACTCTCAGCGGCCGGCGGCGTGGCGGCCCGCGCCGACCATCAGACCTCGCCGCTGCTGTGGCACCCGCAGACCGGCCTGTCCGGCCCGGTCGCCCCATCCGCTCAGGCCACCCTCGTTCGGCGGTCCGACGGCGTCAGCTTCTCGATCCGGACCCAGCAGCTGCGTCCGCATCACGCGTACACCGTCTGGTTCGTGGTGATCAACAACCCGTCGGCGTGTGCGGCGACGCCCTGTTCCGGGCCGGACATCGTGCTCAACCCGAACACCGATTCGCAGGTCACCTATGGCGCCGGTCACATCAGCGGCGGCAGCGGCCGGGCCGGCTTCGCCGGTTCCTTCCAGGCCGGAGTGATCGAGGGCTGGTTGCCCGAAGGCGGCCTGTGGGACCCGATGACGGCCGAGATCCAGCTGGTCCTCAACGATCACGGGACGATGCTGCCCGCCTTCATGCCGGAGATGACCCACACGTACCGGGCCGGCTGCACGGACGCCAGCCTCCCGGGCTTCTTCCCTGATTCGGCAAAGGCCGACGGCACGCCGGGGCCGAATGCCTGCCAGCTGTACCAGGCCGCCGTCTTCCAGCCCTAGACCGGGTCGGCCTCGGCGACGGCCCCGAGGCGGGCCATCCCGGAGCGGGCGCGCGCGCTTTCCGGGTCGAGCGTCAGCGCCTGGCGGAAGCACGCCATCGCCAGCGCTGCCTCGCCCACGGCCGCGTATCGATCGCCCAGCTCGATGAGCAGGGTCTCGTGGCGGGTTCGCAGGTACTCCCGCCGTTCCTCGACGAAGACCGAGTCGCCGTAGAAGGGACAGTCGTCGAGGAAGGCGCCCCGATACAGGTCGCGCGCCTCCTCCAGCACGGCGCTCCGCCCACGCCCCTGGAGTCCGGCGGCCTCGTCGAGGAGTCGCTCGAAGGCGGCGACGTCGCTCCACTCGACGACGTTCGGCGCGAGCCGGTAATGACCGCCCTCGTACGAGATGACGTTCCCGCTTTGGCGGCCGTCCTCCAGCACGGCGCGGAGGCCTCCGAGCGTCCGATGGAAGGCAAGGTCCCCACGCTTGATCGCGAGGTCGGGCCACAGCAGCTCGACCGCCTCATCCTTGCTGATGCCCGCCGGGCCACGGTCGAACAGGAAGGCAAAGATGGCCTGGGCCTGGCGGGAGCCCGCCTTGTCCCCGCCCCAGCGCTGGAGCTGCTGCCCGCCGCGCTCCACGTGCATCGGTCCGAGCGCCCGGATCCGCAGTCCGGCGACCACCGGCGGGCCCTCCTCGGCGAGGGCGTAGGCAACGGCCTCGGCGGTCGTCATCGCCTCACCCTCCCGCGTCAGTCTCTCAACCTCCTCCGGCGTGAGCGGCAGCTTTTCCCGGTCGTGCCAGAGGGGACGGACGCCGCCCGGTTGGCTGGCGTGGACCATCAGCATGATCGCGCTCTCGCTGATGCCGCGGATGCGCGCGGCCGCCGCGGCGAGGCGCACGGCCCGTCGGGCGTCGCCGCCGGCCGCCGCGGCGCGGGCGAGGTGCTCGATGACCGAGTCGAGGCCGGAGACGTCGTCGACCTCGGCGAAGATCGGCAGCGCCTCTCGGAAGTGCCCGGTCGCCAGCTCGTGCTGCCCCGCGACCTGGGCGGCCGCCCCTCGCATGGTGAGGGCCCAGGCCAGCCCGAACGGATCGTCCAGCCCCCGGAACCGGTCGAGCGCCAGGCCGATCTCGTCGATGGCCGCCTGGTTGTCGCCGGCAAAGTGCCGGTTGCAGCCGAGGGCCCAGAGGAGCCATGCCTCGCCCATCGGGCTGCCCAGGGATTGATAGAGCTCGAGCGACTCGATCAGGAGGGTCCTGCCGCGGACCGTGTCCTTCACCGCCGCGACGCAGCTGATGGCGTGGCCCAGGTCATAGAGGCTGCTGGCCACCTCGGCCGGGTCGCCCTGCTGGCGGCGCAGCTCGAGTGACGCCTCGTACAGCTGCATGCACGGGAGCCCGTCGTTCTGCCAGTAGGCAAGGCTTCCGGCAGCCGAGAACGCGCGAGCCCGGATCTGCGGATCCACCTCGGCGTCGGCCTCGAGCAGCTCGGCGAGGACCTGCCTGCCTTCGCTCATGTGGGCGCGGATCTGCCAGAACCGCCAGAGCGCCGCCGCCAGACGCATGCCCAGCTCGAGCCGGCGGTGGTCCAGCGCCCAGCGCAGCGCGGTCCGCAGGTTGTCCAGCTCGCCCTCCAGCTGGTCGAGCCACCGCCCCCGCTCGACGCCGGTCAGCTTCGGCGCCGCCCGTTCGGCCAGGTCCAGGAACCAGATCGCATGGCGCTCCATGGTCTGGCCGTCCTCGTCGGTCGCCTTCAGCTGCTCGTCGGCGTACTCGCGGATCACCTCCAGCATGTCGTACCGCGGCTCCCCTCCCGGATCGCTGTGTCGCCGGATGAGGCTCTTGTCGAGCAGCGAGGTCGTGAGGTCGAGGGCGTCCTGGCCCAGCTCCCACGCCGTGGTGACCGCATCCGCGGCATCGAGCGACCAGCCGCCGCGGAAGGCGGCGAGGCGGCGGAAGAACGCCTGCTCTTCGGGCGTGAGCAGGTCGTGGCTCCAGGAGACCGCTGCCCGGAGCGAGTGGTGGCGCTCCGGGATGTCGCGAGCGCCGCGGGTGAGGAGCTCCAGGCTCCGCTCGAGGCGGCCCAGGATCGACGCCACCGGGAGGGCCTTGGCCCGGGCCGCCGCGAGCTCCACTGCCAGTGGCAGCCCATCCAGGCGCCGGCAGATCTGGACGACGTCACGGAGGGTTGGCCCATCCGTCTCGAACGTGGCGTCCACGGCCCGGGCACGCTCGGTGAAGAGCTCCACCGCCTCGGCCTCGGCCGCCCGCGGGTCGGTGGCATCGTTCGGGACTCGGAGCGGCGGCACCTCGAACTCCCATTCGCCGGACAGGTGCAGCGGCTCCCGGCTGGTCACGACCACGTGGAGCTCGGGTGCGCCCGCGAGCCACTCGGCGACGACGGCGGCACCGCTCAGCAGGTGCTCGAAGTTGTCGAGGATCAGAAGCAGCCGGCGCGGACCCAGGTGCTGCGCCACGACCTCGGACATCGGGGTGCCGGGCTTCTCCGAGAGGTCTAGCGCCCGGGCCACCGCGTGGCCCACCAACCCGTCGTCCTGGATCGGGGCCAGCGGAACGAACCAGGCGCCATCGGCAAACGTGCCGAGCGCGAGGCGGCCGAGCTCGACCGCCAGACGGGTCTTGCCGCTGCCGGGCGGCCCGGCCAGGGTCACCAGGCGGTGCGCCGCCAGCAGGTCGCGCAGCTCGCGGAGCTCGGATGCCCGGCCGATGAGGCGCGTGGCGGGGACCGGCAGGGCATGGGGCATCACCTCGGTCGCGCTCCGCAGGGCGAAGGCGGTCAGCCGGCCATCCTCGGTCGTGACCGATTCCGCCCGCAATGCCAGGCCGTCGGGAAGGCGGTGGCCGATCGCCTCCACCGCGGCCGGGGTCAGCAGGACCGATCCGGGCGGCGCGTGGGCGGCGAGCGCATCGGCCTCGGCGCGGGCTTCCTCGGGATTACCCAGGGCGATGGCGATGCCGATCGTGCCCGCTCCGTCGCGATGGGGAACGGCGCTCATCAGGAGGAGCGCCGCGGCGACCGCCCCGTGCACGTCGTCGAATGAGGCGGAGCGGAAGGGCGTGGGCTTCACCGCGGACACGGCCGAACCGCGGTCCCCGTCGGTCGGGCCGGGCGACGGCGCCACCCAGGCGGCGAGGGCACCAACAGCGGTAGGGCGTGTCATCGGACGCATCTCACGCGCGCGCATTCTGGCGCAGCGCCGGGCCGGCGTCGAGGGGTTTGGCCGGGCCTTCGGTGGGCACTTCGGCTGGCACTACGGCCACCGACGCCGGATCGGCTCCGTAGTGGCCGACGTGGATGATCCCTGCGGGTACCCAGCAACGAGCCAACCGACCTCACTCGACACTCGGAGGAAGACATGCGCACCCGAACGCTCGCAAGCCTCATTGCCGCGGCCAGCCTCGTGCTGTCCGCCACCGCAGCCTCGGCCGCCGGCAGCTGGGAGACAGCTGACGTGGTCGGGCAGGGCCTCGCCGGACCCGTCGTCGCCGCGGACGGCGCGTCCGTCCTTCGAACCCCGAACGGCGTCGCCGCCAGTCTCACGATGGCCACGCCCGAGCCGGGCAGCTATACCTATCCGACCGGCCCCACGGGCAGCGGCGTCGCGGGGCACCCCGAGGCCTTCAGCCTGTGGGTCTTCATCTTCTACAACCCGGAGGAATGCGCCGGCGCCATCTGCGGTCCGGGCGACCTCATGAACGACCCCGACGTGATTGCCGGCGCGTACAACGCCGGGGGTCACCTCGAAGGCGGAGCCAACCTGCATCTGCAGGGCTTCGTCAATAAGGACAGCTTCACCTTCGGCGGACCGAATGCCGAGACGCTGGGCCGGGCCCTCTCGATGGGCTTCGACCTGGCGGATGCCGATATCCACCTGGCGGTGGCGCCGCACGGTGGGCTGGATCCGGCTCTGCTGCCGGGATCCATCTCGACCCCCGTCGGCAGCCCGGCGTCCTGGTGGCTGGCCATCTTCCCGCCCCTCAGTTGAAGGGACAGGACGGGGGTGGGCCTCCGGTCCACCCCCAGCGTACGAAGGAGATGGCGACCTAGACCATCCAGGCCTCGATCCACCCTGCCGTAGGGCCGGGTCCAGACCACGCCGGTGGCCGGGCGATCGGCTCGGCCACCGGGCAGATGAGGTGATGTCATGACCCAGCTCACATCGTTCCGCGAGCGACCAAGACTCGCGTGGGCAGCCGCGGCGCTGTTTGCGGCCTCCGCCGGCGTCGGCCTGGCAGCCGCGGTCCAGGCACCGATCTGGCTGTTGGGTGTCATCGGGCTGGTGCCCCTGCTCCCGCTGCTGGCCGCGGCTGCAATCCTCACCGCACGGGCGACCGACGGCTGGCTGGGGCTGTTCCTGGTGCTGGCCCTCACCCAGACGGCGCACGTCGGGGAGCACCTGGTCCAGATTGCCCAGCTGCGGCTCCTGGGGCTGAGCGGACAGCACGCTCATGGCGTCTTCGGCGCGCTCGATATCGAGTGGGTCCATTTCATCTGGAATGGGTGGATCGTGATCGCGGTCGCCCTGCTGTTGACCCGCTTCCGGAACAACCCCTGGTTGTGGGTGACCCTGCCGTTGGCGGCCTGGCACCTCGGCGAGCACGTCGTCCTGATTGCGATCTATCTCGCCAGCGGCACAGCCGGCAACCCCGGCCTGCTGGCCGCGGGTGGGCTGCTGGGCGGTGGACTCCCGCTTGCGCGGCCGGAGCTCCATCTCGCCTATAACCTGGCCGAGACCCTGCCGCTGCTCATCGGGCTGGGCTGGCAGTGGCGTCGGTGGAACCATGCGCCACGGATGGCCGCCGGCACGGCGTGATCCCGCGAGTGCGGCACCGAGAAAGCGACTCCGCCGAGGCGATGGAGGTGTATGAGGCGGTGAACGGCCTCACGCCTGCCCAGCTCGAGATCGGGCTCTTCTGGTCGGACGATCCGGGGCAAACCGCCACGCCGCTTGGCCACTCGGCCTCGATCCTCGGTCAGGTCCTTCGCGTCGAGGATCGATCGCTTGCCGACGCGGCGGTCGCGTACGCCCGTCTCGGCCTTGCCGTCTGCGACGCGTTCATCGCCTGCTGGCGCGTCAAGTACGTCCGCAACATCGTCCGGCCGATCGGCTACATCGAGGAGCACGTCGATCCGACATGGGGCGATCCCCTGCCGCTGGCGACCCCTCCGTTCCCGGAATACGCCTCGGGCCTCTCGGTGCAGTCCGTCGCGGCGGCCGAAGTGCTGACCGCGACCTTCGGCGCCACTGCCTTCACTGACCACACGCACGACGGTGCGTGGGAGCCACCGTGGCAGCCTTGCCGATGCGCCGATGAGGGCTCCACTTGTCACCCACGAGCCTGCGGTCCAGGTCAGCGCCCCCGGCGATCCCCGTGGGCGCCTTCCTGTCCGGCAGCGGGCTACGCGGTGATGACGACCTTCGCCCGCGCCTTGCCGGTGCCGACGTAGCGCACGGCCTCCCGACCCTCGGTGAGCGGATACGTCCGATCGATGGCCGGCCGGAACGTGCCCGCCTGGATGAGCTCGGTGATGGTGACGAGGTCCTCGATCCCGGGCTTCGCCACGAAGAACGTCACGCGCTGGCGGAGCAGCCGCCTCCGGAGCATGACGTTGATGATCCGCCCGAAGACCCCGAACCAGCCACCGTGCTTCGCCGCACCGACCTGGACGAAGATCCCAGTCGGGGCGAGGACCCGGCGAAGGCTGGCGACCGACCGCGTCGCGGCGATGTCGAGGACCGCGTCGTAACGCTCGGGACGCCGGGTGACGTCCTCCTTGGTGTAGTCGATGACGTCGTCCGCGCCGAGCGATCGGATGAGGTCGACGTTCAATGGGCCCGTCACCGCGGTGACATGGGCGCCGAGCGCCTTCGCGAGCTGGACTGCGAACGTGCCGACTCCGCCACCCGCGCCGTGGATGAGGACCCGCTGTCCCGGCTTGACCTGGGCGTGGTCACGCAGTCCCTGGAGGGCGGTGTGGCCTGCGACGTTGAGGGTCGCTGCCTCCTCGAACGAGAGCTCGGGTGGCTTCCGGAGCAGCCGATCCTCCCGGGCCGAGACGTACTGGGCGAAGGTTGCGGACGCGCTGCCGAGGACCTCGTCGCCGAGCTTGAACCTGGTAACGCCTGGGCCGACGGCCTCGACCGTGCCGGCGAGATCGACGCCGCGGATCGGGTCGTCCTGCTGGCGCATGACCTTCCCGATGATCTCCAGCAGCAGGCCGCCGTGCGTCGTGTGCCAGTCGAGGGCGTTCACGGACGCGGCGCGCATCCGCACGAGGACCCGCCCCTCCGTCAGGGCGGGCACGGGGACGCCCCGGACGTGGAGGGAATCGGCAGAGCCGTAGCCCTCCTGCACGAGTGCCATCATCGTGTCGCTCCGGCGTTCCGCGTCGTCGGCCGCGGCCGGCAGGGCTGATACGGCAGTCATCGGTCCGAGCCAGCCGGCGCCATGAAGTTCTTCGAGTTCGGGCTCGACCTCATCCTGGACGGGATCGAGCGCCGCCGCGACGCGCCGTAGTCGCGGCGCGCCGGTGGCTCGGCCGCTCCAGCTGCGGTGAAGTCGCCCGCGAACGAGTCTATCGCGATGCACAGCGGGGCCCGGTCTATGGGCGCCCTCGACGACTCAGTCCTCATGGGGATCGAGATTCCCGTCGCTCAGGTCGACGAGAACCCTAGAATCGGCACCAGGTCGGTCACGGGCGTGGCCGCGTACGTGGGGGGTTCGAGCTGAACCGCGGATGGGCGAACGGACCTCCCGGGATGCGGCGCGGACTGCCAGCCGTCGTGGCAACGCTGGTCGTCGTTACCCCATGCGTCGCCTCGGGTAGCCCGGTCCCGTCGTCGAGCGGCTTTCCCGAGCGCATGCGGTCCGGGTGACGGTCCGACGCCCAAGCCCACTGCCGACGTCGTCTTCACGAACGCTAACGTCGTCACCATTGACCCCGCTCGGCCGCGGGCCGAGGCCGTCGCGGACCGGGGTGACACGATCGTCGCCGTCGGCACGAGAGCGGAAGTCGAGGCGCTGGCGGGGCCCTCAACGACGGTCGTCGATCTCGCCGGCCTGACCCTCGCCCCCGGGTTCATCGACGCCCACCAGCACCGGATCGGCGACGGCTCGTCGGTTCTCGGCAGGGAGCCGCCCGAGCTTATCGATGCCGCGATCGCGCAGGGCTACACGACGATCCACGAGCTCTATGTCGACGAGCATCGCCTCCAGGTGCTGCGGGACCTCGACCGTGCCGGAGACCTCCGACTGCGGGTCAACGCCTACCTCGTCGTCAACGAGAACAGCGCCGAGGGCCGGCTCCTGGGCGACTACTTCAACGACCATGAGCCCGGGGAGTCGGTCAGTCCGCACGTCCGGGTAGCCGGTCTCAAGGTCTTCACCGACTTCGCCAATGCGACGGTGCTCCTGTGGAACCAGGCCGATCTCGACGCTTTCGTCGCGGCCCGCCACGCCGAGGGCTGGCAGCTCGCGATCAAGATCGTCAGCGCGACGTCGCTGGCGATGATCCTCGAGGCCGGGGCGGCCGCCCATGCCGCTGACCCGACCTTCGGCCAGGCACGCCCGCGCCTCGAGCACATGCTCTTCGCGACGCCGGAACAGATCGCGGACATCTCGGACCTCGGCTTCGTGCCCGCCATAAACACGAACGTCCCCGGCCAGCTCGTCGGCGAGCCGGACATCGAGGCCCTCGGCGCGCGCGAGCCGGTGGGGGCGTATGCGCCGTGGCGCAGCCTGTTCGAGGCCCTCCTTACCCCGGCCGGGATCAGCGGCTTCCCGAGCTTCCACGTCGAGGAGCCGACCGGGGCCCCCTTCGGGTCGCCGATCCACCTCATCTACCAGGCCGTGACCCGGGTCGGCAACCTCGGCACGCCCTCTCCGGCGGAGCTGCTCGAGGAGCCCCTGATCCCCGAGCAGGCGATGGCGGCTCACACCATCAATGCCGCGTCCGCGGCGTTCGAGGACGATGTCAAGGGCTCGATCACCCCGGGCAAGCTGGCCGACCTCGTCGTCCTCTCGGGCGATCCGCTGGCGGTCCTACCCGCGGCGATCAACGACATCACCGTTCTCATGACGATGATCGGCGGACGAGTGGAGCACTGCGCCGCCGGATCGGAGGCCATCTGTCCCGACCTGAGCCCATCGGGGACCCCCGCGCCGGGTGCCGGCTCCACGCCGCCGCCGAATGGCGTCAGCCTCGGCGCGGGGGCCACCGTGACCGCCTCGAGCGAGCTCCCGGGGGCGGAGGCCGACCGCGCCGTCGACGGCACGCCGGCCCACTGGAACGCGGCGGGGCTTTCGCCGCAGTGGATCGAGATCGTGCTGGCCGAAGCCCGCCGAGTCGACGCGATCAATCTCGTCGTGGCCCAGGATCCCGGCGGCCCCAGCCGCCACGAGCTCTGGGTTCGGCGAACTGGTGGCGAGCCCACCCTCGTCCAGGTGTTCGAGGGGCTGACCGCCGATGGCGACGTCCTCCGCTTTGAGCCGGCCGCGAGACTCGAGGCTGTGGAGCTCGTGAGGGTCGTGACGACCGACGTCGGGGACCTCTTCCCGGCGTGGAAGGAGATCGAGGTCATCGGGCCGCCGGGTTCCTGAGGGCCCGGACCTCGACGCTCGGTCAGGCGAGACCGCGGGCCGCCCAGGCCCGCGCGGCGATCGTAAACGGTGCGGTCGGCAGCGCCGTCTGACAGCGGCCGCGGAGCTCGGCGCGACGGTCCGGATCGAGTCTTGCCACGAACGAGCCGGCGGGGCCGACGCCTCGAGTAAAGGGCTCCCACCAGTCCTCGAACGTGGCGTGCTCGCGGGCAATGGTCAACGCCGTCGCCTCGACGTCGTGCAGCCCGGCCGCCTCGAACAGTTCCGCCAGGTGGCCCTCGCGGGTGCCGGGCAGGTCTGACTCGTCATGTGCCCCGGGCTCGATCTCGCGGGCAGCCTGCCAGAAGACCCGCAGCGGGCCCCCCTCACCGCCGTGGTCCCAGACGCAGGCGGCGACGACACCGCCCCGACGGGTCACCCGGGCCATCTCCACGAGGCCGGCCACCGGGTCTGCCATGAAGTGGACGACGAGCTGGGCGAGCGATGCATCGAAGGCCTCGCCCGCGAACGGCAGCCGATCCGCCGACGCGCGCCGGACGTCGACCCCCGGGTGGCGCGTCCGCGCCGCGGCGACGAATGGTTCGGACGGATCGACGGCGGCGACGGCCGCGGCGCCCAGCCGGGCGACGAGCTCGGTCGTGAGGGCGCCGGGCCCGCAGCCGACGTCGAGCGCGCGCTGACCCGCGTGGAGGCGGGCCAGATCGGCGAGCTGCGGCGAGAGGAGCACGGAGTAGCGGCCCATGAAGCCGTCGTACGCGGCGGCCTCGACGTTGAAGCTCATGGCCCGAAGTCTACGCACGACCCCTCTCGTGGCCGCCCGACCTTCGGCGGTGCGCGCTGGCACCGGGACGGTCCGGCGCCGCGCGTCGCGGCCATTGATTCTGCAAGGTCCGCGGCCCACACTCCCGGCCATGAAGCGACGCGGCGCCGTTCAGGCCCTTGCCCTTGTCGCGGCCATCACGGTCGGCGTGCCGGCTGTCCTGGCCGCCGACCCCACGGCCAGTCCGGGCGCCGGGGAAACCGCAAAGCCCGGCAAGGGCCCGAAGGACGCGAAGGCGCCCAGGGTCGAGATCACGCTGAACGGGACCATCGAGCGCACGACCGACGCGAAGGGCCGGCCCACGTTCGCCCTGACCGCGGGCGGGACGACCTACGAGCTGTCGGCTGGACCCAAGTGGTTCCATGGATCGAGCGGCGGCCCGCTGGCAGCCTACGTGGGCAAGTCGGTGGAGGTCCATGGCTGGCATCGCGACGGCTCCACGAGGGTCAGCGTCGACATCGTTGACGGCACGCGGATCGTCACCACGGGTCGGCCGCCGTGGGCCGGGGGGCCGAAGGTCCACGGCCAGAAGCACCCCGGCTGGAAGGCCTGGCATGAGCACGGCGGGCGTGGCCACGGCCTCGGGCGCGAAGGGGCGCCCGGCCAGTTGAAGGACAAGCCCGCCCCCGACGAGACAGCCACGACCGGCTGACCGGGGCAGCGGGCTCGAGGGGCCCGACGCGGGGCGTCACGTTGCCCGGGCACGCCGTAGACTCGGCGGCCATGGGTCCACCTGCGCCGCGCCGACTGGTCATCCTGACCGAGGGCCAGTGGCACGTCCACAACGCCAAGACCGCGATGGGCGTGATCCGCTACGGCACGGACCGGGTCGTGGCCCTCCTCGACTCCGCGATCGCGGGCCGCAACGTCGCGGAGTGGATGCCCGGTCACGACATTCCGGCCGTCGCGACGCTCGCCGAGGCGCTCGCCCGGTCCGAGCCGCCGGACACCCTCCTCCTCGGCATCGCCCCAACCGGCGGGAAACTGCCGGACGCCTGGCGAGCCACGCTCCTCGAGGCCATCCGGGCCGGGCTGAACGTCCACTCGGGCCTCCATACGTTCCTCGGTGACGACCCCGAGTTCGCGGCGGCCGCGCACCTGGCCGGCGTCGAGATCGTCGACTACCGGCGGCCGCCGCCGCAGCGAAACGAGACGGCCGTCGGGCGGCGACACCGACCCGGCTCGCGGGTCCTCCTGACCGTCGGCACCGACTGCGCGATCGGCAAGATGTCGGTCGCCCTCGAGCTCCGGAAGTCGGCCCTCGCGGCGGGCGACCACGCCGTCTTCGTGCCAACCGGCCAGACCGGGATGATGATCGACGGCTGGGGCGTCGCGGTCGACCGGGTCATCAGCGACTTCGTCCAGGGGACGGTCGAGTGGATGGTCGAGGAGGGTGAGTCGCGGGGCGATTGGCTGATCGTCGAGGGCCAGGGCTCGCTCGACCATCCGGCCTATTCGTCGGTGACCCTCGGGCTCATCCACGGCGCGACGCCCCAGGCGATGGTCATGGTCCACAAGCCGGGGCTGCAGGAGCACGATTTCGACCACCTGCCGGAGGCCTCCTTCCCGATCGCCCGCCTGCCCGAGTTCATCGCCCTCCACGAAACGGTGGCGGGGCTCGTCGCCCCCGCGAAGGTCGTCGGCATCGCCCTCAACACCTCGTTCTTTCCCGACGACGCCGAGGCTCGCCGGATCATCGACTGGACCGAGACCGAGACCGGCCTGCCGGCGGCCGACCCCGTTCGCTTCGGTGCGGACGGGCTGTGGCGAGAGATCCGCCGGCGGGTCGAGTCGCTGCCGTGGGTCCGGGAGAACGACGCCCGGGGCCTGGCGTGACGCTCCGCCTGCGGCACGAGGTCCTGTCGCTGGCGCTCCGCGACCCGTTCCGGATCGCCCGGACCGAGCACGGCGGTGGCCACCGGGTCACGACGGTCATCGTCGAGCTCGAGGACGACCGGTTCCCGGGCGTCGTCGGATACGGTGAGGGCTATCCCGACACCTTCTACGGCGAGACGCCGGCCTCGATGGCCGCGCTCTGGCCGCTCCTCCTCGACGCCGTCGGTGAGCCCGAGCCGTCGACGGCCGGGCTCGAGGTCGCGGGGGCCGCGATGGCGGACGCCATCCGCTGGAACGGCGCGGCGAAGTGCGCCCTCGATTCGGCACTCCTCGATCTCGTCGGGAAGGCGACGGGTCGGCCGGCCTGGCGGCTGCTCGGGCTGTCGATGTCGATCCCGCCGACCGACTTCACGATCGGCCTCGACGAGCCGGCGGTCGTGGCCGAACGGGCCCGCCGGGCCGCCGCGTTCCCGGCCCTCAAGATCAAGGTCGGCGGCCCGGCAGACATGGCGACCCTGCGGGCGGTCCGTGAGGTCTACGGCGGGCCGATTCGTGTCGATGCCAACACCGGCTGGAGGCCCGAGGTCGCCGTCGCTCTTCTGCCCGAGCTCGTCGCCCTCGGCGTCGAGCTCATCGAGCAGCCATTCCCGGCCCGGCGCCTCGACTGGCTGGCCGACCTCCAGCAGGCCTCGACGCTGCCGATCGTCGCCGACGAGTCATGCGTGGCGGACGAGGACCTCGACGGGCTCGTCGGGGTCGTGGCCGGGGTGAACGTCAAGCTCGCCAAGTGCGGCGGGCCCGGGCCGGCCGCCCGGATGCTGGCCCGCGCCCGCGACCTCGGCTTCCGGACGTTCCTCGGCTGCATGGAGGAGACATCCGTCGTCATCGCCGCGTCGGCTGCGGTTGCGTCGCTCGCCGACTGGGTCGACCTCGACGGCAACCTCCTCCTCGCCGCCGACCCGTTCGAAGGCCTCGAGCTGGGCCGCGATCATCGCTGGCAGCTGTCCGACCGGCCGGGCCTTGGGGTCTTTCGGCGCCGTCCCTGAACCGTTTCAGGCGGTCCGGGGACAGGCTGTGGACAAGTTGGTGGACGAAAAGGTGGAGAACACCCCTTCCGGCCCGGGGCGCCCCGGACGTACCATGACGGGGTCGGTTGCGAGTCTCCCGGGAGGGGCCCGCCGACGACCCGGAATCATCGCCGCCGTCCACGGCACGATCTCGCCGTGGCCGCGTCGGCTTCGCCTTGCCCCGAAGGCACGAGGAGGAGAGGGATCGATGGTCGCGCGCCCCGCGCCGACGCCGGCGCCCTCGGCGGATGCCGTCGAGTTCGTGAAGTTCTGCTACCAGCGCCGAAAGGTCGGCTGGCCCGAGCTGTATGACGAGATGTGCGGCGTTGCCGGCCGCGGGCTCTTCCGGGGGTGGGGCCCGGACGACCTCGCGACGCATGGCATCGGCTTCAGCCTCGGTCAGATGCCGGCCCTCGCCGCGCTGGTGACCGAGATCGTGACCGAGGACCGGGCCCGGGCCAAGGCCCGAACGGCCGTGGCCGTGACTCCGGCGGGTGCCCCGGCTTCGGCCGGCTGAGCCCTCCGGAGCTCGAGCCCAGGGGCTGCCGGGCACACCGACCTGCGCCTGACGACGCTCGGATGGTCCGGGAATCGCGGAATTCCCGTGGCGGTGGCATTACGATGCGACCCGACCCTCGACGACGGACGAATCGGACGCCCAGGCCTCCCCAACATGCGTAATGAGGCATCAAGGACCGGCGTCGGCGGCCGCCAGGCAGCGATCTGGCGTGATATCGGCACCCGGGTGAGAAATCCGCTGCGGCGGGGCTCGAAATGGGCGCCCGCGATGGCCGGGCCTTCCCCGGAGGAGCCGTCAGGCGCGGATCTGGCGCCTCGCCATCTCGCCCTCGATCTGGCGCTCGGCCTCGACGTACCGGTCGATCTGCTCGCGGAGCTGGTTCGCCTCGGGTGCGTAGAGGTGGACCTGCTGCTGGAGGATGTAGCTGAGCCGGCGGCTCGTCATTCGGACGTGGTCCAGGTTCTTCATGAGGACCAGCGGATCCATCGCGGCCAGGTCGGACGGGTGGTACATCTGCTGCATGGCCCAATCGTAGCAAGGCCACCCCGCCGCGGGCTGCGGCCCGCAGGCCTCCCCCGCGGGGGAACGCCGGGATGAGCGCCCGGCTCCGGCCTCGCTGGGTCAGAGGGCCCGAAGGCGGGGCGGCCAGGTCCAGGCGACGGGCAACGTGGCCCCCGAGATCGCCCGCCGCCGGCCGGATTCCGACGCCCCGAGGACGAGGATCCGGTCGAGCTGCGTCGCCCGGCCCGCCTCGTTGCCCCACAGCTTCGTCATCTTCCGGTGGGCATGGACCTCGTCGAGGGCCAGGCCGGCGAGGCGGTAGCCCTCGGGCCGCGCGGCGTCGGCCCAGACGGCCTCGGCGAGCCCGATCCCGTTGCGGATCGCTCGCCCTCGATCGGTCGCGACGTCGCCGATAACGAGGACGACGATGGCGTCGTCGGTGAGCGCGGGTCGCAGCCCGCGGAGGACGTCGCGGAGGAAGACGAGGTAGGGAGCGCGGTGGTGGGCGTCGTCGAGGGCGGCGTCGATCGCCCTGGGGTCCTCGCCCAGGAACCAGGCCCGGAGCCAGTTGTAGTAGCCGTACTTCACGACCCGGAGGTAGGGCGGCGAGGTCAGGACCAGCCGGGCTCGGTCCGGAAGGCCCCGCGCGCGCAGGGCGGCCCGGGCCCGTGCGCCTGCGTCGCGGGCGTCGCCGACGAGCGAGATCCCCGGTCCCGGGGGGAGGGGGGCCCGGAAGAGTCGGTTCAGCTTCGCCCCGAGGCACTCGAAGACATCGCGCTCGGCAGCCCGGAAGGCGGTTCGGGCGGCGAAGTCGCGGACGTAGCGCGGGGCCATGCTGAACGTGTTGGGCATGAGGTCGGAGAGGTACGAGGCACTCTTGCCGTGGAGGATCCCGGTGATCGCGGCGGCGAGGAAGCGGTCGATCCGGTCGTCGAGCTTGAGGGCCGCCCGAAGGTACAGGAGCTGGGCGAACGTCCGGGGATGGAAGGCGATGGCGACCTCCGCCGGGACGGATTCGGGGCCGCCCTCAGGGTCGGCCTGGATCGCTGCCGCACGAGCCTCCCACGTCGGCGCCTCGGCCGGCCAGGCCAGTCGCAGGCGCGCCAGGCGGGTCCGTGCCTCCGCTGCGCTCGCCGGCTCGACCTTGGAGGCCGTCAGGAGATGAGCGAACGGATTCAGATCGTTGCCGACCCCGATCCGGCCCTCGGCCGTCGCCTGGAGCGGGGTCGTGCCGCGGCCGGCGAACGGGTCGAGGACGACATCGCCGGGCCGGCTGTAGCGCGCGATGAAGGCGTGGGCCAGGGCCGCCGGAAAGCTCGCCAGGTACGAGCACATCGGGTGGAACGGGTGGCCCCAGAGGCGCTGCTGGGCCTTCCACTCGGGCGCGATCTCGATCCGTGGCAGCTCCGTCTCGAGCTCGAGGGCGAGCTGGATCGCCGGGGCGGCGGCTATCGTGGCGATCGCGGGATCGGGGGTGGGCACGGGCACGGCGTCGATTGGCCTCGCGGTGACGCGTTGCGACACGGCGTGTTGCGACACGGACGGGGTGGGCTCCTCGTCGATCCGCGGACCGTCATCCCGGGGCGATCCGAGCGGGCCGGGAGGATAGCCGCCCGTGGCCGGGGGGCGCAAGGGGCCAATCGACCTATGCTCGTGCGCGCTGCCCCGGCCTGACCGGGCTGCGGAGCGCGGTACGATGGCGGCCCGTCCCCGTAGCTCAGTGGACAGAGCGGCGAGCTTCTAACTCGCGGGTCGCAGGTTCGAATCCTGCCGGGGACGCCAATGTCCTCTCTCGGGACATCGTGGACGCCTCTCTCACGAACCCGGCGACGGGTCCAGGCCCGGCTGGTGGTCGCGAGTGAGGTCGAGGACCGGCTCCAGAAGCCACGAGCCGTCGGCGCCCGACACATTCAGGCCGGCCGGCTTCGATTCCCTCCCGCTCAACGCGTGACGTAGCCGTCGAGGGCCGCGGCGACCCCGGCCGAAACGACCGACGTGCTGCCGAGCACGACGATCCGGCCGGGCTTGAGCCGGGTCAGCTCGGTTGCGACGACCGCCGGGATCGACGTCCCGGTCACGAGCAGGAGCGGTCCGCCCTGCTGTCCCGCCGCCGGGGCGCCCGACAGGGCGTCGGCGTAGCCGAGACCGGTCGCGACGTACACGACCGGCACGCCCGGCGCGTAGGTCGCCTTCGAGATCGCCACCGAGGTCGCATAGCGGTCGGCGCCGGCGAGTCGGCCGACGGCGGAAGGCCGACGACGAGCGGGACGATCACCGTCGCCCGCGTCCCGTGCCAGCTTGCGTTGACCGTCAGGGGGTAGGTCCCAGCCGGGAAGTCCTCCGGGACGGCCACGGTGAGGGTCACCTGCGTGGCCTCGAACCCGAACAGCTTCGTCCTGTCGAGGCCGGCGGTCACGCCGGCCGGGATTCCCGTCACCGACAGCGTCAGCTCCTCGAGGACGGTTGCCCGGGACAGCGTGAGCGTGACCGGGAACGATCCGCCGGCGTCCGTCACGCCGACCGTCGCCGGCGAGGCTGACATCGCGACCGAGCCCATTGGGCCGATCCGCGAGACGTCGAGGGCACGCTCGTGGGTGCTGTCGGGGTCGGTCGCGGTGGCCCAGCTCGTCGTGCCGAGGTACAGGAGGGCACGCTTGACCTCGGCCGGTGTCGCACCGGGTCGGCTCGCCTTGTAGAGCGCGATCGCCCCGGTCACGTGGGGGGCCGCCATCGATGTCCCCGACGACCAGCCGTAGGTGTTGTCGGGCTTCGTGCTCCAGATGCACTTGCCGGGGGCGATGAGATCGACGTCGGGCCCGTAATTCGAGAAGTCGGCGAAGGTGTCGTCGACGTCGTAGCCGCCCCAGCTCCAGCAGCGGTCGCCGCCCAGGCCGCCGGGCTTGCCGTCGGTGTCGGCGAGGGCCGAGACGGTGATGACCTCGTCGTAGGCGGCCGGGACGCGCTCGGACGCGGGGCCCGAGTCGTTGGCGGCGGCGGCGACCACCGTCACGCCGCTCTCGACGAGCCGGCAGATGGCGGCGTGGAGGAGGTCGGCGTTGGCCGCACCGCAGGCACCGTCGTCCGCCCCCCACTTGGCGACGCTCATGTTCACCGCCTCGAACAGCGGTCGCGACGCGTCCGAGGGATCGCGCTGGGCCGCGATCCAGTCGAGGCCGCAGATGTACCAGGACAGCAGGCCGGTCCCGTCCGCGGCCAGGATCCGGACGGCCCACAGGCGGGCTCCGGGCGCGACACCCACCACGCCGATGGTGTTGTCCTTGGCCGCGATCGTGCCGGCGACATGGGTCCCGTGGCCGTTAGCATCGAGCCAGGCCGTGGGGTCCGAAGTCGAGCAGTTGATGCCACCGACCACGTTGAGGTCGGGATGCGAGGCATCGATGCCCGTGTCGACGACGGCCACGTCGGCATCGACCCGGTCATCGACCCCGTCGATCCTCGCCGCCGGGGCGGTCCGGCCGCCGATCCTGGCGACGCCCGTGGGCATCGACTGCGAGGTCAGGGCGATCGGCTCGTCGGGCACGACCGCCGCGACGTCCGGGTCC
>MGOD01000110.1:23395-30295 GCA_001795245.1 Chloroflexi bacterium RBG_16_70_13
GCGAGGGTCCGGACCTGCCCCGGGGTGAGATCGGCCGAGAAGCCCGCGAGGAGGTGCTCGAACCGCCGTCCCACGGCGATCGCGTTGCGCGCCGCGACGCGCTCGACTGCGGCCGCGTTGCGCTTCGTAGCCTGGCCCGCGGCCGCGCCGTCATCGGCGTCGTCGCCGCCCACGAGCATGACGATGTAGGGCTGCCTGGGGGCGGCCGCCTCCGCGGCGACGGTGCTGGCGGGCAGGGCCACGGCCAGGGCGAGGAGCAGCGCGACGGCGGCGGCGGGACGGGACATCCGAGCTCCCCCGGCTTCGGCTGGATGACGCCCTCCTCTCGCCACTCGGACGAGTGCGGCGCCGCGAACAACCTTCCCCCCGGAGGGGCGCGAATCGAAGTGGCCCGATGGTCAGGGAGGGCCCGGTCTTTCGGGCTGGGTCGGGCGTGGTCCGGGGCGGCCACCGGGGGTACTGCCCTCGACCGGAACCGAAGTACGGCTTGGCGCGACCTCCGCGGACCCGTACGTTCCCGTCATCAACGCGACGGACCGCACCCGTCACCCCCGGACGGGCCTCGGCACCGACCAGAGACCGATCGAAAGGCGACCATGGCAATGGCCTCGATGGCTGTCAACGAACTCGGACCGATGCTCACCGCCACCGAAGTCGCGGAGATGCTCCATCTCCACGTCAACACGGTGAAGCGGCTCGGCGACCGCGGCGAGCTCCCGTTCTATCGGGTCTGCAAGCGTGGTGATCGCCGCTTCCGGCTCGAGGACGTTCTCCGCTTCCTCCACCAGAACCGCTAGCTTCGGCGTTCGCGGGCCACGCCCGCGGGCGCCCCTCCCAGGGGGCGAGTGCCACCCGGACGGGGGTCAGACCGTCCGGAGCGCCTCCCCGAAGATCTCCAGCGCCTCGGACACCTCCGTGGCGCTGACGTCGAGTGGCGGGATCCAGCGCACCACCTGGTGCTGCGGCCCACACGACAGGACGAGCAGCCCCAGGTCCGCCGAGCGGGCCACGAGCCGGTCCACGAGGGCCCCGTCCGGCGCCTTCGTCGCGGCATCCGCCACGAACTCCACCCCGACCATCAGACCCTGCCCCCGAACGTCCCCGATGCGCTCGTCCTCTGCGGCGAGGCGGGCAAGGCCCGCCCGCAGGTCCGCGCCGCGCGCTGCGGCGTTGGCGACGAGCCCCTCGCCCTCGATCGTGTCGAGGACGGCAAGGGCGGCCGCGCAGGCGACCGGGTTGCCGCCGTAGGTCGAGCCGTGGGCACCCCGGCCCCAGCGCTCCTGGAGCTCGCGGCGGGTGGCGATCGCCGAGAGCGGCAGGCCGTTTGCGATCGCCTTGGCGATGCAGACCACGTCGGGCACGATCCCAGCGTGCTCGAAGCCCCACATCCGGCCGGTCCGACCGTAGCCCGTCTGGACCTCGTCGGCGACGAGCAGGATGCCGTGCTCATCGCAGAGCGAGCGAAGTCCCCGCAGAAATCCCGCCGGCGCCGGCAGGTAGCCGCCCTCACCCTGGACCGGCTCGATGAAGATCGCCGCGACCTGGGTCGCCGGGGCGACGCTCCCGAGCATCGCCCGGAGCCGCTCGAGGCCCACCGCGGTGGCCCGGGCCTCGTCGCCGTCGAACTCCCGCCAGGTCAGCGGGAACGGCGCGAGGTAGACCGCGGGGACGAGCGGCTCGTAGCCGAGCCGGTAGTTGGGCGACGAGCTCGTCAGCGAGGTCGCCCCGTACGTTCGGCCGTGGAACGCGCCCTGGAAGGCGATGATCGCCGGCCGGCCGGTGATCCGCCGGACGAGCTTCATCGCCCCGTCGATCGCCTCGGATCCCGAATTGAGGAGGAAGATCGAATCGATGGGCTCGGGGAGCGTGGCGGCCAGCCGGTCGGCCAGGCGGGCCACCGGCTCGGAGAACCCGATCGCCCCGGTCGGGCCGATCAGCCGGTCGACCTGGGCGTGGATCGCCGCGCTGACCGCGGGGTGGGCATGCCCGAGCGCCGTTACCGCGATTCCGTTCGCGAAATCGAGGTACGCCCTGCCCGCGGTGTCGTACAGCCGGTGCCCGACCCCGTGACTCCAGGACCGCTCGAAATAGCGCCCCAGGACGGGGGTCAGGTGGCCGCCCGCGAGCGCGGCGAGATCGAGGTTGTCAGTCGGGGTGGGCATCGCCGTGGAGTATAGGCGGGCCCCGGCCCGGTCCGGGGTGGCATCATTCCGGGTGCCCGATCCGAGCCAACCTCGCGCAACGGCGGGCCGCGACCCGGCCATCTCGAGGTCCCCGTGTCCATCGACTTCCGCCTGACGGACGAGAACCGCCTGGTCCAGGCGACCGTCCGCGACTTTGTGGAGCGGGAGATCAACCCGTACATCCGCGAGTGGGACGAGAAGGGCGAGGTCCATCGCGAGGTCTTCGTGAAGATGGCCGAGCTGGGCTTGCTCGGCGCGCCGATTCACGAGACCTGGGGCGGTTCGGGGATGGACTACCTGAGCTTCGCGATCATCTGCGAGGAGCTGGAGCGGGCGGACACGGCGTTCCGCGTCGTCCAGAGCGTCCACGTCGGGCTCAACTCGCTGACCCTCATGCAGTGGGGGACCGAGGAGCAGAAGCAGCGCTGGCTCGTGCCCCAGGCCCGGGGCGAGAAGCTGGCGACCTTCGGGCTGACCGAGCCCGGCGTCGGCACGGACGCGGCGAACCTGGCCACCACCGCCCGCCGCGACGGCGACTCGTACGTCCTCAACGGCGAGAAGATCTGGATCAGCATCGCCGACCTGGCCGACCACTTCCTCGTCTTCGCGTCGGTCGACCGGTCGCTGAGGCACAGGGGCGTCACGGCCTTCGTGCTCGAGCGGGGGATGCCGGGTCTTACGACCGGCACGCTCCACGGCAAGCTCGGCATCCGGGCCGGCAACACCGGCACGATCCAGATGCAGGACCTCCGGGTGCCGGTCGAGAACCGGATCGGCGAGGAGGGCGAGGGCTTCCTCATCGCCATGAGCGCGATCGACCAGGGCCGATTCACCGTCGCGGCCGGCAACGTCGGGCTGGCCCAGGCCTGCCTCGACGCCTCGCTCCGCTACGCCCACGAGCGACACACCTTCGGCGAGGAGATCGGGCGCCATCAGCTCGTCAAGCAGATGCTGGCCAAGATGGTCGCCGGCATCGAGGCGGGCCGGCTCCTCGTCTGGCGGGCGGCGTTCCTCAAGAACCACGGGGTCCGCAACACCCGTGAGACGTCCCTCGCGAAGTGGCACGCCACCGACCACGCCGTCGCCAGTGCCCTCGACGCGATCCAGATCCACGGCGCCAACGGCTACTCGAACGAGTTCCCGGTGGAGCGGTACCTCCGGAACTCCAAGGCCGCCGTGATCTACGAGGGCACGAGCCAGCTCCACACCCTCATCCAGGCCGACTACGCCCTCGGCTACCGCGAGGACCGGCCGCTCCGCTGCGAGCCGCTGCCGGCCCAGGGCTTCGAGCGGCTGCCAGCCGCCACCGCGTCCGGCGCCGGCCGCGCCTGACTGCCACGCCGGGCGCACCGGGCCCACCCAAGGTGGAGCACGCCGCCGGCCGCTTGAGCCGTGTCGAGACCGCGACGCTCGCGACCCTCGCCGAGACGTTCACCCCAGGCGCCGACGGGCCGCAGCTCGCCGGGCTCGCCGCCGAGGCGCTCGTCCGCGCGGCCGACCCCGCCCAGGTCGGCCAGCTCAAGCTCGTCCTGCGGATCCTCGAGAACCCGGCGGCCAACCTGGCCACCGCTGGCCGGTTCGCCGGCGTCTCGGCGTCGTCGCCGGCCGAGCGGGAGCGGATCCTCCTCCGCTGGGCTCACTCGCCGCTCGCCCTGAAGCGGTCCGCCTTCCAGGCCTTCCGGAGGCTCCTGTCGTTCCTGGCCTATGCGGCCCCCGGACCGGACGGCACGGCCAACCCGCTCGCGACAGCGCTCGGCTACGAGCCGGACGCCCCGCCGGCGACGGCGGCCATCGCCGCCACCCGGCCGCTTGAGCTGGACCGTGCGCCGGGCGATGCGCCGGTCACGCTCGATGCCGACGTCATCGTCGTGGGCTCCGGGGCGGGCGGCGGCGTCGTTGCCGCGGAGCTCGCGGCGGCCGGCAGGTCCGTCCTCGTCCTCGAAGCGGGTCCCTTCGTCGACGAGGCGATGATGCCGCGGACCGAGATCGAGGCCTTCTCGCGGCTCTACCTGAATCACGGGTTGCTCTCGACGTGGGACGCCTCGATCAGCCTCCTCGCCGGCTCCGCCGTCGGGGGCGGGACGCTCATCAACTGGATGACCTGCATCGATGTCCCCGCGTCCGTGCGGCGCGAGTGGGCCGTCGACCACGGCCTCGACGGCCTCGACGGGGCCGAGTGGGACGCGGACAGCGACGCCATCGAGCGGGAGGTCAGGGTATCCGCCTGCGAGACCGCGCCCGCCAAGGACGCGGCGATCCTGCGGGGAGCGGCGGCACTGGGCTGGGAGGCCGCCCGGATGCGGCGCAACGCCGAGCGTTGCACCGACTGCGGGAGCTGCCCGTTCGGCTGCCCGCGGGGCGCCAAGCAGAGCGGGATCCGCGCCCACCTGGCGACCGCGACGGCGGCCGGCGCCCGGATCGTGGACCGCGTCAGGGTCACCCGGCTGATCCTCGAAGGCGACCGCGTCACCGGCGTCGAGGGCAACCTGCTCGTCACCGACCCGGGCACCGGGATGCCGGTCCTCGCCGCGCCCGGCGATCCGACGACGGCGGTCGTCCGTCGTCTCGTCGCTCGGGCACCCCAGGTCGTCCTCGCTGCCGGGGCCCTCCGGACGCCGGCGCTCGTCCAGGCGAGCGGGGTCGCCCACCCCGCTGCCGGCCGGCACCTGCGTCTCCATCCGGTCCCGGTCGTCGCCGCCCGGATGGCCGAGCCGGTCGAGATGTGGCGGGGGATCATGCAGGCCGCTCGATCCGCCGAGTTCATCGAGGCCGCCGCGGGACGGCACGGCTACGTCATCGAGTCCGCCCCCGGTCATCCCGGGCTCCTGGCGCTCGCCCTGCCGTGGGACGGCGCGGCCGACCACGCCGGCCTGATGGCCGACGCCCGCTTCCTCGTCCCGCTGGTCGCGGTCACCCGAGACGGCGGCGAGGGCCGGACCTCGCTCACGCGGGCCGGCCGCGTCCGGATCGACTACCGCCTCGACGGCGCCGGGATCGCGACGCTCCGCCATGCCCTCGGATCGATGGCCCGGCTCGCCCGTGCGGCGGGCGCGGTCGAGATCCTGGCCGCGGCGACACCGATCGTCCGTCATCGGCCGGACCGGGGTGCCGGCGACGACGCCGACTTCGATGCCTTCCTGGGCCGCCTGGCGCGGCTCGACTTCGCCCCGAATCGAGGGACGGTCTTCTCCGCCCACCAGATGGGGACGCTCCGAATGGGTGCCGACGCTGGCGACCACGCCGCCGACCCGCGAGGTCGAGTGCGCGGGCCCGGCTGCTCGATCATTCCTGGCCTCTACGCGGCCGACAGCTCGACGTTTCCGACCGCCATCGGGGTCAACCCCATGCTGGCGGTGATGACGATGGCGAGGCGCGTCGCCCGGACCGTCAGGGCCGAGGAGCAGGCTCGCGGCTGAGGCTTCTGGGCAGCGGCGCGTCGTTGACGCCGCCCGCTGACCGGCGCTGGTTGTCCGTACGGTCCGAGGCGAACGCCCTGGGCGCCGCGAGGGCCGTCTGAGGCTCCCGGCCCGCGGGCTCCGAGGGCTCGCCGGCGCGGGCCATCCGGCTGCGAGCCGTGACGATCATCGCCACCGCGGCCACGATCACCGCCGAGGCGACGAGCGTTCGAGGCGTCACCGGCTCGGACAGGATGAGGCTGCCGAGCGCTACGGCCACGACCGGGTTGACGTAGGCATACGTGCTCACGAGCGGGAGGGGCGCGTTGCGGAGGAGCCAGGCGTAGGCGTTGAAGGCGACGAGGCTGCCGATCACGGTGAGGTAGACCAGGGCCGCCAGCGACGAGGCGGAGATCGCCCCGAGGTGGAACCGCCCGAGCTCGCCGGTCAGCCCGGCCTCGAGGAAGAGCGCGACGGATCCCAGGAGCATCTGGAGCCCCGTCGCCATGAGCGGCCGTGCCGGGAGCACCGCCCGGCGGGCCGAGTAGATGGAGCCATGGGCCCAGCCGATCGGGGCAACGAGGAGGATGGCCACACCGAAGAGGTCGATCGAGTTCGCCCCGTCGCCGAACGGCCAGACGAGGAGGACGACACCGGCCAGGCCGACCCCGATCCCGACGAGGACCAGCCGCGGCAGCGGCTCGCGGAAGTAGATCCAGCCGAGGACCGCGAACCAGGCCGGGATCAGGGCGATGAGGATCGCCGCGATGCCCGACGGGACCGTCTCCTCGGCGAGTCCGACGAAGCCGTTGCCGATCCCGAGGAGGAGGGTGCCGACGATTGCCGAGTCGCGCCATTCACGGCCGCTCGGGAGTCGGAATCCGCGGCCACCACGGACGACCTCCCAGCCGAACAGCACGGCGCCCGCGACCGCGAAGCGGATTGCGAGCATGAGGAAGGGCGGGATCGTCTCGATGGCGATGGCGATGCCCAGGTAGGTCGAGCCCCCCACGACGTAGACGGTCCCGAGGGCGAGCCACAGGATGAGGCTGGATCGTTTTGGCATAGTCAGGTGGTCCAAGATCGGAAGAGTGTAGCCAACCGCGATGGCCCAGTCCAGTAGGCCAAGGTTGCGCTTCGGTGGCAGCCGCTCCTGCCGGCTCCTTCAGGCGGCCACGGCGGCGCTTCCCGACGCCGGCCGGCACTCGCGGCAGGCCCGGTAGCCGGCGGCCGCCGCGCTCGCCAGGGACCGGAACGGGACCCGGTGGGCCGGCGTGATCCGCTTAGCGTTGTGGCAGGTCGGCAGGCAGACGACGTGGGTC
>MGOD01000110.1:30342-30718 GCA_001795245.1 Chloroflexi bacterium RBG_16_70_13
GCCCCGGCCTCGAGGGCCGCCGGGTCGAGGCCCTCGGCGGCCAGGATCGTCCGCTTTGCGGCCGGGCCGCCGAGCGAATACTGGCCGATGCTCCCGTCGCTGCGGACGACGCGGTGGCACGGGACGACGAGCGGCACCGGATTGTGGGCCAGCGCGGTGCCGACCGCCCGGACCGCCTTCGGCCGGCCGATCTCGGCGGCAATCCAGCCGTACGGCCGGACCTCGCCGCGGGGGATCTCGAGGGCCTTCATCAGGACCGCGGTCTCGAACTCGGTCCGGCCACGGAGGTCGAGCGGGATCCGGACGCGGCGGTCGCCACCGAGTCGGGCAGCGATCGCCCGGGCCAGCGTCGCCGGGACGGCGTCGGCCCGCTCGA
>MGOD01000111.1:0-352 GCA_001795245.1 Chloroflexi bacterium RBG_16_70_13
GCCCCTGGGCATTCGGCAGGAACTGGCCGCCGCCGTGGATGCCAAACCAGGTCCAGGGACGTGGGAGATGGCTGCGGGATCCAAGCCGTCCATTCGGGCCGGTGGTTCGTCGGAGGACGAGGGCGGCCCGGGCGACTCGCCGGCCAGCGTCGCCTGGTTGCGCGCGGGTCGCGGCACGGGCTACGACGCCGGCGGCAGGACCGGCATCGCGGGGTGGGGGCCTCCCGGAACCGTCGATGGCCGCCCCATCGACCCGGAGTCGGGCGCGGTCGCGCCGCCCGGGAGGCGGACGGACCGGCTCGGGCGAATCCTCGGGCCGATGGCGTCGCGGAGCTCCGCCTCGGACCTCGGA
>MGOD01000111.1:410-1144 GCA_001795245.1 Chloroflexi bacterium RBG_16_70_13
TCGCCGCCTCAGCCGCGAGGCGGCAGCACGGTCGGCCTCAGCGACTGGGAGCGCTGGCTGGAGCTCTGCGCCCGGATCGACGGCTTCCCGCGCCACCTCAGCATCCACTCCGGCGGGATGCTGGTCACCGCGGCGCCGCTCATCGACATCGCGCCCCTGGAGCGGGCCACGATGAAGGACCGGGTCGTCGTCCAGTTCGACAAGCGCGACGTCGAGACGCTCAAGCTGATCAAGCTGGACCTGCTGGGCCTCGGCATGCTCGCCGCCATCGACGAGACCCTCGGGCTCATCAAGTCGGACTGCGCCACGTGCATCGATCTCGACGCGATCCCCGAGGAGATCCCCGAGGTCTTCTCGATGCTCCAGGCGGCCGATACGGTCGGCGTCTTCCAGGTCGAGAGCCGGGCCCAGATGCAGACGCTCCCGAAGTCGAAGCCGCGGACGCTCGACGACCTCGTGGTGGAGGTGGCGATCATCCGGCCGGGCCCGATCCAGGGCAACGCGGTGCACCCATACCTCAGACGCAAGCAGGGCCTCGAACCGGTGACCTACCTCCACCCGAGCCTCGAGCCGATCCTGGCCGAGACGATGGGGGTGATCCTCTACCAGGAGCAGGTCATGAAGGTCGCCATCGAAGTCGCCGGGTTCACGCCGGCCGGCTCGGACGGCTTCCGCCGGGCGATGGGCACGTGGCGCTCGACGCGCGAGATGGAGAAGCTCCACCGCCAGTTCAT
>MGOD01000111.1:1155-1347 GCA_001795245.1 Chloroflexi bacterium RBG_16_70_13
CTCCGCCAGCCGGGCATGGACGAGGAGACCGCCGAGGAGCTCTTCCGGCGCGTCGCCGCGTTCGCCAGCTTCGGCTTCGCCAAGAGCCACGCGGCGGCGTTCGCCCGGACCGCCTACGAATCGAGCTTCCTGAAGCTGTTCTACCCGGCCCAGTTCCTCGTCGGGCTCATCAACGCCCAGCCGATGGGCTTC
>MGOD01000111.1:1384-2794 GCA_001795245.1 Chloroflexi bacterium RBG_16_70_13
ACGGGGTGGCGGTCCTGCCGGTCGACGTCAACGCTTCCTCCTACAAGACCACGACCGAGTGGGCCGGCCGGCCGGGCTGGGCCCTCGCCGGCACGGCCGGCGACGATGGCTCACATGATGCCGATCCGGGCGAGTCGATCCCCGAGGGTGCCGGGATCGCGGCCCGGCCACGGCCGGTCCGCTCGTCGGCCTGCTTCAACCCGGGCGCGGCGGCCCGGGATCGCTGGGCGGCGGCGGATGCGGTCGGCTGGGGCGTCCGCCTGGGGCTCCACCTCGTGAAGGGGATCGGGGAGCAGCACCAGGAGCTCCTCGACCGGGAGCTCGGGCGTGGTCCCTACACGTCGCTCGCCGACGTCGTGGAGCGGACCGGGCTGCCCGAGGAGACGATCGAGCGGCTCATCCGGACCGGCGCCCTCGACTCGCTGGACCGCCCTCGCCGCGAGCTGCTGTGGCAGCTCCGCGAGGTTGCCGGCGCGTCACGCGGCCGGGTGGACGGGAAGACCATGCGTGCCACGAACCGAGCGGCGGGCAAACGATCGGCCGCCGCCGGCCGGCCCATGGACCTGCGACTGCCCGCGACCGATGCCCCGGCCCTGCCACCGATCACCGAGCCGGAGCGGGTCGGGGATGCCTATGCCGTCGCCGGCCTCGATGCCCGCCGGCAGGTCGTCTCGCTCTTCCGACCGGCCCTCGATCGCCTCGGCGCGGTGACGAACGCCTCGCTCGCCGATCGACGACCTGGTCAGGTGCGGATCGGTGGCCTCGTCGTCACCCGCCAGCACCCGATGACGGCCAAGGGCACCGTCTTCCTGGCCCTCGAGGACGAGACCGGGATGGTCAACGTCACGCTCTGGCCGAAATCCTGGGAGCGCCTCCGGGGGATCGTCCGGCGGCACGCCCTCCTGCTCGTGGACGGGGAGCTCCAGCGGGAATCATCGGTCGTGAACGTCGTGGCCAACGAGGTCCGGCCGTTGCCCGAGATGGCGACGGCGGCCGGCGGGCCGGAGCGCCCGGACGGCGTCCGCCAACTCGGCCATGCCGGGATGCGCCGGCTGGGCTGAACGGCGTCGCGACCCGCCCCGATGTGTCGGCGGTCGCCCCGCTCGAGGCCGAGATGGGATGTTCAGCCCCGCGCTGGACGTCCGGCGCGCGAATTCGCCTGGCGCCGCTGCTGCGCCCTGGGGTTTGACAGGTACAGGAACCGTCGATACCAGGCCGCCGCTGCCGCGAAGAAGATGCCCGACAGCGGTCCCACCGAGATCGCCGAGAAGACGGCCTGCTCCTGCGCCGCAGGATCGACCGGCGTCGTGGCCGTCATCGGTAGCACCAGGTAGACGACGGCGGTGAAGACCGCGACGTCGATCAGGGCGACGATCAGGCCGAGCAGGTAGCTCGCCCGCCGGGCGAAGA
>MGOD01000111.1:2845-3462 GCA_001795245.1 Chloroflexi bacterium RBG_16_70_13
GACTGATAGAGCAGCACCGAGATCGTGTTCTGCGGCGCGACCGCGACGGCCACGGCGCCCAGAGCGACGAGCGCCACCGCGCCGATGAACGAACGCGTCAGGAGGAGCCCGGGCAGAAGCCCGATATCCTCGCGGACGTTCGCCCGGCGGTAGGCGTTCCGGAACGCGGTGCCCAGGCTTGGCCGGGCCGGCACGGTCGGGGCCGGGCGTTGGCCGCGGGTCGACTCCGGCGGCGCCTCGGTGGCTTCGGTGTCGTTGACGTCCTCGGCCTGGTACTGCCGGTAACGGCGGCGCGCGTCGGCGCGGTCGGTGCGCTTCGCACGGGCCACAGGTTGACTCCTCGATGGTGGTAGGTCCGCAGGGTGCTCGCTGCTGCTGGCGGCGCGCCGGCGAGTGAGGGCATCGTACGCGCTCGCGCCCCGACCCGACGTGGATGCGTCGGGGCATCGTGGGTGATCGGGTGTTGAGGGGCCGATCACAGGCGAGTAAGTCGGCGACAACTGGCACGTGAGCCGGCAATCACCTGTGCGTGAGCCGACGTTTGTCGGCGAATGAGGGGGCGTTTGCCGCTGAGTGAGGACCGGGTGATCGGCGGGTCATGACCGGGTGATCCGCGG
>MGOD01000111.1:3475-4067 GCA_001795245.1 Chloroflexi bacterium RBG_16_70_13
TGATCCGCCGTCGAGCGGGCGATTGCCGCCCGTTGAGCGCTGCCTGATAGAACGTCGGTGGCCGTCCTGCCCGGCCCGTGGAGCCTGCCCGCCCCGGAGGTCGTTCGGTGGAACGCGCTCGTGCAGCGGCGGCAGTCGCCCTCTTCGCTCTCCTCCTCGCGGCGACGGCTGCCCTCGCGGTCGCGGCGCCGACGCTCCGTGAGTCGGTACCGGCGCCGGCCGCTCTCGTCGGCTGGCCGCCGGCGACCCTCGTCGTGACCGAGGTCCAGACCGCCGGAGCGTCCGCCTCGGACGAGTTCGCCGAGATCGGAAACATGGGCCCGACGAGCGTCGATCTCGCCGGCCTCGAGATCGTCTACGTGACCTCGACGGGCGGGACCGTGACCCGGAAGGCCGCCTGGACGGAGCCGCTGCTGCTCGAGCCCGGCCGCCACATCGTCGTCGCCAACACAACGGGCGCGTATGCCATCGTCGCCGACCTCACGTACAGCGGTGGCTTCGCGGCGACCGGCGGGGCCATCGTCCTCCGGGTGATCGGCGGAGCGCCGGTCGACGCACTCGGCTGGGGCGATGCCACGAACGCATTCGTAGA
>MGOD01000111.1:4173-4388 GCA_001795245.1 Chloroflexi bacterium RBG_16_70_13
TCTTCGTCCAGGCGAGCCCGAACCCACAGAATCTCGCTGCGCCGCCGGTCCCGGCACCCGGGTCGACGGCGACGCCAACACCGGAGACGCCCGCCCCGACGCCGACGCCGACGCCGGCAGCGTCCGATCCTCCCTCGCTCGAGCCCTCGTCGACACCCTCGTCGACACCTTCGCCATCGGCCTCGTCGACGGCCGATCCTGGGACGCCCGAACCG
>MGOD01000111.1:4405-6257 GCA_001795245.1 Chloroflexi bacterium RBG_16_70_13
CACTCAGCCACCGACGCCCGCCCCGAGTTCCACCCCGGACCCGACGCCGAGCCCCACCCCGGACCCGACGCCGAGCCCCACCCCGGTCCAGACGCCGAGCTCCACCCCGGACCCGACGCCGAGTCCCACCCCGGAGCCGACACCGAGTCCCACCCCGGAGCCGACACCGAGTCCGACCCCGGAAACCACGCCGCTGCCGACCGCCTCGCCGCTTTCGGTTGCCGAGGCCAGGGCCCTCGCGGACGGCACACCCGTCACGGTGGAGGGCATCGTGACGACGGCCATCGGCGCGCTCGAGTCGGGCCGGAGCGGCTTCGTCCAGGACGCCTCCGCCGGCATTGCGATCTACCTCGACGCCGCCGTCGCGGACCCGATCCAGGTGGGGACGCTGGTCCGGATCGCCGGCACGATGGACGAGCGGTACGGGGCGCGGACCGTGCGTGCCGCGGCGGCCGACGTCGTCGAGCTCGAGCACGTCCCGATGCCGCTGCCGGAGGCGTACGTCACGGGCGCGGTCGGCGAGGCCGCCGAGGGCTGGCGGGTGACCGTCAGCGGCACGACCGTCGGATCCCCGACGACCTACGCCGACGGGCTCGGGATCCTCGTCGACGATGGAAGCGGATTGGTGCGGGTCATCGTCGGGCCGGATGCGCTCTCCGGCGTCTCACTGCCGTCGGGCACGCTCGTGCGCGCCACCGGCCCGGTCGGCCAGCGCGACAGCACCGGGACGGGCACGTCGGGCTACCGGATCCACGCGACGGAGCCGGGCGAGCTCGAGGTGCTTTCGCCGCCAGCGACCCCCACGCCCGCGCCGACCCCGTCCCCGACACCCGCTCCGACCCCCACCCCCGTGCCGCCACCCTCCCCCACGCCATCGCCTGCCCCGTCCCCGGCACCGTCGCCGACCCCGGCGCCCGCGATGACGATCACCGAGGTCCGGACGCGCCCGGTCGGATCGGTCGTCACGGTCGTCGGCGATGTCACGGCCGAGGCCGGCCGGATCGGCACCCCGTCAATCCTCGCGATCGGCGACGCGACCGGAGGGATCCTGGTCCGGATCCCGGAGGGCGTCCCGTCGCCCGGGCGCGGGACGAGCCTCACCATCACGGGGCCCCTCGCGGCTCCGTACGGCCAGCTCGAGATCAGGCCCGCAGCCAGAGGCGTCCGGGTCCTCGGCCCCGGGACCGTCGCGGTCCCACTCCAGGTCGCCGCGACCGGGCTCGGCGAGGGGACGGAGGGCCGCGTCGTGACCCTCATCGGGACGGTCAGCGCAACGCCGCGGAAGAGCACGAGCGACGACCTCGCGGTCGACCTCGTCGACCCGGCCGGGACCCCGTTCCGGGTCATGACCGATGCCTCGAGCCGCATCGAGGCCGCCGACCTGCGGAAGGGCGAGACCTACCACGTCGTCGGGATCGTCGGCCAGCGGGCCTCGAAGAAGGATGCCCTCGACGGGTACCGGATCTGGCTCCGCGATCGGGACGACATCGAGGCGGCGCCCGGCGGCGGTCCCGGCGGGACGTCCATGCCGTCGACCGGCAGCGCGGCCGGCCCGCTGCTCACGATCGCGGCCGCCCGGCGACTCGACGACGATGCGCCCGCGGTTGTCGAGGGTGTCATTACGGCGGCGGCCGGCCTCCTCGACGACGACGGTCGGCGGCTCGTGATCCAGGACGCGACGGGCGGCATCGAGGTCTACCTCGCCGTCGGCGAGGTCGCACCCGCGGGCGGGACCCGGATCCGCGTTGCCGGCACGGTCGGGCGCGCCTGGGATGCGCCGCGCCTCCGGGCGCTCGAGGTCACCGTCCTGGGGGCCGGCCCGGACGTCGCGCCCCGGATCCTGACCGGGGCG
>MGOD01000111.1:6266-7187 GCA_001795245.1 Chloroflexi bacterium RBG_16_70_13
CGAGGCCGTCGAGTGGCAGCTCGTCCGGATCGCCGGCACGATCACCGACGTCACCCGGCTCGGGGATCGCTGGCGGGCGGACGTCCGGGTCGGCAGCACGAGCATCCTTGTCTCCGGCCTCGCCGGTGCCGGGATCGCCTCCACGACGCTCGTGGAGGGGAGGGCGGTCACCGTCGTCGGGATCGTGCGTCGGCCCTATCCCAGCGCGACCGACCGGCGCTGGAGTGTCGTCCCGCGGGGGCCATGGGACCTCGCGGTCGGCCCGGCGGCGGCCGGTGGGAGTCCGGACGGATCCGGTGGAGCCGGCGGTAGCGGCAACGTCGCCGGCGGCCCGGGAGCCGCCACCGGCACCACTCCGATGCCCTACGCGGACGTGCCCACCATCGACCTGGCGACGCTCGGCGAGCACCGCGGCGAGCTCGTCAGGATCGGCGGCCTCGTCGTGGCACGGACGACGGCCGGGTTCACGATCGACGATGGCACGGCCGTCGGGACTGTGGAGCTGCGCGGCGAGACCGCCGCGTTCATCGAGCTCATCGAGGCCGGCGACGCGCTGGGAATCGTCGGCCGCGTGGAGGCGTCGCGGAGCGGGGAGCTGCTCGTCGCCGCGACCGACCCGGCCGGCCTCGTGCGGCTCGGGTCGCTCGGGGAAACGGTCCCGCTGATGGCGGGAGCCGAGGCGTCCGCCTCGGCGGATCCGTCCGATGGCCCCCTCGACGAGGCCAGGCTGAGCGATCCGTTCGGCGAGCTCGACGGTGGGTGGCTCGGCCTCGCCGGCGTGGCCGTCGCGTCGCTCGGGTCGCTGCTCCTGACGATCGCCCGCCGGCGGCGTGCCCACCTCGGGCTGCGACGAATCATGGTCAGCCGGCTGGCCGGCCTACGGTCGGCGTCGGCGTCGGCGTCGGCGTCGGCGCCCGGTGA
>MGOD01000111.1:7201-17001 GCA_001795245.1 Chloroflexi bacterium RBG_16_70_13
CCTGACGGTCCATCCACCCGGCCGCCGGCCGGCATCCGGACCGCCCACGACCGCCGCCGCGCCCACCTGATCAGGCCCGCCTGCAGGCCCGCTGGCGCCGCGGCGCGCTCTGAACGTGGAAAGAGGCCCGGCCAATCGTGCTTGACGCCCGTTTGAACGTGCGTCTACCCTTGCCCGAGCCTCGCACCGCGAGGCGGGCGCCACGAACGAGGAGAGTTGGGCTTGCCGGTCGCGGACCACCGCGTCGCGCTCCCCGTCGGGGAACGGCAGTACCACATCGATCTCGGCCCCGGCGAGCTGGCCGAGTACATCCTCCTCCCCGGCGACCCCGACCGAACCGCCCAGATCGCGACCCGCCTCGACTCGATCGAGCTGGAGCGACGCCATCGAGAGTTCGCCAGCGTCACCGGGTCCTACAAGGGCCTACGGGTCTCGGTCGTCGCCACGGGCATCGGGACCGACAACGTCGAGATTGTCGTCGCCGAGGCGCTCGCCATCACCCGGCGCCCCACCTTCATCCGCGTCGGCTCATCCGGTGGGCTCCAGCCGGACATGGCACTGGGCGATCTCGTCATCACCACCGGCGCCGTCCGCCTGGAGACGACGACAAACTGGTTCGTCCACGACGGCTATCCGGCCGTTCCCGACTACGAGGCCGTGTGCGCGCTCATCGAGGCCGCCCACCGCCTGGGGCACAGGTATCACGTGGGGATCACTGCTACCGCGCCCGGCTTCTTCGGGGCGCAGGGACGTCCGATCCCCCAGCTTCCCATCCGATACCCTGACCTCGCGGAGGACATGGCGCGGCAGCGCGTCATGAATTTCGAGATGGAGGCATCGGCACTGCTCGTGCTCGCGGGCCTGGCGCGTTGCCGCGCGGGGGCTGTGTGCACGGTGTTCGCGCAGCGCAGCACCGGCGACTTCGTGGTCGGGGCTGCGAAGGAGGCGGCCGAGGCGGCGTGCGTGGAGACGGGGCTGGAAAGCCTCCGGATCCTCGCCGAGATCGACCGTCGCAAGGTTGAGGCCGGCACGGAGCACTGGCGACCGTCGCTCGGCATCTAGTCAGATCGCGACTCCGGGCACAAGCCCGGGGCGCAGGGAGCCCGAGGAGGAGCTGTACCGATGGCACAGGCCTACTGCGTCAAGGACAAGATGAAGGTCGAAGTCCAGAACCCGCAGATGATCACCATGAAGAATGGCAAGCCGGCGCTCTCGGGCACCTGTCCGAAGTGCGGCACGAAGGTGTTCAAGATCGGGGGCTGACGTCCCTCATCGCCAGCCTCGAACCCCCCGCCGGGTGACCTGCGGGGGGTTCCTCGCTGCCCGGGGCCGGTATTCTCGTCGCGTGTCCCTCCCGCCGGCCGCCGATCACGTCCTGGCCCTTGATCTCGGGGCGAGCCGGATTCGGGCGGCCGTCGTCGCCGCGGACGGCGGGGTCGTCACGCGGCGCGAAGGGCGGACACCTGGCGCGGACGGACCGACCGCCGTCGTCACGACCTGCATCGAGCTCCTCACAGCGGTCCGGGACGAGGCCGGCCCGGCGATCGCGGCTGGCCTGACCGGGATTGGCCTGGCGGCGCCCGGGCCGGTGGATCCACGATCGGGGACCCTCGTCGAGCCCCCGAACCTGGGGCCGGGCTTCCGCGACGTCCCGTTCGCCAAGCCGATCGGGCTGGCCCTCGGCCTCCCGGCGGCCCTCGAGCGGGACACCCACGTCGCCGCCCTCGCCGAGCTCACCTTCGGCGCCGCACGGGGCTGCCGGGACTTCCTGTACGTCACGGTGTCGACGGGCTTCGGCGGCGCGATCGTGATCGGCGGCCGCCTCTACGGTGGTCCGGATGGCGTGGCCGGCGAGCTCGGCCACCTCGTCGTCGACCTCGATGGCCCGCGCTGCGGTTGCGGCGGTCGCGGCCACATCGAGACCGTCTGCTCGGGCAGCGGGATCGCCCGGCTGGGGACCGAGGCCGCCCTCGCCGGCCGCTCACCTGCCCTCGCCGCCCGTCTCGCGACGCGGGGACCAGGCGGGCTCGAGGGGACCGACGTGGCGGCGGCGGAGGAGGCCGGCGATCCGGTCGCCGGCGCGATCCTGGACCGGGCACGAGCGGCCTTCGCGGCCTTCATCGTCGGCCTCGTCGACGTCTTCGCCCCGGAGCGGATCGTCGTCGGCGGGAGCTTCGCCGCCGGCCAGGGCGAGCGCCTCCTGGGGCCGACCCGCGACGCCGTCAACGAGACCGCCTTCCGGATCCCGCGCGAGCGCGTCGCGATCGTCCCCGCCGCCCTCGGCGACGATGTCGGGCTGGTGGGCGCCGTTCCCCTGCTGGCGCTGAGGCGCTCCGGCGCAAGAGCCGACTGACCCCGAATCGGCACCCGGCCGCAACACGCCCGACGCCATCGGACGGGAGGGGGCCACGGGGGCCTCTGCTAGACTCGGCCCGTACCACACCGTGTTCAACTCGGGCTCGCCCTGCCGCCACGGCGGTGTGCAGCGGCCCGATGGGAGGTTCCCGAACCATGTCCGTTCGCGTGGGGATCAACGGGTTCGGCCGCATCGGCCGCCAATCCCTCAAGGCCATCCTGGAACGCGCCCCGGACGTCGAGGTCGTGGCCGTCAACGACCTCGTCGAGACAAGCCTGAACGCCCTCCTGTTCAAGCACGATTCGACGTACGGCGCCTTCCCCGGCACTGTCGATCACACCGACGACTCGCTGATCATCGACGGCCGCGAGATCAAGGTCCTCAAGGAGAAGGACCCGGCCGCCCTGCCGTGGGGCGAGCTGGGCGTCGAGGTCGTCCTCGAATCGACCGGCATCTTCACCTCGGCCGAGAAGGCCCGGGCCCACCTCGACGCGGGCGCCCGGAAGGTCGTCATCAGCGCGCCGGCGAAGGGCGAGGACATCACGATCGTCCTCGGCGTCAACGACGCGGCGTACGACCCGACGACCCATCACATCATCAGCAACGCCAGCTGCACCACGAACTGCCTCGCTCCGGCGGCGAAGGTCGTCCACGACACGGTCGGCATCGAGCGCGGCCTGATGAACACGATCCACAGCTACACCAACGACCAGCGCATCCTCGACGTGGCCCACAAGGACCCCCGCCGGGCGAGGGCCGCCGGCCTGAACATCATCCCCACCACGACCGGTGCGGCGAAGGCCCTGGCCCTCGTCATCCCGGATCTCAAGGGCAAGTTCGACGGCTTCAGCCTCCGGGTGCCGACGCCGACCGTGAGCGTCGTGGACTTCACCGCGACCGTCCGACGCGAGACGAGCGTGGACGAGCTCAACGCGGCGTTCCGGGCGGCCGCGGCCGGGCCGATGGCCGGCATCCTCGGCGTCTCCGACGAGCCCCTCGTGTCGTCCGACTTCCGGGGCGACGCCCGCTCCTCGATCATCGATGCCGCGAGCACGATGGTCCTCGGGGGGACGATGGTGAAGGTCATCGCCTGGTATGACAACGAGTGGGGCTACAGCTGCCGCTGCGCCGATCTCATCGCGCTGATCGCGGCGAAGCTGCCGACCGGGGCCGCCGCCTGACGTCCCTGACCGCGACCTGCCACCCCCTCGCGCCCCCGCACAAGAGACAGACAGGACCCACATGGACAAGCTGACGATTCGCGACGTCGATGTCGCCGGGAAACGCGTCTTCGTGCGCGTCGATTTCAATGTCCCCCTCGAAGACGGCAAGGTCACCGACGACTCCCGGATCCGGGCCGCCCTGCCCACGATCCGCCACCTTCTCAGCCACGGCGCCAGGGTCGTCCTGGCCAGCCACCTCGGCCGCCCCGACGGCAAGGTCCAGGACGGCCTCCGCCTGCGGCCGGTCGCGGAGCGCCTGACCCAGCTCCTGGGGCGCAACGTGCCGGTCACCGGCGATGCGCTCGGGATAGGGACCGTCGACGCCGTCAAGCGTCTTCGCCCGGGCGAGGTCCTCCTCCTCGAGAACCTCCGCTTCCACGCGGCCGAGGAGAAGAACGACCCAGCGTTCGCCGAGCAGCTCGCGGCCTACGCCGACATCTACGTGAACGATGCCTTCGGCACGGCCCACCGGGCCCATGCCTCGACCGTCGGGATCGCGACGCTCCTGCCGTCGTATGCCGGCTTCCTCATGGAGCAGGAGATCGCCCAGCTCTCGAACCTCGTTGAGTCGCCGGCCCGGCCGTACGCCGCGATCGTCGGCGGGGCCAAGGTGTCGGGCAAGCTCAAGGTCCTCGACAACCTCGTCGGCAGGGTCGACGTCCTCGTCCTCGGCGGCGGGATGGCGAATACTTTCCTGCTCGCCCAGGGCAAGGCGGTCGGCAAGAGCCTCGCCGAGCACGACATGATCGACGAGGCCCGGCGGGTCCTGGCCTCGGCCCAGGCCAAGGGCGTCGAGGTGATCCTGCCGGTCGACGTCATCGTCGCCAAGGAGGTCACCCGGGGGACCGAGTACAAGACCCTCTCAGCAGAGAAGATCCCCGCCTCGTGGCACATCGTCGACGTTGGCAAGGCAACGCTCGATCTCATGGAGGCGGCTCTCGCGAATGCGATGACGGTCTTCTGGAACGGGCCCCTGGGCGTCTTCGAGATCCCATCGTTCGCCCATGGGACGAAGCAGATCGCCCGCTTCCTGGCCGACCGCTGCGACGCCGGGGCGACCGTCGTCGTGGGTGGCGGGGACAGCGTGGCCGCCATCCAGCAGCAGGGGCTGGCCTCGCGCTTCAGCCACATCTCGACCGGGGGCGGCGCAAGCCTCGAGTTCCTCGAGGGGCGCGAGCTGCCCGGCGTCGCCGTCCTGCCCGATCGGGTGGGGGCGCCGGCATGAGCGTCGACACCTCGATCACCTTCGTCGACGCCCGCGAGATCCTCGATTCGCGGGGCAACCCCACGGTCGAGGTCGACGTCGTCCTGGCCGAGGGCTCGATCGGCCGGGCGGCGATCCCGTCGGGCGCCTCGACCGGCGTCCACGAGGCGGTCGAGCTTCGCGACGGGGAGAAGGAGCGCTACGGCGGGAAGGGCGTCCGGAAGGCCGTCCGCAACGTGACCGACGAGATCGGCCCGGCCGTCGTCGGGCTCGATGCCGCCGACCAGGCCGGCCTGGACACGGTCCTCATCGACCTCGACGGATCGCCCAACAAGGGCCGCCTCGGGGCGAACGCGATCCTCGGCGTCTCGCTCGCCGCGGCCCATGCCTCGGCCGCAGCGCTGGACCTGCCGCTCTACCGCTACCTCGGCGGCGTCGGCGCCCGGACCATGCCGGTCCCGATGTTCAACATCCTCAACGGCGGCAAGCACGCCCAGGACTCCACGGACTTCCAGGAGTTCATGGTCATGCCCGTGGGCATCGCCACGTACGCCGAGGCCCTCCGGGCCGGGGCCGAGATCTTCGCGGCGCTGCGGACGCTCCTCCACGACGAGGGCCATGCCACCGGCCAGGGCGACGAGGGCGGCTTCGCGCCGTCGCTCGGCTCCAACCAGGCCGCGGTCGAGGTCATCCTCCGGGCCATCGAGGCCGCCGGCTACCGGCCGGGCGAGGACGTCGCGATCGCCCTCGACCCGGCTACGAGCTCGATCCTCGAGGAGGGGACGGGCGTGGAGGGCGTCACCGGCCGCTATCGGCTGGTGCGCGAGGGCCGGACGCTCGATTCGGGCGAGCTCATCGATCTCTGGGCGGACTGGATCGCGCGCTACCCGATCGTGTCGCTCGAGGACGGGCTGGCCGAGGACGACTGGGCCGGCTGGGTCGAGCTGACGAGGCGCCTCGGCGACCGGGTTCAGCTCGTCGGCGACGACATCCTCGTGACGAACCCGGCGTTCATCGCCCGGGGGATCCGCGAGCGGGCGATGAACTCGGCCCTCATCAAGCTCAACCAGATCGGCACCCTGACCGAGACGGTCCAGGCGATCGAGACGGCCCGTCGGGCCGGCTGGACGGCCGTCGTCTCGCACCGCTCGGGCGAGACCGAGGACACCACCATCGCCGATCTCGTCGTCGGGATGGGGACCGGCCAGATCAAGACCGGCGCCCCGTCGCGCTCGGAGCGGGTCGCCAAGTACAACCGGCTGCTCCGGATCGAGGAGGAGCTGGGCGAGGCCGCCGTCTATCCCGGACGGGCCGCCCTCGCCGGCGGCGCGTCGCCCGGGTGAGCGCGGCCTTCGGACGGGCCCTCGGTCGGATCGTCGACCGCGGGGCGATCACGGCCGCCTTCGTCGGGATCGGCATGGCGGTGACGATCGGGGTCAGCTTCCTGCTCGTGATCCCGATCGAGCCGATCTACTGGTACCTGTCAATCCCGGCGGGCCTGCTCATCGGCTACTACGCCGATGCCCGCTCCGGGCGTGGCCGTGGTGCTTGGGTCCGGATCATGGCGAACGCGACGTTCGCCGGGCTCGTCACGGGGCTGACCCTGGCCGCGCTGCTCCTCGGCGTGAAGGCCCTCTTCTTCGCGGCCGACGACGGCTACCGCGATCCCGGCCTGGGCGGGAGGATCAGCTGCCAGCCCGGTGGCGACTGCGTCTACCGCCGCTACCTCGAGGAGCAGCCCGACGAGCTGCGCTCCGCCGGGGTGACGGACGCGGTCTCGTTCTCGAGGTTCTACTGGGCCCAGCAATGGACGACCGCCGGCCTGCTCCTGGCGCTGTCGACCGGGTTCGGGGTCGCCGGCGGGCTGCTGTACGGGGTCACCCGTCCGAAGCCGGGCTGAGCCCGGCCCCACCCCCGGATGCCGGAACGCCCCGGCGGACCGCCGGGGCGTCGTGATTGCGAGCTTGCCGCCGGCGTAGCCGACTGCGAGGTCAGGCCTTGGCCGCCTTCTTCGCCGGAGCTTTCGTAACGGCGCTGGCCTTGGGCGCCGTCGCTTTTGCCGTCGCTTTTGCCGCCGGTTTGGCGGAGGCCTTCACGGCGGGCTTGGCCTTCGGCGGCGCCTTCGCGGCCGTTGCCTTGGCCGCCCTGGGGGCCTTCGCCGCGGCCGCAGCGGCGGCCGCCTCGGCGCGAGCCGACTTGCTCAGGGCGGCACGGGCCTTGCCGGCAGCCGTCTGGGCGCCCTTCGCCTTGTCGGCCTTGGACGCAGCGATGCGGGCCTTGGCGGCCTTCTGGGCGGCGGCCCGACCGATGGTCTTGGCGACGTGCGAGCCGGCCGCACCCGCGCCGACGCCGGCAGCGTTGACCTTCCGGACGAGCCGCGACTTGCGGCGCGCGGCCGCGTTCGGGTGAATCGCGCCGACCTTGGCCGCGCGGTCGAGAGCGCTGATCGCCTCGGTCAGGGCGACCTGCGGATCGACGTCGGCGGAGGGTGCGGTGGCCGCGGTGAGGGCGGTCTTGACGAGCGTCTTCGCGGTGGCGCGGCGGGGCCCGAGGATCGCGTGCCGGCGCTCGGACGATCGGACGCGCTTCAGGCCCGACGGCGAGCGAGCGCCAGTCCATTTCCGGGGCGTCTTGGCCAAGGTGCGAACCTCACGATGCGGGTTTCGGATGTCGACGTGCGCGGGCGCGAGGCGCCGGGCGCGGACGAGGCATGGTACCAGAGCCCCACGGACCCGGTCGCCGACTCGGAAGTCGACTGGCCAAGGCGGCCGCCTCGGATACGGCCCGGCTGTGCTCCCCGCGACATTCGACCCAGGGTCGGGCGCCGATGAACTGGACTGGCGTCCCGATGTCAGTGGCGCCAAGCGGCCTCGCCCAGCCCTGTCAGAATCACCGGGTGATCGCGATCGTCGGCGGCCTCGGAGCGGCCGTCTCCTGGGCCGTGGCCACGCTGTGCTCGTCACGCTCGAGCCGGATGATCGGCGCGAGCTCCGTGCTGGCGTGGGTCATGATCGTCGGCTTCAGCGTCGCGATCGTGCCGGCCATCCTCGAGGCCCCGACCGCCGCGCCGCTCAACCCGACCGTCGCGGTCGGCCTCTTCGTCGTCGGGCTTTCATACACCACCGGCCTGCTGCTGGCCTACCTCGCGCTCACCGTCGGCCGCGTCTCGATCGTCGCCCCGATCACCTCGACCGAGGGCGCGATATCGGCGATCGTGGCCGTCGCGATCGGCGACCCGATGAGCCTCGAGCTCGCGATCGTGCTGGCGGTCATCACGACCGGGATCGTCCTCGCCGCGATCGAGCGATCGGCGGATCCGGCCCCCGAATCGCCGGCCGGCCGGCGGACCCATGACCCGGCCCAGAACCGGCGGGCCGTGATCCTGGCGATCTCCGCGGCCGCGGCCTTCTCGATCGGCCTCGTCATCAGCGCCCGCCTCGGGGCGAGCGTGCCGCTCAGCTGGATCGTCGTCGCGTCGAGGGGGGTCGGCATCGCCATCATCGCGCTGCCGCTCGTCCTCCGAGGCCGCCTGCGGCTCTCCCGCCGAGCCCTCCCGCTCGTCCTCGTCTCGGGCGTCCTCGAGGCCGCCGGCCAGGTCCTCTACGTGATCGCCGCGCAGGACGGCATCGCGACGGCGGCCGTGCTCTCGTCGCAGTTCGCGGCGATCGCCGCGGTCGTCGCGTTCTTCCTGTTCGGCGAGCGCCTGACCCGGGTCCAGGTCGTCGGCGTCGTCGTCATCGCCATCGGCGTGGCGACGCTCTCCGTCCTCCGGGCCTGAGCCGCCCGGACCCGTCTACACTCCGGCCCCGTGACAACCCCCCAGGACCGCCTCCGCAACTTCTCGATCATCGCCCACATCGATCACGGGAAGTCCACGCTCGCCGACCGGCTGCTGGAGGCGACCCACGCGATCGACCCCCGCCAGATGACGAGCCAGGTCCTCGATTCGATGGACCTCGAGCGGGAGAAGGGGATCACGATCAAGGCCCGGGCCGTCCGCCTCGAGTACACGGCTGCCGACGGCCTCCAGTACGGGCTGAACCTCATCGACACGCCCGGTCACGTCGACTTCAGCTACGAGGTCAGCCGCAGCCTCCAGGCCTGCGAGGGCGCGATCCTCGTCGTCGACGCGGCCCAGGGGATCGAGGCCCAGACTCTCGCCAACGTCCATCTCGCGCTGCGCGAGGGCCTGACGATCATCCCCGTCCTGAACAAGATCGACCTGCCGTCGGCCCAGCCCGAGGTCGTCATGGAGGAGCTCGAGAGCGTCCTGGCGATCCCCCACGAGGAGGTCATCCTGGCCTCGGCCAAGGAGGGGACGGGGATCGGCGAGATCCTCGAGGCGATCGTGACCCGCATCCCGCCGCCCAAGGGTGACCCTGCCGCGTCCCTCAAGGCCCTCGTCTTCGATTCCCACTACGACCCTTACAAGGGCGTCGTCGTCCACGTCCGGCTGGCCCAGGGCACGCTCCACGCCCACGACCGGATCCGGGTCATGGCCTCGGGCGCCGAGGCCGACCTCCTCGAGCTCGGCTTCTTCCGGCCCCAGCTCGTCCCGGTGAAGGTGATGCGGGCGGGCGAGGTCGGCTACGTCGCCACCGGGCTCAAGAACGTCCGCGAGGCCCAGGTCGGTGACACGATCACGACCGTCGCGGCGCCCGCGACGGAGCCCGTGCCGGGCTACCAGGAGGCCAAGAGCCTCGTCTTCGCCGGGATCTACCCGGTCAGCGGCGAGGACTACCCGCTCCTCCGCGACGCGATCGAGAAGCTTCATCTCAACGACGCGTCGTTCACCTACGAGCCCGAGAGCTCGGTCGCCCTCGGCTTCGGGTTCCGCTGCGGGTTCCTCGGGCTCCTCCACATGGAGATCGTGCAGGAGCGCCTGGAGCGCGAGTTCGACCTCGACCTCATCGCCTCGGCGCCGTCGGTCGAGTACCAGGTCGTCCTCACGAACGGACGAGGGATCGTCGAGGTCGACAACCCGGCCAGGATGCCGGCCGTCAACGACATCGAGGAG
>MGOD01000111.1:17009-18818 GCA_001795245.1 Chloroflexi bacterium RBG_16_70_13
GGTCCGCCTCTCGGTCGTCACGCCGTCGAGCTACATCGGGCCGCTCATGGAGCTCTCCACGAACCGGCGGGGCAGCTTCGTCGACCTCGAGTACATCGATCCCGTCCGGGTCCTCATGCGCTTCGAGCTGCCGCTCGCGGAGCTCATCGTCGACTACTACGACCAGCTCAAGACCCGGACGGCGGGCTACGCCTCGATGGACTACGAGGAGATCGGCTACCGGCCGGCGAACCTCGTGAAGCTCGACGTCCTCGTCGCCGGCGAGCCGGTCGACGCCCTGTCGATGATCGTCCATCGCGAGAAGTCGGTCTCGATCGGGCGAACCCTGGCCGAGCGCCTCAAGCAGCTCATCCCGCGCCAGCTGTTCGAGGTTCCCATCCAGGCCTCGATCGGCTCGAACGTCGTGGCCCGCGAGACCGTCCGGGCCCTGCGCAAGAACGTTCTGGCCAAGTGCTACGGTGGGGACATCACGCGAAAGCGGAAGCTCCTCGAGAAGCAGAAGGAGGGGAAGCGCCGGATGAAGCGGGTCGGCTCGGTCGAGATCCCGCAGGAAGCCTTCCTCGCGATGCTCCGGACGGACGAGGCCTAGGGCTCGTGGACGAGGGCACCTTCCACACGTTCCGGACGTTCATCGCCTTCGGGCTGACGCTCCTCCTCGTCATGCTCCGACTCGAAGCGGCGCACTTCGGCGCGGCCGAGTACGACGAGCCGACGGCCGGCCGGCTGCCCTCGATCTGGCGCCGGCTGGCCTGGTACGCCCTGGGCATCGGCGGCGTCGTCGCGATCCTGTGGATCCACCCCTCCCCGGGCGTCGAGCTGTACCTGAGCCCCGGCGACGGCGGCATCCAGCTCGGCTTCGTGCTGGCCAGTGCGGGTGCGGCGTCCGCCGTGGGGATCGCCTGGTGGCGCTACCACCACGTTCGCCTGCCGGACGTCGCGACGTATCCGGGGGCGCTCGTCAACGAGATCACGACCGCGTTCGTCGACGAGGCGGTCTTCCGGGGCGCGCTCCTCGGCTTTACCGTCGTCGTCGGCGTCGACGCCAACGTGGCGATCGTGGCCCAGGCATTCGCGTACACCCTGGCCACGCGCCTTGGCGCCCCGGGCCGGAACCGGGCGATGTTCCTCCTGAGCCTCGTGATCGGGCTCGTCGCCGGCTGGGCGACGGTCCTGACGGGCGGTATCGCGGCCGCCTTCCTGGGCCACGCCGTGACCCGTGTCGCGGTCTTCCTGACAACCGGCCATGCCGGGCAACCCGCGCCGCGGGGGACCGAGGTCGAGGAGGTCGAGCGCCGTCGCCGAGCGCCCGAGGGCTGGCGGATCGTCGCCGGCCGGGACACCGGCCGCGAACGCTGACGGTCGTTCCGGGGCGGTGGGTGGGGACTGGTCGGCCCTGGTCTCGGCGCCCGCCCCGCCCGAGGCGCTCTACGTCCACGTTCCGTTCTGCATCTCGCTCTGTCCGTATTGCGACTTCGTCGTCGTCGCAGGGGCGGCCGCCCGCGGCCCCGACAGCCGGGTTGCGGCCTACCTCAGCGCGGTTCGCCGCGAGCTCGGCCTCCGGGCCGACGCCCTCGACGCGCGCTGGGGCCGCCCGGGAACTGCAGAGCGTCCCGCCCTCGGCTCCCTCTACCTCGGCGGCGGGACCCCATCGCTCCTGTCGGCGGACGCCGTCGCCGGGCTGATCCGCCTCGTCGGCGAGCGGTACGGCCTGGTCGAGGATGCCGAGATCACCCTCGAGGCGAATCCTGGGCCCGACGACCGGGGCGACGCCGCGGCGCTCGTGGCGGCCGGCGTCACCCGGCTGTCGTA
>MGOD01000111.1:18855-19681 GCA_001795245.1 Chloroflexi bacterium RBG_16_70_13
CTCGGCCGACGTCACCGGGCGGCCGACGTGGCGGACGCCGTCGCGGAGGCGCGGGCCGCCGGGGTCGCGTCGCTGAGCGTCGATCTCCTCTACGACGTCCCGGGCGCGTCGGTCGACGGCTGGATGACGACGCTGGAGTGGGCGCTCGAGCTGGCGCCGGACCACCTCTCGCTCTACGCGCTGACCCTCGACGATCCCGAGGCCGAGGGCCTGACGGGCCTCCTGGGGGACCACCTGCCGACGGCCCGCGGCGCCCGCCGCTGGCGCGACGCCGCGCGCGCCGGCCAGGACGAAGACCGGGCCGCGGCGATGTACCACCACGCCGTCCATCGCCTCGCAGAGGCGGGCTTCGACGGCTACGAGATCAGCAACTGGGCCCGCCCCGGTCATCCGAGCCGGCACAACCTGGCCTACTGGGAGCGGCGCCCGTACGAGGCCGTCGGGCCCGGGGCCCATGCCTTCGATGGGGCCATCCGGCGCTGGAACGCGGCGCGCCTGGACGCCTACCTCGAGGCGCTGGCGCCGGCCGACGGACGCCGGCCGAGCCTGCCGCCGGGTGGCCACGAGGCTGTCGACCCGATGACCGTGGCCGCCGAGCGGGTCATCCTCGGCCTTCGGATGGCGAAGGGCATCCCGACGGCGGCGATGCTAGAACCGCCCCTCGCCGAGCAGTTCGGCTGGGCCCTCGCCGCCGAGCTCCTGGAGGTCACGCCGGACCAGCGGATCGTCCTCACCACTCGCGGCCGCCTGCTCTCCAATGAGCTCTTCGCGCGCCTGGTCTGACTGCCTCTGCGCGGCAGGACGAGGCGGCAGCCGCGTAGAGCTC
>MGOD01000112.1:0-9588 GCA_001795245.1 Chloroflexi bacterium RBG_16_70_13
CCTGGCCGACGTCGAGCGCCTCGCGGACCGGGTCGCGATCCTGCACGGCGGTCGGATCGTCGAGGAGGGCACGCCCGGCGAGGGCGCCGCGGGCGCGCTGCCGCGCCTCCGGTTCCGGCTCGCCAGGGCGCTCGCGCCGAGCGAGCTCGGGGACCTGTCGCTGTCGCTCGCCGCGGTGGCCGCCACGGCGAGGCCGGTCGCGGAACCTGGCGACGGGACTGGCTCATACCGCGTCGACGGGGCGTCGCCGGGTCCGGATCTCGTGGCCGCGCTCGCGACCTGGTGTGCCCGCGCCGGGGTCCAGCTCGTCGAGCTCCGGGCGGCGGCGGCGACCCTCGAGGAACGGTACCTGGAGCTGACCGGGGACCGCGACGTCGAGGCCGTCGCGTGAGCCGGCCGGCGGCACCGCTGCGTGCGGTCGCAGCCCTCGCCGGCCACGAGCTGCGGCTCACGGCCCAGCGCGGCGAGAACGTCCTGGTGACCATCGTGATCCCGGCCGGGATCCTCGTGTTCTTCGCAACCGTCGGGGCGGTCCCGGGGATCGCCGGGCGACCGGTCGACTTCCTGGTCCCCGGCACGCTCGCCCTCGCCGTCATCGCCAGCGGCCTCGTCAGCCTCGGGATCGTGACGGCCTTCGAGCGGAGCTACGGGGTCCTGAAGCGCCTCGGCGGAGCCCCGCTTCCCGGCTGGGGCCTCGTCGCCGCCAAGGTCGTCGCCGTGCTCGCGCTCGAGCTCCTCCAGGTCGCCGTCCTCCTCGCCGTTGCGGCGGCCCTCCTCGAATGGCGACCCGCGGCGACCTCCTCGATTCTGCTCTTCGCGGCGGCTATCACGGGCGGCACCGTCGTCTTCGCCGGCCTCGGCCTCCTGCTTGCCGGCACCCTCCGTGCCGAGGCGACCCTGGCGCTCGCCAACGGGCTGTTCTTCGCCTGCCTCGTCGTCGGCGGCGTCGTCCTCCCGGTCGACCGCCTGCCGGGACCGGTCGAGGCGATCGCCCGGGCACTTCCGGCGAGCGCGCTCTCCGACCTCTTCCGGGCGGCCCTCGGGACGCCGATCGACGTCCTCGGGCCGGTCGTGGTGCTGGTGGCCTGGGGCCTCGGCGCCGCGGTCCTGGCGGTCCGGACGTTCCGCTGGGAGTAGCGCCGGCGTCCGGGAGGCGTCGAGATCGGGCCGCCTCGTATACTCCGGGCTCCCGCCCCTCCACTCTTCCCTGCCCCCGCGGCCCGGAGGTTCCATGCGCGCGATCACGGCCGAGGGCCTGGTCAAGGTCTATCGAACTCGCAGCTCGGAGGTCCGCGCCCTCGACGGCGTCGACCTCGAGGTCGAGCAGGGCACCGTCGTCGGGCTCCTCGGCCCGAATGGCGCGGGCAAGACCACGGCGGTCAGGATCCTCGCCACCCTGCTTCGGCCGGACGCCGGTCGGGCGACAGTGGCGGGCTTCGACGTCGTCCGCCAGGCCCAGGAGGTCCGCTCGGTCATCGGCCTTTCCGGCCAGTACGCGGCCGTCGACGAGAACCTGACCGGCCGCGAGAACCTCTGGATGTTCGGGCGGCTCTACCAGCTGCCGTCGGGCGAGTCGACCCGCCGGGCCGGGGAGCTCCTGGAGCAGTTCGACCTCACCGACGCCGGCGACCGGGTCGTCAAGACCTATTCGGGCGGCATGCGCCGCCGCCTCGACCTCGCCAGCGCCCTCATCGGTCGGCCGCGCCTGCTCTTCCTCGACGAGCCCACGACCGGGCTCGATCCGCGGAGCCGGCTCGGCATGTGGGACGTCATCCGAAGCCTCGTCCGGGAGGGCGTCACCCTGCTCCTCACGACGCAGTACCTCGAGGAGGCCGACGAGCTCGCCGATTCGATCGCCGTCATCGACCACGGCCGGATCATTGCCCGGGGTACTGCCGACGAACTGAAGTCGCAGGTCGGGGGCGAACGAATCGAGGTCGTCGTCCATGACCGGGCCGACCTCCCGCGAGCCGAGGAGGTCCTGGCCCGAGACGGCTCCGGTCAGTGGACCCTCGACGAGCACACCCGCAAGCTGACCGTCCCCGCGACCGGCGGCACGGCGAAGCTCGTAGAGATCGTCCGCGACCTTGACCTCGCGGGGGTCGTCATCGACGACATCTCCCTCCGGCGGCCGACGCTCGATGACGTCTTCCTGACGCTCACCGGGCACGGCGCCGAGGACGATGCGCGGGAGACCGCGGGGCCGGGGGCCGCGGCATGAACCGGATCCTGGCCGACACGCTCATCGTCACCTGGCGGAACCTGAAGCGGATCCCGCGGATCCCGGAGCTCGCGATCTTCGCGATCCTCCAGTCGATCATGTTCGTGGTGCTCTTCGCGTTCGTCTTCGGCGGCGCGATCCCCCTGCCGGGTGGCGGCAGCTATCGCGAGTACCTCATGCCCGGGATCTTCGCCCAGACGATCGTCTTCGCCGCGGCGACGACGGCGATCGGCATGGCCGACGACATCCACAAGGGCCTTCTCGACCGGTTCCGGTCGCTGCCGATGGCGCGGACTGCGGTCCTCAGTGGCCGGATGGCGTCCGACGTCGTCTACAACGCCGGCATCCTCGTCGTCCTCATGGTCTCCGGCTTCGTCGTCGGCTGGAAGCTCAACACGGGCATCCCGGAGTTGCTCGCTGGCATCGCGCTCCTCCTCCTGTTTGCGTTCGCGATGTCCTCGATCGGGGTCTTGCTCGGGCTCGGCGTGCCAAGCGTCGAGGTCGCCCAGCAGGTGGGGTTCACGGTCCTCTTCCCGATCACGTTCATCTCGAACGTCTTCGTCCCGCCGTCGACCCTGCCGGACTGGCTGCAGCCGATCGCCGAGTGGAACCCGACGAGCACGCTGACCGCAGCCACTCGTGAGCTGTGGGGCAACCCAAATCCGTTTGTCGGGACCGGCCTGCCGGCCGAGGAGCCGGTCCTCGTCACGATCGTCTGGGCCATCGTGATCATTGCCATCACCCTGCCCCTCGGGGTCCGCCGCTACCGGAACATGAGCCGCTAGGCTCCCATTCCCCGGCCCGGCGAGTGCCCGGATCGGCTCCCACGCGCCGTCTCGGCGGACGCTTCCGTCGGAAAAGGAGAACCCCGGCTGGTCGGGGCCGGGGTTCTGCGGTGGATGCGGTGTTGGTTGCGGGGAAGGGATTCGAACCCTTGACCTTCGGGTTATGAGCCCGACGAGCTGCCGCTGCTCCACCCCGCGACCTCGCATTGTAGCCGGCTGCCGTCGAACTGTCACGGGGCGATCAGCGGCGTCATCTCGACCGCGACCGTCGACGTTGGCCCGCCTCAGCTCACGGCGGCCGGCTCGCCGACCGGATCGCGTTCCGGAGCCGCCGTCATCAGGGCCCGGCCGGCCACGATGATCGTGACGACCAGCAGAACCGACGCCACCGCCGCACCCAGGAAGAACGGCGCGGACAGGTCGGTCGCCGCGAGAACCCCGGCAAGGACCGAGGCCACGATCGTGCCGATCGTGCCGGCCGCGCCGACGATGCCCTGGGCGGTCGAGGATCGACCCGCCGGCGTTCCTCGGGCGATGACGAGGTAGGTGGCCGGCCCGAGGAACGAGAAGCCGACCGCTTCGAGGGCGACCATCGCCACGTACAGGCTCGGCTCGCTGACGAACGGATAGCTGGCCATCATCGCGACCATGACGACGATCCCGAAGACGATGAACGGGAAGGGCCCGCGTCGATCGACAACGCGGCCGCCGTACGGCGACAGCAGGATGGTCACGAGACCGAAGATCGCGAACGTCAAGCCGACGAGCTCGACGCTGCCGCCTCGATCGACGACGAAGAGGGCCCAGATCGTCTCGTACAGCCCGCCCCCGAAATAGCCGGCGAGATTGACGAGGATGGCCGCGGCGATGAAGCGGTTCCGGAGCGACGTCGGGCTCCAGGCGCCACGGGGCCGCTCCTCGCGGCTGCCCGCCATCTCGGGCGGGAACTCGGCCAGGGCCGACCCCGGGGCGCCCTGCCGCTCGCGACGCGGCCCCTCGAGGCCCGTCCGCGGCTGCTCTCTGACTCGCAGTCCGACCGCCACCGCGGCCAGGACGGTCGTGAGGGCCGAGAGCAGGAGGACGAAGCTGAACGAGCCGACGATCGAGGTCCCGATCCCGCCGATTGCCGGGCCGAACAGGATGCCGCCCATCTGGGCCGAGCTGTACAGGCCGAAGACCTCGCCCCGGCGGCCCTCCGGGGCGGCGTCGTTGAGGTAGCCGCGCGCCGCAGGGTCGTAGATCGCCGTGCCCAGGCCCGAGGCCGCGCGGAGGACGACGAAGGCGATCGGCGAGGCCCACAGGACCATCGCCCCGACCGACGCGGCGGCGACGAGGAGCCCGACGACCATGAGCGGCACCCGGGCCGTGCGGTCGGCGAGGTAGCCGAAGACCGGTTCGGTGAACAGCCTGGCCGCGGGCCAGGCGGCGATGACGACGCCGAGGTAGGCGATGTCGACGCCATGCTCGGTGAAGTAGAGCGGCATCACCGGCAGGAGCGCTCCGAATCCGGTCCAGAGGATGAACTCGGCCGCCAGGAGCGGCAGGACGCCGCCCCAGCGGGTGATCCAGGCCGTGAGCCGGCCGAGGCCAGCGGAGATCAGGTGGCCGAGGGACATGGGTCCGCATCGTAGCCGGTGGCCGCGTACCATCGGCCCGATGTCCCCCACCACGGTCCTGCTCCTCGGGCTCGTCGCGCTCCTCGTTCTCATTCCCACCCGGCGGCTCATGATCGCCGGTTGGTCTCGCGAGTCGCTGGCCGCGTACTTCGTCGGGGTCTGGGTCCTCGGGGCCGCGGTCGCCGTGATGCGCGCCCCGGCGGCGTTCCTCGTCCCCATCCTCATCGTCGCCTACCTCGCGCCGTTCGTGACGCTCCGCGACGGCATCGATCGGCTCCTCGGGCGGCCACGAGGGCCCGGCCGCGATGCGGTCGACAGCTCGGTCGACAGCTCGGTCGACGGCTCGGTCGACGGCTCGGTCGATGGCCCAGACCAGCCCCGGCCAATGAAGGACGTCACGCCGCCGGAACAGCGGGACCGGTGATCGGGCCGCTCGCCCTCCACGGCGGCGGCGAGTTCCTGGCCGGCGACGAGCCGTTCCTGCGCCGCTTGCTCGAGCTCGCGACGGTCGCGGCCAACAGGCACTCCGGGGCCGCGCGCGACGCTGCGGCGGGCACGCCCACGGTCCGGGTCGAGCTGCTCACGACGGCCGTCGCACGCCACCGCCCGGAGGCCGCCTTCGCGGCGGGATCCTCGGCCTTGCAGCAAGTCGCCGCCGGCCCCGACGCGCGACCGATCGACGTCCGACATGCCAGGGTCGTCGACGCCGCGTCCGCCGCCGATCCGGACGTCGTGGACCGCCTCGCGCGCGCCGATCTCGTCTACCTTCCCGGCGGCGATCCGGACGCCGTCGTCAAGATCCTCGCCGGCACGCCGGCCTGGCGGAGCGTCGAGGCCGCACGGGCCGGCGGTGCCGTCGTGGCCGGGGCCAGCGCCGGGGCGATGGCCCTTGGCGAGCGGACGTGGACCCGCGACGGCTATGTCGCCGGGTTCGGCTGGGCCGGCCGGCTCGTGGTCGTCCCGCATGCCAGCGCCGAGCGGATGGCTCCGATGCGTCGTGTCGTGGACGCCCTCCCAGGCGGCGCTGACCTCTCGGTCCTTGGTCTCCCTGAGCGCACCGGCGTCATCGGTGGTCCCGGGGCATGGACCGTCGTCGGCGCCGCCGGGGCCTGGTGGTGGCCACCGCACGCGGCGGCGCCTCGCGCAGTGCCGCTTGGTTCCCCGATCCGCGACTGATCCGTCCGACCGCCCCACGGCGTTCGCTGCCGATTCCAGTGGAGATGACGCCGGGTCGGGCCCGTGAGCGCCGTTAGGCACGGAGTGCCGCGGTGCGACCAGGCCCGCGCCACCGTCGATCGGCTCTGGCGGCCACAGGTCCCGGCCCACGGTCGTTCAGGCCGGAATCGGGCTAGGTCCAGGCTCACCCGCCTCCGCGTTGGGTCAGGGGTCACAGTCGCCCGGCGACCCGGCGGACGGATCCGGCGCCACGCCGGACGAGATGTCATTGCCGGCCCCGATTGCCACGACGGGTTGGCTGGCGCCATCGGCGATCGGTGCCGGTCGGAACGGGCGCCGTTCCAGTGGCGCGGAAGAAGAGCGGGACCGCGTGGCGCGGTCCCGCTCGTATGCGAGGATGTGGTGGGTTCTCAAGACCGCAGGAGCAGTGCCTTGCCAAGCCGGCTCACGCGATCTCTCGGCCCCGGAGAAGGGGGCCGTGTCGCCGCGCTTGCGGCAACGTTCGGCCTCCTTCTCCGTCACTGAACGCTCGCAAGCGTTCAGTGCTAGATCAACAGGCTCCCGCACCCTCCTTTGGCGCGAACTTCTCGTACTGGCAGGCGTTCTCCGGGGTCAGCAGGACCATGTCGATGGACTGCTTCTCGGGCTCGCCGGTGCTCCCGGTCCGGATGTAGAGATCGGCCTGGATCGCCGCCTGGATCGCCATCTCGGCGACGGGCTGGAGCGAGGTGGCCTTCAGCTCGCCATTGATGATCGACTGGATCGCGTCGTCGCTGCCGTCGAAGCCCACGACGATGACGTCCGTCTTCCCCGCAGCAATCAGGGCTGCCTGGGCGCCGAGCGCCATGGTGTCGTTGCCGGCGATGACGCCCTTGACATCGGGGTGCTCCTGGAGAAGCGTCTCCATGACGTCGAACCCTTCGGTCTGACTCCAGTTGGCTGTCTGCTGGGCGACCATCTCCATGCCCGGGATCTGGTCGATGACATCGTGGTATCCGTCCGAGCGGACATGAGCATTCGTGTCGGTGTCCTTGCCCGTAAGCTCGATGTAGGTGCCTTCCTCGCCCATGAGCTCGACGAAGTACTCGGCCAGGATCGTTGCGCCCTGGAAGTTGTTCGAGACGATCTGGGCGGCAGCGACGCCCTCCTGGGTGATCTCCCGGTCGACAAGGAAGCTCGGGATCCCGGCGTCCTTGGCCTTCTGCACGGCAGCAACCGAGGCGTCCGCCCCGGCGTTGTCGAGGATGATCGCCTTCGCATCCTGGGCAATGCAGCTCTCGAACAGTTCGAGCTGCTTGTTGGCGTCGTCGTCGTGCACGAGTCGGGACGTCGTGTAGCCGAGTTCCTCCGCCTTGTCGGCGGCGATCTGTTGCATCGCGCCGAAGAACGGGTTCTCCACCGGCGGCACGATGACGCAGACCAGGCCCCCGGCTTCGGAGGTCGGTGATTCTGATGCCGGGACCGACGCCGGTGCCGACGCCGGGGCCGACGCCGACGGTGATGCTCCCGTCGAGCAGGCGGCGAGGACCAGGACGGGGATGATCCCCAGCGCCCGGAGTCCTGCAGTTCTCTTATCGCTCATGCGACCCTCCACCATTCACACTTTGGTGCTTGCCGTACGTGGCAATTGACGACTCCTGCTGATCGAATCCCACTCTCCTTTCGCGTCTTGACGGCACGGGAGGCGTCAACCGAGCGCAGCGGGTGCGGCCTCGGCGTGCGCCTGTTGCTGAAGTGCGATCCGCTCCTGCATGCGCGCCTGCAGCTGGTCGACCACGAGCGCGAGGACGATGACTGCGCCTTTGACGACCTGCTGCCAGAAGGAGGACACGCCGACGAGGACGAGCCCGTCGCTGAGGACGCCGATGACGAACGCGCCGATCAGCGTTCCGCCGATGCTGCCGCGACCGCCGGCCAGCGACGTTCCACCGAGGACCACCGCAGCGATCGCGTTGAGCTCGAACGTCTGGCCGGTCGCCGGGTGGGCCGCGACCAGCTGGGATGCGATGATCAAACCGACCAGAGCGGCGCAGAAGCCGCTGATCATGTAGACAGCCAGCTTTGTTCGCCGGATCCGCACGCCGGACAGTTCGGCCGACCGCTCGTTGCCCCCGATCGCGTAGATGTGGCGGCCGAACGGCGTCCGGGTCGTCACGACCACGGCCACGAGGGCGACGACGACCATGAGCCAGATCGAGTAGTTGACCCCGAGGAATTCGCCGGCACCGAGGCGCTCGAACCCGGTGTTACTAAGCTCGGCCCGCCCGACAAGGTTCGCGAATGTCTGGCCGTCGTTCCGCAGGCCGGCGAGCCCCCGGGCCACGTAGAGCATCCCGAGCGTAGTGATGAACGGGGCGACGCCGAAGCGGGTGATGATCAGGCCGCTGAACGCGCCGATCAGGGTTCCGACGGCCATCGAGATGATCAGGATCGCCCAGGTGTGGGGGTAGACGATCACGCCAAGGGCCTCGATGGCGATTCCCTCGTTGACCAGGCCGCCCGCGATCATCGCCGTCAACCCGACGATCGATCCGACGGAGAGGTCGATCCCGCCAGTAAGGATCACGAACGTCATGCCGATGGCGAGGAGCGCGTTGATCGCGACGTGCTTCGACATGATCACGATGTTCCCGGCGGTAAGGAACTGCGGCGAGAGCGCCGTGAATACGGCCACCACGACGATCAGCGCGATGAACGCCCGACCATGGAGAAGGAACTCCAGGATCTCCATTCCGCTTGCTCGCTGGACGCGGGCCACGACGGTGCTCCTAGACATACCCATGCTCGCGCCCTCCGTCCGCTCGCTCGTGGGTGATCGGCGCGGGGCCATGGCCGATCGACGACGCGGCGACGAGGGCCCGCTCCGTCGCTTCTTCACGCAGGAACTCGCCGGTGATCGACCCCTTCGAAAGGACGAGGATTCGATCTGACATCGCCAGGACTTCCTTCAGCTCCGATGACACGAAGAGCACGCCGAAGCCCCGCTCCGCGAGACTGCTCATGATCTGGAAGATCTCGGCTTTCGCGCCGACGTCGATCCCGCGCGTCGGCTCGTCGAGCAGGAGGACCCGCGGCGCCGTCAGGAGCCCCTTGGCTACGATGACCTTCTGCTGGTTGCCACCGCTCAGAGCGGTGATCGGCTGATCGGGGCTCGAGACCCGGATGCGCAGGTCCTTGACGAGCCCGTCGACGGCCGCCCGCTCCTTCTTCCGAACGAGCAGCAGCCGATCGACGTACCGCCCGAGGCTGGCGAGGAGCATGTTGTTGCCGACGGACATCGTCGGCACAAGCCCGTCCCGCTGTCGGTCTTCCGGCACCAGCACGAGTCCGGTCGCGATCCGGTCGGCGACGGTGGCCCCGGTCACTCGCTGCCCGTCGAGGCGGATACTGCCGGTGGATTCGGGCCGGGCGCCCGCCAGGCAGTCGAGCAGGTCGGACCGCCCGGCGCCCATCAACCCGTAGAGGCCGAGGATCTCCCCGGCCCGCAGGTCGAATGAGACATGGTCCACCACGTACCCGGCGCCGACTCGCGGGAGCGTGAGGTCACGGACTTCGAGCAGGACCTCGCCCACCTCGTGATCGCGGCGGGCGAAGAGGCTGGCCGGCTTCCGCCCGACCATCCGCTCGATGATCCACGGGACGTCCTTGTCGGTGGCGACGTCGTGGGCCACCAGCCGGCCGTCGCGGAGGACCGCGATCGAATCGCCGATCTGGAGGAGCTCCTCGAGCTTGTGCGAGATGTAGATGATCGAGACGCCGCGCGACTTCAGGTCGCGAATCACGCGGAACA
>MGOD01000112.1:9598-15816 GCA_001795245.1 Chloroflexi bacterium RBG_16_70_13
GTGCTGAGCGCGGAGGTGGGCTCGTCCATGATCAGGACCCGGATGTCCTGGGCGATGGCCCGCGCGATCTCGACGATCTGCTGCTGGCCGACGCGAAGCCGCGAGACCGGGATGTCGGGATCGATGTCCTGCTCGAGCCGCTGGATCAGCTCGCGGGCCTTCTCGCGCTCGTCACGCCGGTCGATGAAGCCACGCCGGACCACCTCACGCGCGAGGAAGATGTTGTCGACGACGCTCAGGTTGGGGCAGAGGTTCAGCTCCTGGTAGATCATCCCGACGCCCTGCCGGGCGGCGTCGAGCGGCGAGGTCAGCCGCACCTCCGTGCCGTCGAGCAGGACGCGACCGCTCGTGGGGGTCTCCACGCCCGCCAGGATCTTCATGAGCGTCGACTTGCCCGCCCCGTTCTCGCCGACGAGGACGTTCACCCGGCCCCGATGGACGTCGAGCGTGACGTCATCGAGGGCGGTCGTGCCCGGGAAGACCTTCGTGACGTGCTCGGCGCGCATGATCACGTCGGGCGCGCTCGCGGCGACGCCGGGGATCGGCGCTGCGGCTGTCAGCCCGGAGACGGCTCCTGCCCGCGACTCGGCGGTCATTCGATCTCGATCCAGAGCGGGACGACGCTGACCTGGCGGACGTCGATCTCGACGAGGTTGAAGGTCCGGATCGTCATCGCCCCGAACAGCCGGATCCTCGCGCCGTCGAGCTGCGCGGGATCGAGCGATGACAGGGCCTCGCTGACGCGCCGATTGATCTCCGAGGCGACCTTGCCGTACTCCGTCTGCTCGCGGAAGTCGCCGAAGCTGATGAACCCGACCGCATCGCGGATCGACGACTCGTCGCTCGGAATCCGCGGCCCGATGTAGACCTCGACCACGACGGGGCCCTCGTACCCCTCCACCGACAGCTCGAGCGTGCCGAGGCTCGTGTCCGCAGCCACGGCGGTGACGGTGCCTGTCGCCCGGACCATGTAGACATGGGCCTCGCCGGCGGTCATGAGCCCGAACTCCTCGGCGACGGTCGTGAGTTCGTCCTTCTGGGCGAAACCCGTCTCGTTCGGTCGCATCGCGCCGAGGATCGAGGCGAGATCGACGGATTCATCGCGGATCGTGCTCTCGAGACGCTCCCACACGCCGTCGACGTAGGCGGCTGGATCGAACGTGCCCGCCTGGGCCCCGTCATCTTCGATCGAGACGATCGTCACGGCGTACGGCCAGCCGAGGTAGCCCACGATCGCAGCGACCAGCGCGAGCCCTAGCAACCGCCTCACGCGTCGGCCCCCACGAGCCCGTCCGCGACCGGGTCGTCGACCGGGCGGTCGCCCAGCAGCCGCTCGGCCGTGTGGCGGTCGGTGATCAGCCCGTTCAACCAGCCGCCGACGAGGGCGGCCCGGATCGCGGCGACCTTCCGCGGGCCGCCGGCGACGCCGATGGAGCGGGGGATTCGCCGGAGCTGCTCGAGCTCGATGCCGATGACCCGCTCGTCGAGCGGTGTCTCGATCGGCTGCCCCGCGGCGGACACGAAGCGGAGGCTGATGTCGCCGACGCCTCCGAGGCGTCGAACGCCTGCCAGCTCCTCGGATGAGAAGACGTTCCCGCTCCGAGCCAGGAGGCCGGAAGGCTGCACCGCCCCGATCCCGACGAAGGCCACGGACACCCGATCGAACAGCGCGATGGCGCTCGCGACAAAGGGATCCTCGAGGAGCACGCGGCGTGCCTCGGCCGAGCCGACCACGCCGGGTGCGGGGAGGAACTCACCCACGCCATGGACGAGCTCGGCGAGTCGCCGGATCAGGTGGGTCGCGTGGCCGGCCGCTGCCGGATCGCCCACGCCGCCCAGGATCTGGACAATGCGGGTGTCACGCACACCGCTCACGGGGTGAAGCGCATCGACCATCGCGAGGAGGGTGGCGCTCCAGGAGGAGATCCCGATGACGTCGCCCGATTGGACGGTCGACTCGAGATAGTAGGCCGCCGCCGCCCCGAGCTCATGGGCGACCTGGTCGTCATCGTCGAACGACACGTCCACGACGACCGCATCCGCGAGCGAGAACTCCGCCTGGAGTCGTTCCTCGAGATCCGGGTGCGTGCCGCTGGGCACCCGCACGGTGATCCGGACGATGCCCTCCTGGAGCGCCTGCTTCAGCAGGCGAGACACTTTCGGCTGGGACAGGCGCAGGCGGGTTGCGATCTCGGGTTGCTTCAGGCCACTCTCGTGGTAGAGACGCGCGACGCGGGTCATGAGGCGGAGCTCATCGAGACGGGCCATCTGTCAGGCCTCCGTCCCGACGGTCGTTCGTCCCGCCTCGGGCCGGCTCAGCGTCCGCCTCACCGCTGCCCGCCAGGCGCGATACGTGGCCTCGATGGCCCCCGGGTCCGCCCCGGGCTCGAACCGGTCGTACCGCCGCGGCAGGCGCCGGATGTCATCGACCGATGCCCACAGACCCGTTGCGAGCCCAGCCAGGTACGCCGCCCCGAGGGCGGCGAGAGTACCGGACTGGGCTCGCCAGACGGGCAGCCGGAGGAGATCGGCCTGTGTCTGCGCCAGCATGTCGCTGCGCATTGCGCCTCCATCGGCGAGGAGCTGCATCGGCTGGGTCGGGCTTGCGGCGAGGAGGACATCGAGCAGATCGCGCACCTGGCAGGCGATCGAGTGGATGGCCGCCCGCGCGAGATGCGCCGATGTGGTGCCGCGGGTGATCCCCGTGATGGATCCCCTGGCGTCGGCGTCCCAGTACGGCGCGCCCAGCCCGGCGAAGGCCGGGACGAGGCACACCCCCGCGCTGTCCTCGACGGTCGCGGCGAGACGGGTGAGCTCCTCCTCGCCACCGGGCAGGCGGAGCAGCGAGGCGACCCACTCGAGCGCCGCGCCCGTGGCCGTGATGTTGCCCTCGAGCGCGTAGCGTGCCTCGATCTGACCGGCACGATCGGGAGGCTCGATGGACCACGCGATCGTCGTCGTCAGGTCGGCGGCCCGGACCGGGTGCTCGATCGGGGCCATGAGCGACGTACCCGTGCCGTACGTCGCCTTGACCGCCCCCGGCTCGGGACCTCCGTGCCCGAAGAGGGCAGCGTGGGAGTCCCCGATCGCCGCGGCGATCGGGATGCCCGCCGGGATCGTGCTCCCGTCAGCGACGCTACCGAGCCGGGCGCTCGATCCGCGGATGCCCGGCAACACCGGCTCGGGGATGCCGAAAAGATCCAGGAGCTCGGGGTCCCACGCCAGCCGGTCCAGGTCGAGCAGCTGCGTCCGCGAGGCGTTCGTCAGGTCCGTGGCAAACGTCGCGCCGCCGCTCAGGTTCCAGAGAATCCAGCTGTCCACCGTGCCGAGGCACAGCTCGCCGCGGCGGGTACGGGCGTCGGCGTCCTCGATCCGGTCGAGCAGCCAGCGGGCCTTGGTCGCCGAGAACGTCGGGTCGATGCTCAGGCCGGTGCGTTGCCGAAGGCGGGCTTCGTGGCCTCGCTCCCGGAGCTCGTCGCAGGCCGATGCGGTGCGTCGGCACTGCCAACTGATGCACGGTCCGAGCGGCTCGCCGGTCCGGCGGTCCCAGGCGACGACCGATTCGCGCTGGTTCGCCACCGCGATCGCGGCGACGGTCGGACGATCCAGCTTCGCGAGCGCGGTGCCGGCAGCGGCCTGGACTGTCTGCCACAGCGCCCGCGCGTCGCACTCAACCCAGCCGGGTCGGGGGAACTCGAGCTGCACACGGACGGACGCCTCGGCAGCGACCGCTCCCGCCGCGTTGACGAGGATCGCCTTCGTGTTCGTCGTCCCCTGGTCGATGGCTAGGATGAAGGGGTCCGTCATCGTCGCCGCCCCGCCACGAGGTCGCGGGCAGCCGCGGCGATGCCGACCGCGTTGAGCCCGAAGTGGTCGAGGAGGAACTCGGCGGACCCGGTCGGGGCGAACACCCCGGGCACGCCCAGGATCCGCATCGGCACCGGGTGCTCCGAGACAACGACCTCGGCGACGGCGCCACCGAGCCCGCCGCGGACCGTGTGCTCCTCCGCCGTCACGATGGCGCCGGTCGAGCGGGCCGCATCCACGATCGCCTCGCGGTCGATCGGGCTGAGCGTCGCCATGTTCAGGACGCGGGCCGAGATTCCGTCGCCGAACAGGAGCGTCGCGGCGTCGACGGCGCGCGAAACCAGCACGCCGTTCGCGATGATGGTCACGTCCGTCCCGTCGCGGAGGAGCGCCGCCCGGCCTACCCTGAACTCGTAGTCCGGGCGGTGAACCGTCGGCACCGGCATCCGGCTCGTCCGGAGGAAGTAGGGCCCCACCGCGGCATGTGCCGCGTGGACAGCCTGGGCCGTCTCGTTCGGATCCGCTGGGACGACGACGGTGAGATTGGCGATCGCCCGGGTCCAGGCCAGGTCCTCAATCGAGTGGTGCGTCGGGCCAAGCTCGCCGTAGGCGAGCCCGCTGCTCACACCGACGAGCTTGACGTTCGCATTCGAGTACGCCGCGTCGACCTTGATCTGCTCGAGCCCCCGCCCGGTCAGGAAGGGCGATGCGCCGCAGACGAACGGGATCCTGCCGCCGTTGGCGAGCCCCGCGCCGACTGCGACCAGATTCTGTTCGGCGATCCCGACGTTGATGAAGCGGTCGGGGAACCGGCGTTTCAGGGCGCCGAGCTTGGTCGAGCCCACCGAGTCGTTCACCACGGTGACGACGCGCGCGTCGGCCTCGGCGATCTCGAGCAGCGCCCGAGCGAACGCCTCGCGGCAGTCGAAGAGCTCGTCGCGGGTCACGACGGCGGTCACGCCGATGCCTCCAGCTCGGCGAGCGCCCGGGCGAACTCGTCCGCGGTGGGCACGTGGTGGTGCCACTCGACCCGATCCCTGGCGAACGAGATCCCCTGTCCCTTGTGGGTGTGGGCGATGACACAGCTCGGGCGCCCCGGCTCGAACGGGACGCCCCGCAGGAGCGCGGTCATAGCGCCGATGTCGTGCCCGTCCACCTCGCGCACGGCCCAGCCGAACGCCCGCCACTTGTCGGCAAGCGGTTCGAGTCGCATCGTCCGTTCGGTGAAGTCGCCCTGCTGGAGGCCGTTCCGGTCGACGATCGCGACGAGGTTGTCGAGGCCGAACTGGGCCGCGGCCATGGCGGCCTCCCACATGCTCCCTTCCTGGAGCTCGCCGTCGCCGGTCAGCGCGAACGTTCGACGGCCCGACCCGTCCAGCCGGGCGGCCAGGGCCATCCCGACCGCGACGGGGAGGCCATGGCCGAGCGGTCCGGTGTTCGTCTCCACCCCGGGGACCTTGTTCCGATCCGGATGTCCGTTGAGCCGGGACATCGGCGCCATGAAGGCGTCGAGCTCCGCGGTCGGGAAGAAGCCGGCCTCGGCGAGCGTGGCATAGAGCGCCGCCGCCGAATGGCCCTTGCTGAGGACGAACCGATCGCGGTCGGGTGCCGTCGGGTCGGCTGGATCGATCCGCAGGACCGCGAAGTACAGCGTGACGAGGATGTCGATCGCCGAGAACTCGCCGCCGATGTGACCGAGCCCGGCGCCGAAGACCATCCGCAGGTCACGCGCCCGGATCGTGCGCGCGCGTTCGCGCATCTCGGCCATCTGGACCTCAGCCGGGTCGCTCACGCGTCGACCGACGCTGAGAAACCCAGGAGCTGCTCGAGGATGATGGCCTGGGCGGCGAGGGCGTCCTGGCGTCCCTGCGCTGCCTCGAGGGCGGCGGGATCGACCCGGTCCAGGAGGCGCTCCATCGCCCCGAGCGTACGAATGCTGATGTCAGCCGCCTTGACAGGATCCTCGCGGAATGGGAACTGATCGAGGAGCACCGGGCGGTCCCAACCGATGCGCCGGAGGGCCCACAGGAACTCGAGGGATTCGATCAGGTGCACGGAGCCGACGGTCAGGTCGTCGTCCCACTCGAGTCGGTTGTCGTTGAGCTCGACGCTGACGAGCCGGCCGCGGCGATGGATGAGCTGGAGAACGTCGGCCGGCGTCTCCTTGGCGAAGAGCGAGTGGCCGAAGTCCAGGACGATCCCGAGGTTCGGGGCACCGATCTCGTCGATCCCGAGCAGGGTCCGCGCCGCGGTGCTGAAGATCATGTGGACGCGCGGTTCCTTGAGTTTGTACTCGATGGCGTACTGCATCGTCGGGTCGGCCTCGACGACCTCGCGGACGCCACGGAGCTCGAGCTCCCAGAGCTGCGCATGGTCGGCCTGGAAGGGGTAGTCATGGCCATCCTGGCCCG
>MGOD01000112.1:15847-21659 GCA_001795245.1 Chloroflexi bacterium RBG_16_70_13
ATCTCGGTTCCTCGCCGAAAGAGCTCGACGGCCTCTTGCCGAATCGCCGGATCCGGGTTGCTGAAGCTGCCCCGCTGGAACCGCCGGGTGTAGATGTGCGGTGTGATGGCGATCGCCCGGAGACCCGTCCGCTCGAGGGCTGCGGCCACGTCATCCACGGTCTCGTCGGGATGGTTGAACGGATAGTTGATGTCGAGGCACGCGAGACCCTCAACCCGAGCGGCGCGCTCGATGGCCTCGACGGTGGTGACCGGCGGACCGTAGGCGTCCGCAGCGTATCGGTCGACGAGCTGGCCGAAGAGCCAGATCCCGGCACCATAGGTCCTCACAGTTTCTGCTCCCTGCGAGAATATCTATTCAGGACTGCATGAACATGATGCCCGACGGATCGAGGCTGTGTCAAGCCTTTGCTAGCGTCTGTCCTCAGCCCGGCGTGGCGCGACAGACGGCGTCGGGTGTCGCTCCGGCTCCAATACGGAGATCTCAGCCCGTGACCTGCAGGCCGGCCGCGACCCCACTGACGGTGAGGCGGACGAGGCGCTCAAGGTCGTCGCGGCCCGGGGCGTCGGATGGGAGCGCACGCAGGCGCGCCAGACGCCCGACCTGGAGCTCCGAGAGGGTGTCGACGTCGGGGTTGCGGAGGACGATCTGGCGGGCGATCGCGGGGGACCGCTCGAGGAGCCGGCTCCGGCCGGTGATCTCGAGGACGGCGCGGACCGACCGCTCGTGCTCGGCCTCGATGGCGCCCCAGCGCGCCGCGTCCCCCGCCGCCGCGGCGAGCCTCGCGTACCGGCGAGCGACGCCGAGATCGGACCGGGCCAGGGCCAGCTCGGCGTGATCGATGACGGCGGTCAGGAACGGCCAGATCTCGTAGAGGCGGGCGAGCCGCGCGCGTTCGGTGGCGCCCAGCGCCTCGACCGCCGCGCCGAGGCCGTACCAGCCGGGCAGCTCGATCCGGGCCTGGGCCCAGGCGAAGCCCCACGGGATGGCCCGCAGGCGTTCGACGTCGATGGCCGGCGCGTCCTCGCCCGCTCGCGGCGCGTCCTCGGCGCCGCGGACCTCGCGCGAGGCCGGCCGGGACCCCAGCCGGAGCTCGGTCAGGACGTCGATCGGGGTGATCCGGGCGAAGAAGCCAGCGAACCCCGGGTCGTCGTAGACGAGCGCTCGGTACGCGACCGAGGACGCCGTGGCGAGTCGTCCCAGGAGCGCCTGGTCGGACGCCGGGACGGCGGCCCGGCGGCGGGCGTCGGCGGCGATGACCGCGCCGGCAAGGAGCTCGAGGTGGCGCAGTGCGATCTGGGGGTGGCCGTAGCGGGCCGCCACGACCTCGCCCTGCTCGGTGACCTTGAGGCGGCCCCGGATCGTGCCCGGCGGCTGGCCGAGGATCGCCCGGTCCAGCCTGCCCCCGCCCCGTCCCACGGTCCCGCCCCGGCCGTGGAACAGCGTCAGCTCGATGCCCTCGCGATCGGCGACCTCGGCGAGCGCGGCCTGGGCACGCCAGAGCAGCCAGTTCGCCGCCACGAACCCGGATTCCTTGTTCGAGTCCGAGTAGCCGAGCATGACCTCCTGGCGATCGCCGCGGCCACGGAGGTGGGCCCGGTAGCGCGCATCGGCGAGGATCGAGCCGAGGACCTTGCCGGCGTCGGCGAGCGAGGCCGCCGATTCGAAGAGCGGCACCACATCCAGCTCGGCGGCCCTCTCCTCGCCGATCGCCGCTCCCGCGAGGTCCAGGACGTCCAGCACGTCCGCCAGGCCGTCGGTGAAGCTGACGACCACGCGGCCGGCGGCGTCCGGTCCGAACCGGGTCCGGACCCGGTCGATCGCCCGGAACGTCTCGAGGATCTCGGCCAGCGAGACGCCCGGCGCGATCTCCTCGGGAGACGACGGGTCCGCGCCGGCGGCCAGGGCATGGACCGCCGCCCGATGGACCTCGGCGTGCTGGCGGACCTCCAGCTCGGCGTGGTGGAAGCCGAACGTCTCGACCTGCCAGCGAAAGTCCTGGACCGTGCCCGCAGCGACCCGCTCGAGACCGGCGCCAGCCAGCGAGCGCTGGATCTCCGCGAGCTCCCCGACGACCTCGTCGGCCCGTTCGTATCGGCCGGCGGTCGGGCCCGTCGCCCCGGTGAGGTGGATCCGCGTCCGCCGGAGGCGCTCGGCCATCGCCCCGAACCGGCGGCGGTAGGGCTCGTCCGGGAAGCGGCGACGGAGCGTGGCGTCGAGCTCGGGCAGCGTCTCGGCGTCGTCGAGGAGGCGGGCGACGAGAAGACGATCGAGGTCCCCCTGTGGGACCGTCACCGCCACCGTCTGCATGAGCCGCAGCGCAACCGCCTCGTGGCCGTGAAGGACGTGGTCGGCCTGGATCCGGGCGGCCTGCTCGGTGACCTCGGCCGTGACCCCGGGATGGCCGTCGCGATCGGCCCCGATCCAGCTGCCCCAACGAAGGATGGGCGGCAGCGGCTCCTCGTCCGGTCCGGTCGCGACCGGTGCCTTGCCGATGGCCGCCTCGAGCGACCGCTGGATCGAGGGCACCAGCGAGTACAACGTCGAGTCGAAGAACACGAGCGCCGTCCGGACCTCGTCGAGCGGGAGCGGGACGGTCGGCCGGACCTCGGCCGTCCGCCACAGGATCGTGACCTCCTCGCGCAGCTTGTCGTCGAGGGCCCGGGCGGCCGCCGGCGCGAGCCGCGGATCGTCGCGGGCGTCGAGGATTCGCCCGACCCGCCCGAGGGCCTGGAGGGCCGTCCGGCGGCGGGCCTCGGTCGGATGGGCGGTCAGGACGGGGTGGAGGCGGAGGCCGCGGACGGCGGCCGCGGCGGCCGCGGGGTCGTCCGGGAAGCGGCCCTCGGCCCGGAGCGTACGGATAACGCCGGCCAGCGTGTCGTCGGTCGCGCCTGGCTGGGCCTGCCGGCCGCGGGCCTCGAGGACCCGGACCCGATGGCGCTCCTCGGCCAGGTTCGCCAGCCGGAAGTGGAGCAGGAAGGCCCGGATGACGACCTCGGCCCGCTCGTCGTCGAGGCCGTCGAGCTCGCGCTCGAGCGCTCGCCGCGCGGCCGGGTCGCCGGCCCGTGCCCGGACGGCCCGCCGCCTCGTTCGCTCGACGAGCCGCCGGATATCCGCTCCCGCCTGCTCCGCCAGGACGTCGACGAGGAGCCGCCACAGGCGGCCGATCTCGCCGGCGAGCGGATTCGATCGGGTCATGCAGCCTCCCGGAGGTTGCGGCCGAGCCCAAGCCGCAACGTTCGTTCGACCCCGCCGCAACGGATCGAGCCCACGGCGGACCGTACCTTTGTATCGTGCTCTCCATGGCGGATGCTGACGTGGTCCGGGACGCGGGGGCGGGGCAGCTCGAGCAGCTCCGGTTCCTCCATCGCGTCGCGCGCCTGGCGACGACGGCCCAGACCTGGGACGAGCTCCTGGAGACCGTCGTCGACGAGACCCGCGACGCCCTCCACGGCGACGTCTCGTCGCTCTATCTCCTTGATCGGGATGGCGTCTACCTGACCCTCGCCGCGACGAACGGCCTCGATCGCTTCCAGATCGGCCGGGCCCGGGTGCCGTTCGGCGAGGGGGTCACCGGGCGGGTCGCCCAGAGCCGCCAGCCGGCGATCATCCCGGACATCAAGGACGACCCGCGGTTCCTGTGGGTTCGCGGCATCGACCAGCGACGGTTTATCACCTCCATGCTGTCCGTGCCCCTGGCCTGGAATGACCAGACGGTCGGCGTCCTCAACATCCAGACGGAGCGGCGCCGAGAATTCACCGACGCCGACGTCGCCCAGCTCGGCGCGATCGCCGACCTCCTCGCCGGGATCGTCGAGAAGGGCCGCCAGCAGCAGGAGGCCGAGCAGCGGGCGGCCGAGCTCAAGGCGATCGACGAGGCCCGGACCGAGGTCATCGCCCTCGTCACCCACGAGCTCCGAACCCCGCTCGCGGTCGTCCGGGCGTACGCCGACCTCCTGGCCGAGGAGCCGCCCCTCGAGGGTCGCTCGTCGCGCGACCAGGAACGGCGCGACCGGCGGGCGAGCTGGCACGACGGGACCATCGAGCAGATCGAGCGGCTCGACCGGCTGGTCGATTCCATCCTGGCCTCGGTCCGGGTGATCCCGGACCAGCCTGCGGAGGTCGCCCCGACCGACGTCGACGAGCTGGTCCACGAGGTCGTCCGCGAGCTGTCGCCGATCCTCGGCCGCCACGAGGTCGTCTTCGGCGGCGGCGTCCGCCTCCATGCAGTGGCCGACGCGCCGCGCCTCCGCCAGATCCTGGAGCACCTCATCGAGAACGCCACGAAGTACGCCCCGCCGGGAACGCACATCCGGATCGACTGGCGGATGGCCGAGGGCGTCGTCAGGATCGGGGTGGAGGACCAGGGGCCCGGCATCCCGCCCGAGTGGCGGGAGCGGATCTTTCAGCCCTACGTCCGGCTCGACACTCACACCGCCCGGGGCTCCGGGATCGGGTTGTACGCCGCGAAGCGCCTGGCCGAATCGATGGCCGGCCACCTCTGGTGCGAGCCCGCCGCCGACCACGGCGCCCGGTTCGTCATCGCCCTGCCCGCGGCGGCGGCGGTCTAAGCGGTCGAGGGAGGCCCACCGATGCCCGGACGACCACTGCGCATCCTCGTCGTCGACGACGATCCGGCGATGGTCGGCGCGATCAACGCCCTCGTCGGCACGGAGGGCCATCAGGTCATCACTGCGTACGACGGCCTGACCGCCGTCCGGCGATTCCGCGAGGAGCACCCGGACCTCGTCCTGCTGGACCTGGCGATGCCCGGCCCGGACGGCTTCACCGTCGCCGGCCAGATCCGGTCCGCCGGCTCCGCCCCGATCATCGTCGTCTCGGGCGAGAGCAGCGAGGCCGCGAAGGTCAAGGCCCTCGGGATCGGGGCGGACGACTATCTCGTCAAGCCGTTCGGCCGGGCCGAGCTCCTGGCCCGGATCGCGGCCGTCATGCGACGGGTCGACCGGGCCGAGGCGACCGACCTCGGCGGGCCCGTGGCCTTCGCCGGGATCTCGCTGGACCCGGGCCGCCACGAGGCCCGGGTCGGGGAGGTGCTGCTGACCCTGACCCCGACCGAGTACCGACTCCTCGAGGCGCTCGCCCGGGCCGGCGGCGATCTCGTCCCGCACCTCCGCCTGGCGCGAGCGGGCTGGCCGGCGGAGCACGATCCGGACCTCCTGTGGCTGAAGCCGCACCTGGCCCGGTTGCGGGCCAAGCTCGACGCGGCGGGCGGTCCGGCGATCGTCGCCGTCCGCGGGGTCGGCTACCGCATCGAGGAAGCACCCGCGGGCTGAGGTGCGGGGCGCCGGCGGGACGGAGCGGACGGTCGCGCGGCGGCGCGTCGGGCGGGCGCGGGCCTGACTGGCAGGCGCGGTGCGGCGGCGGGACGCCGGGCCGGGGGACGCGCCGGCGCCGCCGCGCGCGAGGTCAGGCGAGGACCGCGGCCCGTCCGAGGGCGTCGTGGGCGAGCTCGACGCAGGGTACGCGGTGGCTGCGCGCATCGCGTCCCCCGAGGGCGCCGAAGTGGCGCCAGGCGCCGGGCTCGGCGATGTCGGGCTGGAGCCGGCAGCCGCAGGCCTCACAGGTCACGACCGTGATCTGGCCGTCGCGAACCGCGGGAGTCGAGGTGTCATCGGGCTGGAACATGGAAGGCCCTCCGGGCGCAATCACGGACGCTGGGGACGAAGTGTGCGACCGGTCAGACCCCGGTCGCGATGGCGGTGCGGGGCCGATTCGGTTGCGTCGCGGTTGCGGGCACGCTCGCGCGGGCCGCCGCGATCGCGATCCCCGTCGGCGCGGCCGTCCCTCCGGC
>MGOD01000112.1:21679-22110 GCA_001795245.1 Chloroflexi bacterium RBG_16_70_13
GCGTCGGTCGCGGCCGCGTCGGTCGCGGCCACGTCGACCGCCACCGGGCGCGGCTCAACGACCCAGAAGGCGCGGAGGGCTGCGGCCTCGTCCGCGAGGAGCCCCGCGGCGAGCGTCGATCCGGCGTCGCGGTGGAGGCGCAGGAGCCGGCCAATCTCGGCCGCCTCGGCGGCGGCCAGCGCCGGGGCGTCGTGGAGCGAGCGGGCGGTCACGCTGCCGGCGTCGATCCGGCCCCGGATGGCCCCCGCGGGATCGAGGACATACGCTCGGCCGCCGGTCATGCCGGCCCCGAAGTTCGGTCCCACCGGACCCAGGACGAGGAGCGTGCCGCCGGTCATGTACTCGGCGCCGTGCGGCCCGACGCCTTCCACGACCGCATCCGCCCCGGCGTTCCGGACGGCGAAGCGCATCCCGGCGCGACCCACGACGTG
>MGOD01000112.1:22136-23562 GCA_001795245.1 Chloroflexi bacterium RBG_16_70_13
GAGGCAGGTGTTGCCGGCGAGGGTCGGATGCCGGGCCGGCGAGGCCGCATCAGGCGCCACGATCACCGTCCCGCCGGCGAGGCCCTTGGCCACGTAGTCGTTGGCGGTCCCGGCCAGGCAGAGCTCGAGCCCGGCGCCCAGGAACGCCCCGAACGACTGGCCCGCGGCGCCCCGAAGGCCCAGGGCGACCGGGACCCGGAGCGCGCCGCGCTCGACCTCGCCGGTCAGCGCCGCCCCGAACGAGCGCTCGGCGGTCGAGATCCGGAGCCCGTCCAGCTGGATCGAGCCGTGGCCCCGAAGGGCGGCGACGAGGCGCGTCTCGAGCGGCGACGATGGCAGCCGGGCGACGTCCGCGCCCGCACTCGCCGGATCGGCGCGGCGCGCCGGGCCCGCGGGCCAGGATGGCGCCGCGACGACACGCCGCAGCCCCGCGTCGTCGGCGTCGACCGTCCGGAGAACGCTCGCCGCCTCCCCGACGATCTCGCCGACCGATCGGGCGCCGATCGCGGCGAGCTCGTGGCGGAGATCCTCGGCGAGGTTGAGGGCGAACCGCTCGACCTGCCCGGGCGTGCCCGCGAACTTCGCCCGCAGGTCGGCCCGCTGGGTCGCGATGCCCGTCGGACAGGTGTCGAGATGGCATTGGCGGGCCATGTCGCAGCCGATCGCGATGAGGGCCGCCGTGCCCAGGGCGAACTCCTCCGCCCCGAGGAGCGCCGCGACGAGCAGGTCCCGCCCGCGCTGGAGGCCGCCGTCCGTCCTGAGGGCGACCCGGTCACGCAACCCGTTCCAGAGGAGGACCTGGTGGACCTCGCTGAGGCCCAGCTCCCAGGGCACGCCGACGTGCTTGATCGAGCTCAGGGGTGAAGCGCCCGTCCCGCCCGCGCCGCCGGCGAGGTGGATGTAGTCGGCGCCGGCCTTGGCCACGCCGGCCGCGACCGTGCCCACCCCGCGCGATGCGACGAGCTTCACGCCGACCCGAGCGTACGGATTGATCGCCCGGAGGTCGGCGATGAGCTGGGCGAGGTCCTCGATCGAGTAGATGTCGTGGTGGGGCGGCGGGCTGATGTAGGCCTGGCCCGCCTGGCCCCGCCGGAGGGCGGCAATGTAGGCCGTCGCCTTGCGGGCCGGGAGCTGGCCGCCCTCGCCGGGCTTGGAGCCCTGGGCGATCTTGATCTCGAGCTGCTCGGCCCGGGCGAGGTATGTCGCGGTCACCCCGAAACGCCCGGACGCCACCTGCTTGATCTTGGCGTCCCGTCGCCGGCCGTCCGCGTCCGGTGCGTACCAGGCCGGGTCCTCGCCGCCCTCGCCGGTGTTCGCCGCGCCGCCGGCGCGCTGGATCCCGATCGTCAGGACCTGGTGGGCCTCGGGCGAGAGGGCTCCGACGCTCATCGCGCTCACGACCAGCCGGCGCACGATCGCCGCGGCA
>MGOD01000112.1:23594-24205 GCA_001795245.1 Chloroflexi bacterium RBG_16_70_13
GAGCGGCCGGCCGGATGGCGAGACGATCGCGGACGACGGCCGGCTCGGGGCGCTCCAGGGCGGCCCGGTACGTGGCTAGCGAGCTCGAGGTCGACGCCTCGCCGGCTGGCGCGGCCTCGCCGGCCGCTGCAGTCGTGCCGGCCACCAGCCCCTGGATCGCGCTCACGATCCGCGGCGAGAAGAGGTGCAGCTCGCCGTCCGACCGGAAGCGGGCGAGGCCGGGATCGGGCAGCCGCAGCTCGTGGGCCCCATGGGCGCCGTTCCCGGCCGCCGCGACGGCAGCGGCGGCCGCAGCCACGGCCTTGGCCTCGATGCCCGCGGCCAGCTCCCGCCGCGCCAGCTGCCGCTCGGCGAGCTCGCGGAAGCCGACGGTCCCCTGCCAGCCGAGCGCCGCCGGGAAGCACCGGGCGACGACCTCCGGGGCCAGGTCGAGTGTCTCGAAGAACGCCCCGCCGGCGTACGAGGCGACCGCGCTGATGCCCATCCGGGCGAGGGTCTTGCGGAGGCCCGCCTCGAAGGCATCGAGGAGGTTGCCGACCGCGACCGGGACCGTGACCTCCTCGGCACCGCGGGACCCGGCGACCTCGGCCGCGAGCCGGATCGCAAGCCAC
>MGOD01000112.1:24218-24585 GCA_001795245.1 Chloroflexi bacterium RBG_16_70_13
GGACCGCCCGTGCACCGGCGGCCAGGACCATCGCCAGGGCATGGACGTCGAGGACGTCCGCGGCGTCGGCGACGATGTCGGTGCGGCCGCGGAGACCGGCCTCGGTGAGGGCCGCGTGGACGGTCCCGACGGCGAGCACGGACGGGATCGGCAGCCGGTCGAGGTCGAAGCGCCGGTCGGACACGACGAGCGCGACCACGCCATCCCGTGCGGCGAGGACGGCGTCGGCCGCCAGTCGATCGAGGGCACCGGCGAGCCCCTCCACGGCGCCCGGCACGGTGTCCCCGTCCGGGGCTCCCGGCACGGTGTCCCCGTCCGGGGCTCCCGGCCCGGTGCCCCCATCGGCGGGTCCGCCCCAGGTCGCATC
>MGOD01000112.1:24657-24988 GCA_001795245.1 Chloroflexi bacterium RBG_16_70_13
GGCCGATCCACGCGGACCGAGCTCCCCCGCCGGGGCAGGCCGCCGAGGAGAGCCGGCCGACGTCCCACGTGAACCCGGAGGTCGACGACGAGTCGCTCCCGCTCGGGGTCGATCGGCGGGTTCGTGACCTGGGCGAAGGACTGCTTCAGGTGGTCGGCTGCCCGCCGCGGGACGCGCCCGTGGCCGGGCGTCGGCGTGTCGTCGCCCATGCTCCAGAGCGGCTCGTGGCCCTCGAGGGCCATCGTCCGGAGGTCGAGGCGAAGCCGTTCCGCGTCGAGGCCGGCGAGGTACCGCCGACCGGCCGACGCGTCCAGCGATCGGAGAGCGGCGA